>DASPGZ010000142.1:0-2376 GCA_035620355.1 Solirubrobacterales bacterium | reverse complement strand
CCCGCTCGCCGGCGGCTACCTGAGCGAATGGACCTGGCGGGCGATCTTCTGGGTCAACGTCCCGGTCGCGATCATCGCGATCTTCCTCACGCTGCGCGCGAAGCCCGACGACACCCGCCGGCCGTCGCCGCTCGACCTGCGCGGCGCGATTCTCGTCTCCGCCGGCATGGGACTCGCGGTGCTCGGCCTGCAGCAGTCCAGCACCTGGGGCTGGGACGACCCCGCCACCAGGGGCACGATCGTGGTCGGGCTGGCGCTGCTCGCCGCCTTCGTCAAGGTCGAGCTCGCCACGCCGCAGCCGCTGATCCAGCTCCGGATCTTCGCCAGCCGCGCCTTCGCCGTCGACTGCGCGGTGCTCTTCCTGCTCTCGATCGCCTTCCTGCCGATGTTCCTGTTCGCGAGCGAGTACGCGCAGCTCTCGCTCGGCGAGGATCCCTCGAACGCGGGCCTCTACCTGCTCACCTTCTTCGGCGGCTTCGCCGTCGCCTCGCAGTTCGGCGGGCGGATACTCGACCGGCGCGGCGCCCGTCCCTCGGTGGTCGCCGGCTGCGCGATCGCCGCGGTCGGCTACTTCCTCTGGGCCCGCCAGCTCCCCGACCTCGACTTCGACACCCAGTGGTACTGGGTGGTCGTCGCCGGCGCCGGCACCGGCCTGGTGCTCGGCCCGGCGAGCACCGACGCGGTCAACCGCGCCCCGCAGACCAGCTACGGCGAGGTCACCGGGGTCACCCAGACGGTGCGCAACTTCGGCGGCAGCCTCGGGCTCGCGGTGCTCGGGACGATCCTGATCCTCGACCTCAAGTCGCGGCTCGAGGACTCGCTCACGGGGCTCGGCGTGCCCGCCGAGAAGGCCGACGAGATCGCCGACGCGCTGAGCCAGTCGGGCGGCGGCGGGGCGTCCGGCGGGTTCGGCGAGCACGCCGGCGCCCGGGCGCAGGAGGTGTTCAAGGACGTGCAGGCGGACTTCGCCCTCTCCAGCCGCACCGTCTTCTACGGGATGGCGGTGGCGATGGCGCTCGCCTTCGTCGTCGCGCTCGTGCGCCTGCCCGGCGGTAGGGTGACCGAGGTGATCCCGGGATCCGCAGACCAGGAGCAGGCGCCGGCGTGACCGGGGGTCTCCGTGGCTGAGCGGCCGCTCGACGAGACCCTCGTCGGCTCCCGCGAGCACTGGGAGCAGGGCCCGCCGCACGAGCTGTTCGAGCGCATGCGCTCCGAGTGCCCGGTCCACTGGTCGTCGGAGATCCCCGACTACCCCGACGAGGACGGCTTCTGGTCGATCACCCTCGCCGACGACGTGCACGCGGTCAGCCGCGACTGGCGGACGTACTCGTCCGAGCGCGGCGGGATCACGGCGCTCACCAACGCCGTCATCCCGCTCGAGCTGATCCAGGCGATGTTCATCGGCATGGACCCGCCCAAGCACGACCGGCTCAAGGCGCTGTTCCAGCGCGGCTTCACCCCGAAGCGGATCGCCGAGCACGAGGACGCGATCCGCGCGATCACGGTCGAGGTGCTCGACCGGCTCGACGGGCGCGAGAGCTGTGACCTGGTCGACGAGGTCGCCCAGCCCGTGGTCGCGCGGGTGATCGGCAGCTTCATGGGGATCCCGCCGGAGGACGACATCGTCTGGGCGCGGCTGATGAACAACACCCTCGGCGCCGGCGAGCGCGAGGGCCCCGAGGACACCGAGCTGATCATGCAGGAGGATGTGCCCGAGATCTTCGAGCGCTGCCGGAAGCTGATCGAGGAGCGCCGCGAGACCCCGACCGAGGACCTGACCAGCGTGCTCGTGCACGCCGAGGTCGACGGCGAGACGCTCGCCGAGCACGAGATCGTCATGGGCTTCTTCCTGCTGATGGCGGCGGGCAACGACAGCACCAAGGCCACCTACTGCTCCGGGATGCGGGCTCTGATCGAGAACCCCGAGGAGCGGGCGAAGGTGGTCGCCGACCCGGAGCTGATCCCGAGCATGGTCGAGGAGTCGCTGCGGATGTTCCCGGCGTTCGCCCACTTCCGCCGCACCGCCAACAGCGACGTCGAGCTCAACGGCACACAGATCGCCGAGGGCGACAAGGTGGTGATGTGGTACGTGTCGTCGAACCGCGACGAGTCGCGTTACGCCGACCCGGACCGCTTCGACGTCACCCGCAACCCCGAGCACCAGGCGTTCGGCGCCGGCGGCCGCCACTTCTGCCTCGGCGCGGCGCTGGCGCGGCTCGAGCTGCGGATCCTGTTCTCAGAGACGCTCAAGCGCTACCCCGAGATGGAGCTCGCCGACCGCCCGGAGTACGCCGTCTCCCCGTTCGTGAACCAGCTCCGCACCCTCCCGGTCACGCTCGGCCCCCGCGCCGCGTAGCGCGTCGAGCCGCACTCCCG
>DASPGZ010000141.1:0-6999 GCA_035620355.1 Solirubrobacterales bacterium | reverse complement strand
CGGCGGGGCGGCCGCGGGCCTCGCGCTGCTGGAGCGGCCGGAGCTCGCCGAGGGCCTCGACGAGACACTCGCCGCCGCCCTGCGCGCCCGCCAGCTCGAGCCGGAGCCGCGGCTGGCCGCCGGGTGGGCGCTGGCCGAGGCCGGCGCGACGGCGATGATCGACATCTCCGACGGGCTCGGCGCCGACGCCGGTCACCTGGCGGCGGCGGGCGGGGTCGGGCTCGAGATCGACCTGAGCCAGCTCCGGGTCCAGGCGGGGGTCGCCGAGCTGGCCCGGAGAGCGGGCCTCGACCCGCTCGACCTCGCGGCCGCGGGCGGCGAGGACTACGAGCTGCTGGCCGCGCTCGCCCCGGACGACCTCGACCGGGCGCGCGAGCTGGTCGGCTCGGACCTCTGGGTGATCGGCGCGGTGGCCGACGGCGGCGGCGTCGTGTTCAGCGGGCCCGCAGGCGGGCGACCGCCGCGGGGCTTCGATCAGCTGGGTCACCGGAGAGCGCCTCGCGGCCCTGCTTGACCAGCCGCAGCTTGCTCAGGATCGCGTCGGCGACGGCCGCGGAGTCGACGGCGTAGCGCTGGAGTTCGATCTCTCGCTTCAACTCCCTCAGCCTTCCCTGGCTCGGTTCGCGGCCTTCGCCGATGGCGCTAACCCGCGCTGCTTCCACATCCCTCAGATCGGCGTTCCGGTGCCCGGGCACGATCGGTTGTTCGTCCATCTCGACACTCGTCCGATCCCCGCGGGTTGCGCCCCAGTCGTCGTCTGGGGGTATTCCACTAGACATCGGTTGAGGACTCTTGCGCATCCGCGGGCGCTCGCGAGCCCCGACGCCGAAAAGCGAGCGCAACGAGCGCGATCAACGTTCCGGCCAGGAACGCCGCCGCGACCATGGTCAGCAGGCCTATCTGTCCGTCGGCGACCATCAGGGTGAAGGTCCAGGGCGCGTCGATCCCGAGCCCGAGTGCCTCCGCGACCGCGAGCAGCGCCGCGACCGGCAGCACGCAGGCCAGGGCGGCTCCGGCGGAGACCGGCAGCGGACCGCGCAGACGGTCGCTCGAGGCGAGCACCCAGACGTGTGCCGCCGGCGCGGCGAACAGCGCCAGGTAGGGGTTGACGAGCCAGATCAGGGCGCAGGACAGCGCCGCGAGCGCGCCGAGTGCGCTCGGCGCGACCTCGGGAGCCCGCCGCGCGGCGAGCGGCGAGCGCAGGAACCAGGCTGTGGCGGCGACGGCCGCGAGCATGATCACGAACGAGATCACGGCCCGCGCGCCGAGCTCGTACAGGCCGGGGTCGAACGGGAACGGCGGCCTCGGGATCGCACCCACCAGCGCCAGGGCGTAAAGCGCCGCCAGCCCGCCGATCAGCGGCAGGCTGCGCGCGGCGCCCCATGCGAACGCGGTCCCGATCCCGAGCTCGCGGCGGGCGGCGCGCGCGCAGGCGTCGACGGCCGCGACTAGCGCCGGCAGGATCAGGGTCGCCGCGAGCAGCGCCAGGGCCCAGCCCGGAAGCAGGTTCTCGCCCAGCTCCAGATATGCGCCGGGCCCGTGGACGGGGGCTTCGACGGCATCGTCGAGCGCGTCGACGGCCGATTGGATCGCGCGCCCGAACTGGTCGACGCTGGCGCCGGAGAGCGCCTCGGCCTGCTCGCCGGCGAGCGGGCGCTCCCCCGCCGACGAGATCGCGACGGCGTCGATGCCGTCACCGATCAACGGCGCCTGGTCGCCGATCCCCGACGGCACCGCGAGCCTTGCCAGCTGGGTGAAGGCGCCCTCGGTCGGGGTGGTCGCCGCGGCCTGGATCCCGACCGTGCCCTCGGCGGTGCGGACCAGCTGCGCGTTCGGGCTCGTCTCGGCGTCGGAGGTCGCGACCACGTACGGTGGCCGGCGATCCTCGGCGCCCGGCTGTGAGATCACGATCACCGCCTCGATCGAGTCCCGCTCCGGGAGGTTGTCGATCAGGGCGCGGATGCCGTCGGCGCCGACGCTCGAGCCGCTGGTCGACGCGAGCACGTAGGTCTTCTCGTGGCTGACGCGAAGCGCGTTCGCGAGCTCGACCAGGATCCCGGTGGCCGCGGCGCTGGTCGCCGCGCCGGCGCCGCGGGCCGAGTCGCGGCCGGCGGTGACGACGATCGTCTCGCCGGCCTCGCCCGGCAGCGTCAGCAGGACGTTGCGAAGCGCGACCTGCTCGCCGTCGTGGGTGCCCTCGAGCGTCTGCTCCGAGACCGCGCCGGCCGGGACCTCGTCGAAGCGGCTGCGGACGAGATCGGCGATCGCCTCGTCGCCGGCGCTGCCCGGCGTCCGGTCGGGGGCCGCCGAGGCGATCTGGCGGGCGACCCCGGCGGCGCGGTCGCCCTCGAACGTGGTCGGCGGATCGACCGGCTGGAGCGCATCCGGCACCCCCTCGAGCGAGAACATCGCGATCACCACCGCGAGCAGCGCGGGGATGAACGAGAGGCGATAGAGGCGAAGATCGATCAACAGGTGCAGGCGTCGGATGCCCGCCTGCATCTTGGCGACCGGGAGCGCGGGCGGCCCGCGATTACGCTTCCCTGCATGGCTTCCGGCGGTTCGGCCGCGGCGGAGAGATCGGCTCGGATCCTGCTCGTCGACGACGAGCACTCCGTGCAGACCCTGCTCGCCTACCCCCTGCGCAAGGACGGCTACGAGGTGGTCTCGGCCCGGGACGGCCGCGAGGCCCTGGATCGCTTCGCCGAGCACCGGTTCGACCTCGTGGTGCTCGACATCATGCTGCCGAAGCTCGACGGGATCGAGGTCTGCCGCCGCCTGCGCAGCCGCAGCCAGGTGCCGATCATCATGCTCAGCGCCAAGGACGACGAGGGCGACAAGGTGCTCGGGCTCGAGATGGGCGCCGACGACTACATCACCAAGCCGTTCTCGGTGCGCGAGTTCCGCAGCCGGGTGAAGGCGGCGCTGAGGCGCTCGGAGATGCTGCGCTCGCCCGACGTCCAGGAGCCGATCGTGATCGGGGCGATCGAGATCGACTTCGACCGCCGCGCGGTCGGCGCCCACGGCGATCAGGCGCAGCTCACCTACGTCGAGTTCGAGTTGCTCGCCTCGCTGGCGGCGGCGCCGGGGCGGGCGATGACCCGCGAGGAACTGCTCGAACAGGTCTGGGGCGACTCGGCCTATCGCGACCCGCGGACGATCGACGTCCACATCCGCCACCTGCGGGAGAAGATCGAGCGGGAGCCGCGCGAGCCCGAGTACCTGCTCACGGTCCGGGGCGTGGGCTACCGCTTCCGCGACCAGCCTTGAACAGCGTCAGGAACAAACTGGCGCTGGTGTTCTTCGTGATCACCGCGGCGGCGGTCGGGTTCATCTACCTCTACGTGGTCCCGCAGCTGCGCTCGAGCCTGACCGCGGAGCGCCTGCAGCGGCTCGAGCGGGTGGCGGGCGCGGAGACCGACCGGCTGACGGCGGCCCTGGAGGCCGGAGCCTCGGGCCCGCGCCTGCGGGCGCTCCTGCGCCAGGTCGGCCAGCGCACCGGTTCGCGGGTGACCGTGGTCGGCGGCGCGACGGAGCCACCGGTCGTGATCGCCGACTCGCAGCTGGTGCGATCGGCGGTCGAGTACCCGGTCGCCGCGACGCCCGCGCTTCGCGGCACCGTCGCCAGCGCGGTCGAGGGATCGGAGGGCGACCGCGTGGGCGAGACGGCGCTGCCGCTCCCGGCCGGGGGCGAGCCTCGCTGGGCCGCGGTCTTCTCCACCGACCTCGGCGACGTCGACGACAACGTCGCCCTGATCCGGCGCCAGATCCTGATCGCCGGGATGATCGCCCTGCTCGCGGCGCTGGGAGCCGGCTGGGTCGTCGCCGGGGTCCACGCCCGGCGGCTGCGCCGACTCGAGCGCGCCGCGGTCAAGGTCGCCCACGGCGACTTCAGCGACCCGATCCCGGTCGACTCCAATGACGAGGTCGGCCAGCTCGCGGTCAGCTTCAACGAGATGCAGAAGCGCCTCGCGGTCCTCGACAGCGCTCGCAAGGAGTTCATCGCCAACGCGTCGCACGAGCTGCGGACGCCGATCTTCTCGCTCGCAGGGTTCGTCGAGCTGCTCGCCGACGAGGATCCCGACCCGGAGTCGCGGGCCGAGTTCGTCGGCGAGATGCGGGCTCAGGTCGAGCGGCTGACCAAGCTCACCGTCGACCTGCTCGACCTCTCGAAGCTCGACGCCGACGCGATTCAGATCCGGCGCGAGCGCGTCGACCTGGCCGAGGTCGCCCGCAGGGTCGTCGCCGAGTTCGGGCCGACCGCCGATCGCCACGGCTCGGAGATCACGATCGAGGGGGGCGCGCAGGGCGCCGCCACGGCCGACCCGGAGAGGGTGGCTCAGATCATGCGTATCCTGATCGACAACGCGCTCACCCACACGCCGGAGGGAACCGCGATCGAGGTAGGGACGAAATCAGCCGCCGGTAACGGCTCCGCGAGCGTCCGGGTCAGCGACGACGGCCCGGGCATCGACCCGCGCGCCCGCGAGCGGATCTTCGAGCGCTTCTACACCGCCGACGAGGTCTCCGGCTCCGGTCTCGGTCTGGCGATCGCCCGCGAGCTGGCGCTGCGGATGGACGGCTCGCTGACGCTCGGCGCCCCCAGCGGGCGCACCGAGTTCGAGCTCGAGCTGCCGGCGGCGGCGTGACCTGGCTCGCGCGGCCGCTCGCCGCGCTGGTTGCCCTGGTCGCGACCGCCGCGATCGCCGTGGGCTGCGGCTCGAACGGCGACGAGACGACCACGGTCACCGCTGCCTCCTCGACCACGACCG
This sequence comes from Solirubrobacterales bacterium, assembly GCA_035620355.1. Lineage (GTDB taxonomy): Bacteria > Actinomycetota > Thermoleophilia > Solirubrobacterales > 70-9 > WHSW01. The sequence goes on along the minus strand of DASPGZ010000141.1, from coordinate 2,227 downwards.
CCGAGGACGACGGCTCGCAGCGGGTCGTGATCGAGGCCGAGGACGGCGCCTTCGACGCCAGCGCGATCTACGAGGCCGTCTCCCCCGGGGTGGTCACGGTGATCTCGGTCTTCGGCGACACCGGCCCGGCCGTCTTCGGCGGCGGCGGTGGCGGCGGCGGCCAGGGGTCGGGCTTCGTGATCTCCGACGACGGCGAGATCCTCACCAACGCCCACGTGGTCACCGACGCCGCGACCACCGGCAGCCCGACCCGGCCGCTGCACGAGGCGACCGAGACCTTCATCCAGTTCGCCGATCGCAACCAGGTCGAGGCCGAGATCGTCGGCTTCGATCCGTTCGCCGACGTCGCCCTGCTCAAGGTCGACCCCGAGGGTCTCGACCTGCAGCCGCTGCCGCTCGGCTCGGAGACCGACGTCGCCGTCGGCGACGAGGTGGCTGCGATCGGGAGCCCGTTCGGGCAGAACCAGTCGCTCTCGGTAGGGGTGGTCTCCGCGGACAACCGCTCGATCGAGTCGCTGACCAGCTTCGGGATCGACGGCGCCCTGCAGACCGACGCCTCGATCAACCCCGGCAACTCTGGCGGCCCGCTGCTCAACGGCTCCGGCGAGGTAGTCGGGATCAACCAGCAGATCCAGACCTCCTCCGGCGGCAGCGAGGGGGTCGGCTTCGCGGTCCCGATCGACCTCGCCGAGCGCTCGGTCGACCAGCTTCGCGACAACGGCGAGGTCGCCTACGCCTACGCCGGCGTCACCACCCAGCCGCTCTACCCGCAGCTCGCCGAGCGGCTCGGCATCGACGCCGAGACCGGGGCGCTGGTGGCCGAGGTCGTCCCGGGCTCGCCGGCCGACGACGCCGGCCTCCAGGCGGGCGACGAGGAGATCCGCTTCCAGGGCCGCCAGGTGACCGCCGGCGGCGACGTGATCACCGCCGTCAACGACGAGCAGATCACCGACAACGCCGACCTGCCGCGGATCGTCTCGCGCCTCAACCCGGGCGACGAGGTGACGCTCGACATCGTCCGCGACGGCGACACCGAGCAGGTGCAGGTCACCCTGGGCGAGCGCCCGACCGAGGTCGAGCGCTCCACCGGCGAGGCTCCCTAGCCGGACCCTCTGCGCCTCGCGTCGAGGCCGAGGGCGGCCGTCGTTTACCCTGCCGCGCTGTGCTCCAAGAGGTTCCAGTCGGCCAGAAGTCCCTCGCGGACTACACCCACATCTGCGGGCGCGGCCTGATCGAGCAGATCCGCGAGCTCGCCGAGCCGCTCAAGGGCAGGTCGGTGCTGCACGTGAGCGCGACCGCGTTCGGCGGCGGCGTCTCGGAGATCCTCTACACGATGGTCCCGCTGATGCGCGACGTCGGCCTCGACTGCCACTGGCAGGTGATCTCGGGCCAGGAGGAGTTCTTCAACGTCACCAAGCTGATGCACAACTCGCTCCAGGGCGATCCGCAGGCGATCTCCGACCAGCAGTGGGAGGTGTTCGAGGCCTACAACGTGATGAACGCGCAGTCGCTCGAGGGCGAGTGGGACGCGATCATCGTCCACGACCCGCAGCCGGCCGGGTTCAAGCAGCACGCGGGCGACCACGGCCGCAATTGGATCTGGCGCTGCCACATCGACCTCTCGGCCCCGAATCCCTCGACGATCGATCGGCTGAAGCCGCTGATCACCGGCTACGACGCCTCGGTCTGGCACCTGCAGCAGTACGTGCCCGAGGGGCTCAACGGCGGGCTGCTGAGGATCGTCCCGCCGGCGATCGACCCGCTCTCGCCGAAGAACATGGCGCTCTCGCCCGAGGACGCGGCCTTCGTCTGCGAGCAGTTCGGGATCGACACCGACCGGCCGCTGATCTGCCAGGTCTCGCGCTTCGATCCGTGGAAGGACCCGATGGGCGTGATCGACGCCTACCGCCAGGTGCGCGAGTCGATCCCCGACGCGCAGCTCGCCCTGGTCGGATCGATGGCGACCGACGATCCCGAGGGCTGGGACTTCTTTCACCGCACCTTCCGCCACGCCGACGGCGACCCCGACATCAAGATCCTCAACAACCTCAACAACGTCGGCGCGATCGAGGTCAACGCGTTCCAGTCGCAGGCCGACATCTGCATGCAGAAGTCGATCCGCGAGGGCTTCGGGCTGACCGTCTCGGAGGCGCTGTGGAAGGGACGCCCGACGATCGGCGGCGACGTCGGCGGGATCCCGCTGCAGATCGACGACGGCGTCTCCGGC
>DASPGZ010000140.1:0-5276 GCA_035620355.1 Solirubrobacterales bacterium | reverse complement strand
CGACCTCGACCTGGCCGAGGACCTGGCCCGGCGGGCGGCGCTCGCGATCGACAACTCGATGCTCTTCCGCCGCGAGCACGAGGCGGCGGTGATCCTGCAGCGCTCGCTGCTGCCCGAGTCGCTGCCCGAGGTGGAGGGTTTGCGGTTCGCGGCCCGTTACGAGCCCGCGGCCCCGGGGCTCGAGGTCGGCGGCGACTGGTACGAGGTGGTCCGCAGCGACGACGGCACGATCGGGTTGACGATCGGCGACGTCGCCGGCCGCGGGATCCGCGCCGCCTCGGTGATGGGCAGGATCCGGCCGGCGTTGCGGGGGCTGATCGCCAATGGGCACCGGCCGGCGCAGGCGATGGAGCGCCTCGACAGCCTGATCAAGGAGGCCGACCGGCCCGAGATGACCACGGTCTTCCACCTGCGCTACGACCCCGGCGACGCCTCCGGCGAGTACGTGCGCGCCGGCCATCCGCCGGGGCTGCTGCGGCACCCGGACGGGCGCGTGGTCGAGCTTCGCGGTGGCGGATCGCCGCCGGTCGGGGTGCTGGACGGAATCCGGTTTCAGGCCGACCGGGTCGAGGTCCCCGCCGGGAGCCTGTTGCTGCTCTACACGGACGGCCTGATCGAGCGCCGTGGCGACGACCTGATGGCGGCGCTCGAGCGGCTCAAGCGCACCTTCGCCGACGCCCCCGGCGATCCGGCCGCCTGCCTCGAGCACCTCGCGCACGAGTACGAGGCGGAGCAGGTCCCGGACGACGTCGCGATGCTCGCCATGGCCACCTGAGTGATGCCCGACTCCCACGGGCCTGAAAGCGCCTGCACCGGTCGCTGATCGGGCGGGTGCGCGGTAGTTTTGCCGTCATCGGCCTGATCCCGGATCCCATCCTGAGCTCGGCGTCGCGACTGGGAGCCGCGGCACAGAACGCGTTCGAGGTCGCGCGCTTCGGCGGCCTCGAGACCGACGAGCAGCCGTCGCCGTTCGAGGTCGCCGCGGCTCGCCCGGTCTTCCGGCTGCGCCACTACTACGCCAGCGAGGCGGCCGGGCCTCCGACGCTGCTGGTGCCGCCGCTGATGCTCTCGGCCGACGTCTACGACGTCTCGCCGGCGTCGAGCGCGGTCTCGGTCCTGCACCGCGAGGGCGCCGACCCCTGGGTGGTCGACTTCGGCGCCCCCGAGCACGAGGAGGGTGGGCTCGAGCGCGACCTCGCCGACCACGTCGTCGCCGTCTCCGAGGCGATCGACCTGGTCCGCCGGGCGACCGGCTCCGACGTCCACCTCGGCGGCTACTCGCAGGGGGGCATGTTCTGTTACCAGGCGGCCGCCTTCCGCCGCGGCGACGGGATCGACTCGGTGATCGCCTTCGGCAGCCCGGTCGACACGCGGATCGCGCTGCCGCTGGGGATTCCCGAGGAGGTCGCGGAGACCGCGGCCGGCGCGCTCGCCGAGGTCTTCGGCCGGACCAACGTCCCCGCGTGGATGAGCCGCACCGGGTTCCGCCTGCTCGACCCGGTCAAGGACCTGCGCCAGCGGCTCGACTTCGTCCGCCAGCTCCACGACCGCGAGGCGCTGCTGCCGCGCGAGCGGCAGCGGCGCTTCCTGATGGGCGAGGGATGGGTCGCCTGGCCCGGGCCGGCGGTGGCCGACTTCATGCGCCAGTTCATCGCCCACAACCGGATGCTCCAGGGCGGCTTCGTGATCGAGGACCGCATGGTCACCCTCGCCGACATCGCCCGGCCGGTGCTGACCGTCGTTGGCGAGGTCGACGAGATCGCGCCGGCGCCGGCGGTGCGGGCGATCGTCCGCGCCGCGCCACGCGCCGAGGTCTACGAGCTCGCCCTCCGAGTCGGGCACTTCGGGCTCGTGGTCGGATCGGCGGCGACCGCGACCACCTGGCCCGCGGTCGCCGCCTGGGCGCGGTGGCGGGCCGGGGACGGCGAGCTGCCGCCCGCGATCCGCCGCGTCTACGACGCCGAGGAGGAGCCCGAGGCCCCGGGCGTCGGCACCCGGGTCGGGGTCGGGCTCGAGCTCGCCGCCGGGGTCGGCGGCGGCCTGGTCCGCTCGCTGGCCGGGGCGGCGTCGCGAACCGCGAACGGGGTCCGGGCGCTGGCCGAGGAGGTCACCGGGCAGCTGCCCCGGCTCGCGCGCATGGGGCGGCTGGAGCCGCGAACCCGCGTCTCGCTCGGGCTGCTGCTCGACGAGCAGGCGCGGCGGGCGCCGGAGTCGGAGTTCTTTTTGTTCGAGGACCGCGCCTACTCGCACGAGGCCGTAAAGCGCCGGGTCGACAACGTCGTCCGCGGCCTGGTCTCGCTCGGGATCCGCCAGGGGGAGCACGTCGGGGTGCTGATGAGCACCCGGCCGAGCGGACTCTCGGTGGTCGCGGCGCTGAACCGGCTCGGGGCGGTCGGGGTGTTGATGCGACCCGACGGCCCGGTCGCCCGCGAGGCCGAGCTCGGCGCTGTGACCCGGGTGGTCGCCGACCCCGAGCTCGCACGGCGCGCCCGCGAGGCCGGCGTCGCGGAGGTGCTGGTGCTCGGCGGCGGCGGGGAGGAGCGCGACCTGGGCGCCGGGGTGATCGACATGGAGCGGATCGACCCCGACCGGGTCGAGCTGCCGGCCTGGTACGAGGCCAACCCGGGCCGGGCGGCCGACCTCGCCTTCATCCTGTTCACCGGAGAGGGCGAGCGAACCCGCGCCAACCGGCTCACCAACGGGCGCTGGGCGCTGTCCGCGTTCGCCACCGCCTCGGCGGCGGCGCTCTCGGAGGCGGACACCGTCTACGCCGTGACCCCGATCTACCACCCGTCGGGGCTGTTGATGAGCATGGGCGGCGCGATCGCCGGCGGCGCCCGGGTGGCGATCGCCCGCGACTTCGACCCGGCGACCTTCTGGGCCGAGGTCCGGCGCTACGGGATCACGGTCGCCTCCTACACCTGGACGATGCTGCGGGAGATCGCCAACGCTCCCGAGGACCCGGGCGAGCACCACCACCCGGTCCGGCTGTTCATCGGCGCCGGCATGCCCCGGGGCCTCTGGCGCCGCGTCGCGCGGCGCTTCTACCCGGCGACCGTGCTCGAGTTCTACGCCTCGACCGAGGGCGACGCGATCCTGGTCAACCTGAGCGGCGAGAAGCCGGGCTGCAAGGGCCGGCCGCTGCCCGGGTCGGCCGAGGTCCGGCTGGCGGCCTACGACGTCGGCGCGGGACGCCTGCGCGAACGCGCCGACGGGTTCGCGCTCGAGTGCGACCCGGGCGAGGTCGGGATGCTGCTCAGCCGCCTGCGCGGTGTTGTCACCACCTCGGAGAGCCCGCTGCGCGGCCTGTTCGAGCCCGACGACGCCTGGCTCGCGACCGGTGACCTGTTTCGCGCCGACGAGGACGGCGACCTGTGGCTGGTCGACCACGTCGGCGCCCTGATCCGCACCGACCACGGGCACGTCGCCTCGTTCCCGATCATCGACGCGCTCGGCGACCTCGACGCGGTCGATCTGGCGGTCGTCTACGGGCTCGCCGAGCCGGGGACCGGGCGCGCGCTCGCGGTCGGCGCGATCACCCTGCGGCCCGGGTTCGGGCTCCAGGCAGAGGCGCTCTCGGCGGCGCTCGCGACCCTGGAGCCGGAGGCGCGGCCGGACCTGGTCACGGTGGTCGACGAGATCCCGGTGACCACCTGGTACCGGCCCAGCGCCTCGGCCCTGCGCGAGGCCGGGGTGCCGACCGGCGACCGGGTCTGGCGCCGCGAGGGCGACGCGTACGCCGGCGCCGCCTCGGTGGCCGCGTGAGGGGACTCGCCGCCGTGCTGGTCGTGGCTCTGGCGCTGGTTGCCGGCGGCTCTGTCGCGCCCGGCCCGGCGCTCGCCGACGGCCCGCTGCTTCAGGGCTCGCCGTGGCCCGAGATGCGCCACGACCTTCGCAACACCGGCGAGAGCCAGATCCGCGGCGCCTACCGCGGCGAGCGCCCGTGGTCGTTCACGACCCAGCGCGGGATCTTCTCGACCCCGGTGATCGATGACCGGGGCGGGGTGTACGTCGGCTCCGCCGACGGCAACTTCTACGCGCTCGGACGCGACGGCTCGAAGCTGTGGCGCTTTCGCACCGGCGGGATCATCGACGCGGCCGCCGCCCTCGGCCTGCGCGCCGGCCCCAAGGACGAGTTCCCGATCACGATCGGCTCCGGCGACGAGACGCTCTACCAGCTGCGCGGCACGCCGAGGCAGCTCTCGGCCGCCAAGCGCACCCGCTGGACCTTCCGCACGCCGCTGGCGCCGGCGACCGGCCAGCTCGTCAACTGGTGGGAGGGAAACGTCGCCTACGGGCCCGACTCGAACCTCTACGTCGGCAACACCGGCGGCGGCGCCTTCTCGCTCACGCCCGAGGGCGAGCAGCGCTGGGTCACCCAGCGGGCGAACTCAGTCTGGACCACGCCGGCGTTCGACGCCGAGGGCAACAGCTACTGGGGCTCGGTCGACTTCTACGCCTTCTCGCTCGATCCGGCCGGCAACCAGCGCTGGCAGACGTTCACGCCCGGCTATCTGACCTCCTCGCCGGCGCTCGGCTCCGACGGCACCGTCTACATCGGCTCGTTCGACCGCTCGCTGCACGCGCTCGATCCGGCGACCGGTGCCGAGCGCTGGGCCTTCCCGACCGCCGACCACATCTACAGCTCGCCGGCGCTCGCCTCCGACGCCGCCGGCAATACGAAGGCGATCTACATCGGCTCGGCCGACGGCTCGATCTACGCCGTGGCGCCCGACGGCACCGAGCTGTGGAGCTATGACACCGGCGATCCGGTGCGCTCCTCGCCGGTGCTCGGCCGGGCGCCGAAGGGCGCCGGCAAGATCGTCTACGTCGGCTCCTCCACCGGCGTGCTCGACGCGCTCGACGCCGAGACCGGCAGACGCCGCTGGTCGTTCGACACCACGCCGGGCAAGGCGGGGCGCGCCGATCGGAATGACTTGAACGGCTCGCCGGCGCTCGGCAAGCGCGGCGTCTACATCGGCGGCGAGCACGGCCGGGTTTGGTTCGTCCCCTACGACCTTTGCCTAGAGGTCGACCACAGGCGCTGCACCACCGACCCGTCGCCGGAGTTCAGGCCCACCGTCACCCGGACCTTCGCGCCCACGCCCGGCGGCACGACCCTGCGCGGCTCGCCCGAGAACGTGCCCGCGGCGACCACGCTCGCCGCCCGGCTGGTCGTGCGTCGCGACGGCGAGACGATCGACGCCGCGATCGATCCCGCCTCCCTCAGCCTGACCCCCAAGCCTTCGTTCACGTTCACCAGCGAGCTCTCCGGC
>DASPGZ010000139.1:0-13086 GCA_035620355.1 Solirubrobacterales bacterium | reverse complement strand
ACTGGGAACCGCCGAGAATCCCCTTCGCGTCGCCATCGTCGGCTCCGGCCCGGCGGGGTTCTACGCCGCCGAGCACCTGCTCGCGCGCGAGGGGACCAGCGTCGAGGTCGACATGTTCGACCGCCTGCCGACCCCGTTTGGGCTCGTGCGCGCGGGCGTCGCGCCCGACCACCCGAAGATCAAGTCGGTGATCCGCATGTACGAGAAGACGGCGGCCCGCGAGGGCTTTCAGTTCTTCGGCAACGTCGACATCGGCGCCGACGTCACCGTCGCCGAGCTCGAGGAGCGCTATCACGCCGTGGTCTCCGCCTACGGGACCGCCACCGACCGCCGGCTCGGGATCCCGGGCGAGGACCTGCCCGGCTCGCACGCGGCCACGGAGTTCGTCAACTGGTACAACGCCCACCCGGACTTCGCCGACCACGACTTCGACCTCTCGATCAAGCGCGCCGTCGTGATCGGCAACGGCAACGTCGCCGCCGACGTCGCCCGGATGCTCGCCCTGCCCCGGGGGGAGCTCGACGTCACCGACACCGCAGATCACGCGATCGAGGCGCTCGCCGCGTCCGGGGTCGAGGAGATCGTGATCCTCGGTCGCCGGGGCCCCGCCCAGGCGGCGTTCACCAACCCCGAGGTGCGCGAGCTCGGCGAGCTCACCGACGCCGACATCGTCATCGAACCGGCGGAGATGGAGCTCGATCCGGCGAGCCGCGAGTACCTCGAGTCCGACGACTGCGATCCGACCCACCGGCGCAACGTCGAGATCTTCGCCGGCTTCTCCGAGCGGCCGTCCGAGGGCAAGCCGAAGCGCGTCGTGATGCGCTTCTGCTGCTCGCCGGTCGCGATCGAGGGCGAGGGTCGGGTCGAGCGGCTGATCGTCGGGCGCAACGAGCTCTACCGCGACGACTCGGGTGCGATCCGCGCCCGCGACACCGGCGAGCGCGAGACGATCGAGTGCGGTCTGGTGCTGCGCTCGATCGGCTATCGCGGCGCCGGGCTCGACGGGATCCCGTTCGACGACGGGCGCGGCCTGATCCCGAACGACGCCGGCCGGGTCACCGATCCCGAGAGCGGCGAGCAGGTCGCGGGCCACTACGCGGTCGGCTGGATCAAGCGCGGCCCCTCCGGGGTGATCGGGACGAACAAGAAGGACGCCCTCGACACGGTCAACTCGATGCTCGAGGACCTCGAGGCGGGGCGCATCCCCGAGCCTTCGGAGCGCCGGCGCACGCCCGGAAGCGAAGCTGAGGACGTGGCGCCGATTGAAGTGCTGCTCGATGAGCGCGCCGGCGATCACGTCACCTATCTGGGCTGGCAGGCGATCGACCGGGCCGAGGTCGCCGCCGGCGAGCCGCACGGTCGCCCGCGGGTCAAGTTCTGCACCGTCGCCGAGATGGTCGACGCCTCGCGCCAGGGGGTTGCCGGCTGATGGCCGACCTGGCCGAGCTCGAGTCGATGATCGAGCGGGCGCTCCCCGGCGCCGAGGTCGAGGTGATCGACGAGGGCGGCGGCGATCATCTGCGCGCCGTGGTCAGCGCGAGCCAGTTCGAGGGCCTCTCGCGGATCGACCAGCACCGGCTGGTCCGCGCCGCGGTCAAGCCGCGCTTCGACGACGGCTCGATCCACGCGCTCTCGGTCCGGACGTCGGTTCCGGGCTAGGGCAACAGGTGCTCGATCCGCGCCCCGTGCTCGGCGGCGAGGCGGCCGGCGATCAGCGACCGGTGGCAGGCGGGCGGATCGCGCTCGACGCACATCAGCGCCGTCGCGTTGCCCTCTCCGAGACCGGTGGCGAACCCACCGAGGTCGACCCGGTCGAGGATCTCCGTCAGGTAACGGCGGGCGTACTCGGGCGCCAGCTCAGCCCGGTTGCGCTTGCCGACCCCGTGGCGGTCGTCCTCGGCGTACTGGAGCCGCCGCAGCTCGGTGGTCGGCGCGAGCTCGGGGTGATGGCGGTACCCGATCCGGGCCTCGGCCAGCATCGCCTGCAGCCGCTTCGAGTTCGCCCACGCGTACTCGCTGCCGCGAACACCCCGTCGCTGGCGCACGTCGGCGACCAGCTCGACGTCGGCCTCGCGCAGTGCGGCGAGGAACGAATCCGCGGTGAATCCGTAAACGCCGATCGTCGCCACCCGCATCGCGCGAGTATCCCACCGGCCTTCGCTACCCTGGCCTCATGGCAGCCGATCCAGCGCTCAAGCAGCAGGTCGAGGACGCGATCGCCGGCAACGCGGTGCTCCTGTTCATGAAGGGCACTCCGGACGCGCCCCGCTGCGGCTTCTCGATGCGGGTCGTCGGCGTGCTCGAGCAGCTCGGGGTCGACTACGGCGCGATCGACGTGCTCCCGGCCCTGCAGCCGCTGCGAGAGGTGACCACCGAGCTCTCGGACTGGCAGACCTTCCCACAGCTCTACGTCAACGGCGAGCTGGTCGGCGGCTGCGACATCGTCGAGGAGATGCTCGAGAGCGGCGAGCTCGGCGAGCTGCTCGGCATCGAGCAGCCCGAGGACGTCACGGCCCCCGAGCCGCAGCGGATCCTTCCCGGTGGCTCGCAGACGAGCCCGCCGATGCAGGTCGACTGAGGCCGGCCGAGCCTCCGGCTAGCCGGCGTCCTCCGCCGCCCGCTCCCAATCCGCCTCCGCCTCGCGCAGGCGCTTCTTCGCCGCCTCGTGGCGACGGCTCGCCCGCTTCGAGCTGCGCTCGTCGACCCAGTGCGAGGGCTCGGCAAGCTCGTCCTCGAGCCGGGTCAGGTCGGCCTCGGCGCGCTCGACCTCGGCTTCCAGCCGCGCGATCAGCGCCTTGCGGTTCTTGCTCGGCCCGCCGGACCGCTCCGGCCGCCCCTTGGGCGTCGCCGGCGGCGCCTCGGCCGCGCGCTTCGCCTCCTCGGCGGCGCGGTACTCGACCCAGCCGCCCGGGTGGCTGCGCAGGGTGCCGTCCTCGAACACGACCGTGCGGCTGCCGACCGCCCCGAGCAGGGCGCGGTCGTGGGAGACCAACAGCACCGTGCCGTCGAACGAGCGCAGCGCGTCCTCGAGCGCCTCGCGACTCTCCGCGTCGAGATGGTTGGTCGGCTCGTCGAGCACCAGCAGGTTCGAGTCCGAGCTGACCAGGATCGCCAGCGCCAGCCTCTGGGCCTCGCCGCCTGAAATTCCCGCGAGCGGCTTCGAGACCTCCTCGCCGGAGAACATGAACCGTCCCAGCAGCGCCCGGGTCTTCGCCTCCGAGAGCCCGGTCGAGCGCTGGGCGTGGGCGAGCACCGTGACCGTGGCGCTCGCCGGCGCCTCCGAGTGCTGCTTCAGGTAGCCGGTGTTGACGTTGTGCCCGGTCCGCAGTCTGCCCGCGGTCAGCTCGCGCTCTCCGGTCAGCATCGAGACCAGGGTCGACTTGCCGCAGCCGTTGGGGCCGATCAGGCAGACGTGCTCGCCGCGCTCCAGCCACAGGTCGGCGTCCTCGGCGAGCACCCTGTCGCCGGCCCGGATCGTCGCGTCCTCGAGCTCGAGCACCACCCGCCCGGAGCGCTCCGCGGCGCCGAAGCTGAACGAGAGGGCCCGCGAGTCGGCCGGGTCGGAGGTCGGCATCGAGCGGCGCACGCGCTCGATCTGCTTCAGCTTCGACTGGGCTTGGCGCGCCTTGGTCGCCTTGTAGCGGAAGCGTTCGACGAAGCGCTCCATGCGGGCGATCTCGGCCTCGCTGCGCTCGATCTCACGGCCTTCGGCGAGCGCCCGCTGGGCGCGCTCGGTGCGCCACGCGTGCCAGGATCCATCGAAGAACCGTCCGCGGCCACCCTCGAGCTCGAGCACCGAGGTGCCGACGGCCTCCAAGAACCAGCGGTCGTGAGCGACCAGGACGACCGCCGCGTCGACCTCGCGCAGATAGCCCTCGAGCCACTCGAGCGAGTCGATGTCGAGGTGGTTGGTCGGCTCGTCGAGCAGCAGCAGGTCCGGCTTCGACGCCAGCGCCCTGGCGAGCGAGGCGCGGGTCAGCTCGCCGCCGGAGAAGGTCGCCAGCGAGCGGTCGAGCTCGGAGTCGTCGAAGCCGAGCCCGTGCAGGGTGGCGACCACCCCGTCGCGCCAGCGATATCCCCCGGCGTGCTCGAGCCGCGCCTGCGCGTCGGCGTAGGCGTCGAGGGTGCCCTGGTCGGAGGGGCCCTCGGTCATCGTCGCCTCGAGCTCGGCGAGCTCGCGCTCGATCCGGAGGATCCAATCGAGCCCGCTCGAGACGTATTCGCGCAGGGTCAGCTCACCGCGCGGCGGCCGCTGGTCGTGGAGCGCCACCCTGGCCCCGCGGGCGAGCGAGATCGTGCCCTCGTCGGCGCTCGCCTCACCGGCGAGCACCCGAAGCAGGGTCGTCTTGCCGCTGCCGTTGCGGCCCGAGAGCGTCATCCGGTCTCCCCGATCGAGCTTGATCGAGAGCTGCGAGAACAGCGTGCGGGCGCCGATCCGCTTCGTCAGGCCAGAGGCCGTGACGACGGGCAACGGGTGGTCCGGTTCAGACGGCCGCGGCCTGCTCGGCCGCGTCCTCGCGCACCTGGAAGCTCGAGCCGCACCCGCATGCGGCGACGACGTTCGGGTTGTTGACCGTGAACCCGGCGCCCTGGAGCCCGTCGACGAAGTCGACCTCGGAGCCGAAGACGAACTGCATGCTGACCTTGTCGACGGCGACGCCGACACCGTTGTGCTCGAACACGGTGTCGTCGGCCTTGACCGAGTCGAGTGCCAGCGCGTACTGGAACCCGGAGCAACCGCCGCCCTTGACCGCGATCCGCAGGACCTGCTCGCCCTCGTTCGCGGCGACGAGGTCGCGGATCTTCTCCGCGGCCACGTCGGTGATCGTGACTGCTGCGTCCGGCGTTTCCATCGCCACTGATTCTAAAGCACGCTCAGGTCTTCTTCGAGTACTTCCAATCCAGGTACTCCAGGATTCGCTTCGAGTCGTGGATCACCTCGTCACCGTCGACCAGGACCGGCACCCGGCGCTGGCGCGTGATCTCCTCGATCTCGGGGCGCCGCCTGCGGCTGTACGGCAGCCGCCGGGTCTCGTGCTCGAGCCCGAGCCTGCGCAGCCGGCGCTCCACCGCCCCGCACGGGCAGAGGACGTTGGTCGGGGTCGGACAGCGGTAGAGGGCGATCATCCGCTCAGCACCCGCAGCGACCGACCGAGGACCTTGAGCGCCGCGCGGGCGGGGCCGCCGCCGGCCCGGCGCCCGTCGAGCTGCTCGAGCTGCCAGGCGACCGCCTCCTCGAGCGTCTCCTCGTGCGGCCTCGGGTCGAAGCCGAGCTCGCGCTTGGCCTTCCCGTTGCGGTAGGTCCACCACAGCGACGCCGAGGCGATCTCCTCCGGTGCCGACGGGGCCGGGAGCCCGAGCCAGGTGGCCGTCTTGGCGCCCGCGAGCGCGAGCCCGGCCGGCAGCTTCAACGGCGGCGGGTCGACCCCCGAGATCCGCGAGAGGTCGGCGAACAGGCGATCGAAGGTGAAGTTGCGACCGGCGAGGATGTAGCGCTCGCCGAGCCCGCCCGCGGCGTCGGCGAGCAGGTGCCCGGCGGCGACGTCGCGGACGTCGACGATGTTGAGCGCGCCCTCGACGTAGGCCGGGATCCGGCCGAGGCAGAAGCGCCGCACGAGGCCCATCGAGGTGCCGCTCGGGTCCTCGGGGCCGAGCACGAAGGTCGGGTTGACGATCACCACGGGGAGCCCATGAGCGGCGAGCCGGAACGCCTCCAGCTCGGCCTCGTGCTTGGAGTTGACGTAGGCGAGCCCGAGGTGCCCGATCGTGAACGGGGTCGACTCGTCGGCGGCGCCCTTCGGCTTCGCGACCCCGATCGCGCCGGCGGTCGACGTGTGGACGAGCCGCTCGACCCCGACCGCGAGCGCCTCCTCGAAGACGATCCGAGCGCCGCGCAGGTTGGTGGCGAAGACGGCCTCGCGATCCTGCGCTCGCAGCGAGGTCCGCCCGGCGACGTGAAAGACGCGATCGACCCCCGCCATCGCCCGGCGGACGGCGCGCCGGTCGGTGACGTCACCGGTCGAGCGCTCGAACTCGATCCCCTCGAGCGGCTCCAGCGAGGAGCTCCGCCGGGCGAGCAGGCGGAGGTCGTCGCCGCGCTCCGCGAGCGCGCGAACGAGATGCGAGCCGAGGAAGCCGCTCGCTCCGGTGACCAGGGTCTTGCCCATCGAGGCGGAGCTTAGACCTGATAAGAACCCCCCAAGTGGGGTCGGACGCCGCCAACACCGCCGTGGTCACGGATACGACCGCGTACCTGCCGGAGGAGCTCGCGGAGGAGCACGGCATCCACCGGATCAGCCTCTACGTGACCCTCGACGGCGAGCAGCGGCGCGAGAGCGAGATCGCCGCCGAGGCCTACGACGACTTCTTCGAGCGGCTGCGCCGGAGCGCCGACGGCGCGACCACCTCGCAGCCGTCGGTCGGCGACTTCACCGAGCTCTACGAGCCGCTGCTCGAGCAGGGCAGGGAGATCGTCTCGGTCCACATCTCCGCCGGGATCTCGGGGACCCACAGCTCGGCCATGCAGGCGCGCCAGGCGCTGATCGACTCCGGCAAGGGCGGCGAGCGGATCCACGTCTACGACAGCCGCACCGGCTGCGGCGGCCAGGGCATGCTCGCCCTGGTGGCCGCTCGCGCGGCCGCCGCCGGCGCCTCGGGCGAGCAGGCGCTGGAGCGGGTCGAGCGCGCCCGCGAGACGCTCAAGATGTGGTTCTCGATCGACACCCTCGAGTACCTGCGCCGCGGCGGCCGGATCGGCTCGGCTCAGGCGTGGCTCGGCTCGGCGCTCCAGATCAAGCCGATCCTGACGCTCGAGGAGGAGATCACCCCGGTGGAGCGCGTCCGCACCCGCCGGCGCGCGTTCGAGCGCCTGGTCGAGTTCGCCCGCGAGCGCAAGGCCGACGGCGCCGGCGCCTGGGTCGTGCAGCACATCCACGACCCCGACACCGCCCGCGCCCTGGTCGACGAGTGCCGCCAGATCTTCGGCTCCGACCCCGTCTTCGTCTCCGAGATCGGCCCGGTGATCGGCGCCCACGTCGGCCCCGGCCTGCTCGGCTGCGGCGGCATCCGCACCGACCTGCTGGCCTGAGCGCGGTCTAGCGGCGCCTGAGGGCCATCAGGCCGCCGACGGCGAAGCCGACCACGGCGGCGCCGATGATCAGCTCGCGGCGGTGCTCGCGGACCTGGCGGCGCCAGTCGGTGAGCTCGGTCACCCTGGTGCGAAGCGCCTCGACCGAGTGCGAGAGCTCCTCGCGCTGGCGCTCGATGTCGGCGCGGATCTCCGACGAGCTGCGCTGGACGGGCCCGGCGGCGGCGCGGGCGACCGGCTCGCCGGCCCCGCTGCGATAGATGTCGGGCTCTTTGCTCACGGGCGCGGCCCCGTCGGCGGCGGAGTGGGCGGGGGCGTCGGGGGCGTCGCGGGCGGCGGCGGGCTCGGCGGCTCCTTGGCCGCCGGGGTGGTCGAGGACTCGAGCGTCTGGCGGATCCGTTTGCCCTCCTCGATCGCCATCTCGGGGACCGGCGGAGAGCCGGCCTGGACCGCCCGGTAGGCGATCAGCCCGGCGATCGCGGCGACGACGAAGAAGACCACAGCCTCGATCAGGAATCCGATCCAGAAGTGGTCGCCGAAGAAGAGGTCGTTGAGCAGCCAGGCGATCGAGTGCATCAGCAGGATCAGCCCCAGGAACGCGAACAGCCCTGCGGCGGCGCCGACCGCGGAGCCCTTGAGCAGCGTGGTGACCTTCTCGGTCACCTCGGTCTTCGCCAGCTCGACCTCTTCGCGGACCAGGCTCGAGACCCGCTCGGAGACGTCGAAGACGAGCTCGCCGACGCCCCGGTCGTCGCCCGGCCCCGGCGACGCACCGCTCATCTCGAACCCCGCATCACTCGGGCGGATCCTCGTTGAAGACCCGCTGCCAGATCAGGGCCGAGACCCGCATCGCGACGACGCTCGCCAGGGCGCCGGTGCCGGCGACCAGGCCGGTCCACATGAGGCGTTTGACGATCTCGTTGTCCATGGTCACCGGTGGGCTACCCGCGGGGGCTGCAGTAAACCACTCAGCGGCCGTTGGCCGCGCCCTTCTCGAGCCCGCCGCAGATCGTCTCGACCACCATCTCCCGCGCGCGGGCGAAATCGCCGTCGCGGTCGGGGATGATCCCGAAGACCCAGCCGGTGAGCAGTTGCTCGATCGCGCCGTAGAACCACATCGAGGCGAACTCGGGGTCGACGTCGTCGCGGAAGTCGCCGTTCTCCTGTGCGTCGCGGACGATCTTTGCGATCAGGGCGTAGGCCTGGCGGATCTCCGGCAGGTGCGTGCGCGTGAACGAGTTCGCCGCCCGGGTCACCTCGATGATGATCACCTTCATCAGCTCCGGGTCGTGGCGATAGGACTCGATGATGAACCCGGCCACCTGCCCGAGCTTCTCGCGGGCCGGGATCGAGCGGTCGTCCACCTCCTGGATCGCCTGCAGCAGCAGCGACCAGCGCTCGACGAAGAGCTCGTTCAGGACCTCGTCCTTGGAGTCGAAGTAGTGGTAGACGAGCCCGTAGGCGACGTTCGCCTCGCGGGCGATGTCGGAGACTCGGCAGTCGTTGAAGCCCTGGCGGGCGAAGACGCGGATCGCCGCGTCGAGGATCTGCCGGCGCCGGTCGACCGGCGGTGCCTTGGCCATCAGCGCCGCGCCTCCACCGGGTCGGGCCAGCGGTAGGCGGTGTGGACGCGGTTGGCCAGCGACGGCAGCGACTTGCGGATCCGCTCGAGCCGCTCGAGGTCGAGCTCGGCG
Source organism: Solirubrobacterales bacterium (assembly GCA_035620355.1). Taxonomy (GTDB): domain Bacteria; phylum Actinomycetota; class Thermoleophilia; order Solirubrobacterales; family 70-9; genus WHSW01. The sequence continues at coordinate 4,305 of DASPGZ010000139.1, read as the reverse complement.
ATCGCGAAGCCGTCCCCGTCCGCGGCCTGCGCCAGCACCAGGCCCCAGGGGTCGGCGATGATCGAGCGCCCATAGGAGTGGTAGTGCGGCGGCGCCTGCCCGTGCTGGTTGGCGGCGATCACGAACACCTGGTTCTCGATCGCCCGCGCTCGCACCAGGACCTCCCAATGGTCGCGCCCGGTCTCGAGCGTGAACGCGGCGGGCACCGTGATCACGCGGGCGCCGGCGACCGCGAGGATCCGGTAGAGCTCGGGGAAGCGCAGGTCGTAACAGACCGTGAGCCCGATCCGGACCCCGCCGGCCTCGGCGTCGACGATCTCCGAGCCGGGCTGCTCGGTGTCGGATTCGCGGTAGCTGACCCCGCCGACGTCGACGTCGAACATGTGGATCTTGCGGTACGCCGCGACCAGCTCGCCGTCGGGCCCGAGCAGGCACGAGGTGTTGAACAGGCGCTCCTCGCCCTCGGCGCGCTCGGCGATGCTGCCCGCCACCAGGTGGATCCGATGCTCGCGCGCCCATTCGCCGGCGGCGGCGATCGAGGGCCCAGCGTCGATGCTCTCGGCCCCTTCGAGCAGGTCGTCGCGCGCCCCGAGCAGGTTCCACTTCTCCGGCAGGACGACGAGCTCCGCCCCGGCAGCGGCCGCGGCCGCCACCAGGTCGGCGGCGCGCTCGAGGTTGCGAGCCTTCTCGGCTGTCGCATTGAGCTGGATCGCGGCCGCGCGCATCGGTTTCGCCTCTCTCCCGGAGCCCCCGCTCGGTCGCGGGAACCCGACTGATTGACGAGTCAGTCTACCCGCCGCTGAGGAGCCAGAACACCAGCGTCGCGAGCACGAGAAGCGCCTCGCAGATGCCGACGATCGCGATTGCGCCGCCGAGCGACCCGGAGTCGAACCCCGACGGCAGCCCGCAGAGCAGCGACGCTCCGAGGACCGCCGCCGCGACCACACCCCACCAGAGCAGCGCGCGCTCCCAGCGCGCGTCGGCCTCGAGCTCGCCGCCGATTCGCGTATGGATCAGAAACGGGGCCGCGAACAGGGCCGCGAACAGCCCGATCGCGTAGGTGACCAGCCACGGGCTCAGCGAGCTGAACGAGAGGTACGGTGGACCGCCGGCGGCCGCCAATGGGATCGAGACGATCGCGACCGCCGCGCCGCCGAGGACGAACAGGGCGGCGCGCCTTTGCGGCGAGGCGGCATCGGGCCGCATCGGGCTAGCCGGCCTGCGATGCGCCGACCACGCCGCCGCGGGTCCGAGCGCCGAGCGCCTCGTCGTCGGCGGTGCGGCGGATCGCGACCAGCGCGGCGTCGTCGTCGCGGGCCCGGACGCCGAAGCGCGAGAGCGCCGTGCGGACCCGCTCGACCACCAGCTCCGGAGACTCGCAACCGTCGAGGCCGCGCCGCAGGCGATCGGCGCCGAAGCGCTCGCCGCCCTCGCCGCGGGCCTCGATCACCCCGTCGGTGTAGAGGACGAGCTGATCGCCGGGCTCGATCTCGATCGCGACAGGCTCCCAGTAGGGCTCGTCGACGACCCCCAGCAACGGTCCCGGGTTGCCGACCGGCAGCGCCCGCCCGGCGCGCAGCTGCATCGGATGGGGGTGGCCGGCGAGGTAGACGAGTGCCTGCGCCGGCGGCGAGGAGGCGTCGGGGAGGACGACCATCGCGACCGAGCAGAGCGCGACGTCGTCGCGCCCGCGCAGGTTGCGGTCGAGCAGCCGCAGCCCCTCGACCGGGTCGGAGGCGAGCGCCCCGGCGGTCCGGATCGTGTGCCGGGCCTCGGCGGTCACCGCCGCTGCGGCCGCCCCCTTACCCGCGACGTCGCCGAGCACCACCGCCCAGCCGCCCTCGACCCTGAAGACCTCGTAGAAGTCGCCGCCGACCTCGTTCACCTCGCCGGCCGGCTCGTACATGGTCGCCACCTCCCAGCCCGGCATCCGCGGCAGGCTCGGCGGCAGCAGCTCGCGCTGGAGCGCGTCGGCGACCCGGGCGCGCTCGTCCGCGAGCCTCGCGTTCTCGATCGCGAGCGCGGCGCGCCTGGCGAGCTCGTTGGCGATGCTCAGGTCCTCGCGGTCGAAGATCCGGCTGCCCTTGTGGTTGACGAACGTGAGCGCCCCGAACGGCTCGCCGCCGACGATCAACGGGACGATGATCGCCGCCGCCACCTGGGTCCCGCGAAGCGCCTCGAGCTGCTCGTCGCCCTCGGCGAGCCGCCGCAGCTCGGCGTCGGCGAGCTCCATCAGGTACGGCTCGCCGGAGCGGATCACCTCGGCGATCGGCGCGTCGGAATCGGCGCGCACCGGAAAGCGTTGGCGCATCTCGGCGGCGCGCTCACCGAGCACCGGGTCGCGGTGCGAGATCGCGACCCGCTCGACCAAGCCGCTGCCGGCCGGGATCTCGATCGAGCACCAATCGGCGAAGTCCGGGACCAGCGCCTGCGGGATCCGCTCGAGCGTCGCGTCGTAGTCGGCCGAGTGCGAGACCAGCTCTCCGATCCGCGCCAGCAGGCCGTTGGCGAACTCCGACCGCTTCACGTCGGTGACGTCCTCGATCGCGGTCACCGAGTAGAGCACCTCGCCCGCGGTCCCCTCGATCGCCCGTGCCTTGGTCCGGGTCCAGCGCTCGCGCCCGGTCGCCCTGTCCACCGTGCGCAGGGTCTCGGGCTCGACCAACCCGCCGGTCAGCGCAGCCCTGCCGGCGAGCGCGTCGGGGGCGACCTCGTTGCCATGCTCGTCGCGGATCTCGTAGCGATCGCCGATCGCCTCGGTCGGGGCGGCGACGGCGTCCTCGGAGGTTTCGTAGCCGAGCATCCGCGCCGCCGCCGGGTTGGCGAAGACGAGCTCGCCGTCGCGGCCATGGATCACGATCGCCTCGTCGAGGATCGACATCACCGTGTCCATCCGCCGCTCGACGCTCTCGAGGTCGGAGAACAAGCCGGCGTTGTCGAGCGCGAGGCCGATGCGGCTGGCGAGGATCTGCGCGAAGCGGACGTCCTCGGCGTTGTACTCGCGCTTCGACCAGGCGCTGATCAGGGTGAGGGCGCCGAGGTTGCGGTCGCGGGCGCGGATCGGGGTGACGATCGACGAGCGCAGCCGCAGCGAGCGCAGGAAGCGGAGGTCGTCGGGCGAGGTCGCCATCCGCCGCAGCTCCTCGTCGCGGACCTTCGGCCACCACTGGGGGATGTGCCGCCAGCTGCGCTCGAACTTGACCAGCCACTGGGGCAGCGCCGGCAGCCTGGTCCGGAACCGCTCCTCGATTTCCGCGTCGTCGCCCCGCCCGCGGACCCGGGTCGCGATCCGCGACACCCGGCCCTCGTGGATCGCGTCGACCATGCAGATGTCGGCGAGCTGCGGCACGATCACCTCGGTCACCCGCTGCAGCGTCTCGGCCAGCGGCAGCGAACCGTCAGCGACCGCGCCGACCGAGTCCAGGAGCCGCAGGCGCTCCGAGCGGCCGGCCGAGCGCTGTCGCACCCAGGCGCCGAGCACCGCGAGCCCGGTCCCCAGCACGATCAGCGCAATCCTCACCGCGAGCTCGGGCTCGTCGACACCCGTGTTCCAGCTCGGGCTCGCAAGCGCAGCGCCGAGGGCGAGCAGCCCGATCGCCGCGGTCGCGCCCGGGCCGGCGAACAGCGCGGTCACGAACGGGGCCGCGACATAGGCTCCGACGATCGCCGCGGACTCCCCGGTGAGCGCAACGTCGGCGGCGACCGGGAGCGCCAGCATCACGATCCCGCCGACCACGCCGAGCCAGCGTCCCGCCGGTTGTTCCCCCGCGCTCCACCCGCGGAATCTGCCGATCAAGCGTCGCATCTCACCTCCCCCTTTTTTCGGCCTCTCCGGCGAAGACGTGAATCTAGCGCGGGACCGGCGCGCCGACTAAGATCGAGCGCGTGATGGCCCCATTCCGAGTCGAGGCGGAGTCGAACGGCTCCCTGCATACGGTCAGCGTCGCCGGGGAGCTCGACCAGAGCACCGCGCCCGAGCTGCGTACGGCGCTCGCCGACGCGATCGGCGACCAGGCCCGCGGCCTGCTCGTCGACCTCAGCGACTGCAACTTCATCGACTCCACCGGTCTCAGCCTGCTGGTCGAGACCAAGCGGCGCCTGGCCGAGGACCAGCGGCGCTTCGGCGTCTGCTGCGCCGACGCCGACGTTCGCCGGCTGCTCGAGCTGACCGGGATCGACCAGGCCGTGAACCTGTTCGACACCCGGGCCGAGGCCGTGGCGGCGCTCTCGAACGCCACCACCGCCTGAGCGCCACCAGGGCCCCGGAACGTCAGGACGAGACCGTGGCCTCGCGCTGCTCGGCGT
>DASPGZ010000138.1:0-6026 GCA_035620355.1 Solirubrobacterales bacterium | reverse complement strand
CTCTCGGTCGCGGTCTACAACCACTACAAGCGCGTTCAGATGATGCAGAGCGCCGGCGAGGCCGAGGTCGAACTGCAGAAGTCGAACATCATGCTGCTTGGGCCGACGGGCTGCGGCAAGACGCTGCTCGCCCAGACCCTCTCCCGGATCCTCAACGTCCCCTTCGCGATCGCCGACGCGACCGCGCTGACCGAAGCCGGCTACGTCGGCGAGGACGTCGAGAACATCCTCCTGAAGCTGATCCAGGCCGCCGACTTCGACGTCAAGAAGGCCGAGACGGGGATCATCTACATCGACGAGATCGACAAGATCGCCCGCAAGGCCGACAACCCGTCGATCACCCGCGACGTCTCCGGCGAGGGCGTGCAACAGGCCCTGCTGAAGATCCTCGAGGGCACGACCGCCTCGGTGCCCCCGCAGGGCGGGCGCAAGCACCCCCACCAGGAGTTCCTGACCATCGACACGACCAACGTCCTGTTCATCTGCGGCGGCTCGTTCGCGAACCTCGACCACGTGATCGAGCGGCGGATCGGGCGCCACGGGGTCGGCTTCGGCGCCGAGGTCGCCTCGAAGGCCGATAAGGACACCGGCGAGCTGTTCGAGCGGGTGCTGCCCGAGGACCTGATCGAGTACGGGCTGATTCCCGAGTTCATCGGCCGCCTGCCGGTGGTCGCGGCGATCCACCAGCTCACCCGCGACGACCTGATCACGATCCTGACCGAGCCGCGCAATGCGCTCACGCGCCAGTTCCAGCGCTTCTTCGAGTTCGACGACATCGAGCTGCAGTTCCAGGACGACTCGCTGAGCGCGATCGCCGACAAGGCGCTCGAGCGCGAGACCGGCGCCCGCGGACTGCGCTCGATCCTCGAGGAGACGCTGATGGACGTGCAATTCGAGCTGCCCTCGCGGCGCGACGTCTCCAAGTGCGTGGTCACCAAGGACACGATCGAGCAGGGCCTGCGGCCCACCCTGGTCACCCAGGCCGTCGACGATGAGCCGACGGCCGAGGAGCTCGACGAGGTCAGCGAGTCGGCCTGAGGGCCGCCGCGTTCGCCGGGCTGATCGCGGCGCTGGTCGCGGCGCCCGCGCAGGCTGCCGAGTACCGGGTCTCGACCGGGCTCGACCTGCCGCCGGACGGCTGCGCCTCGAGCGGCTGCACGCTGCGCGAGGCAATCCTCGCGGCGAACCGCCACCCCGGGCTCGACACCGTCGTCATGCGGCCCGAGCGGGTGCACGAGCTGCGGATCGCGGGGGCCGGCGAGGACGACGGGGCCACCGGGGACCTCGACGTGACCGGACCGCTGGAGCTGGTCGCGACCGGTCGCGGCCGGGCGACGATCGACGCGCTGCGGTCCGACCGGGTGCTCGACCTGTACGCGCCGGCGAAGCTCGAGGGCCTGCGGATCCAGGGCGGGCTGGCGCTCGATCCGGGTGGCGGCGCGGGCGCCGGGGTCCGGGTGGTGTCCGGGCGCCTGGAGCTGCGCGACTCGGCGATCTCGGGCAACCGGGGCGAGAGCGCGCTCGAGCTCGTCTCCGACGACGGGATGACCGTTCGCGACAGCGAGATCTCCGATAACGCCGCCGCCGGGATCGTCGATCGCGGCGGCGGCGGGCTGCGGGCCGCGCACACCGAGGTGAGTCGCAACGAGGGCACCGGCATCCTCGGCGACGGGGCCGGCGGCGTCGCCGTCTACCACGGAGAGGTCTCGGGCAACTCGCTGCGGGGGATCCAGGAGCTCGGTGACGGCGACGTCGCCGTCGTCGACGTGCTCGCGAGCGCCAACGGCAAGCAGACGATCGACGAGCAGGGCGAGGGCAGCGTCTACCTGCGCCGCTCGCGTCTGCGTGAGAGCGGCGCCGACGCGCTGACCGAGCAGGGCGACGGCGAGCTCAGCGTCTATCGCAGTCGGGTTACCGGGTCCCGCGGCGGCGCCGCGGTCGAGCTCGGCCCGGGCGGGATCGCCCTGATCAAGAGCCGGGTCGCGTTCAACGACGGCCTCGGGCTCTCCGAGTCGGAGGACGGCGCCGTCGGGCTGGAGGAGTCGGTGCTGCGCGGCAGCCGCCTCGGCGGGATCGTCGAGAGCGGCGACGGCGGAGTCGGACTGACCCTGGCGAAGGTGCTCGCGAGCGGTGGCGTCGGCGTCGCCGAGGCGGACGACGGGGACGTCGCCCTGGTCCGCGCCACGATCGCCGGCGCCGATCGGGAGGGGCTGAGCGCCTCGGGCGCGGTCAGCCTCGTGCGCAGCCGGATCGCCGCCAACGGCGGTGGCGCGACCGTGGTCTCCGGCTCGCTCAGCCTCGCCCGCAGCCAGATCGTCGACAACTCGGGCGCGATCGGTGGCGCGTTGGCGCGCGACTCGCGGATCAGCCTGCGCCAGTCGACGATCGGGCGAAACCACGCCGACGGCGGACCGGGCGGCGGCCTGGCTCTGTTCGGGGACTCCTCGCTCGACGCCGTCAACGCGACCGTGGCCGAGAACTCGGCCCGGCTCGCGGGCGGCGGGATCCTGGTCGGCGCCGGCGTCGAGGCGCGCCTGAACGCGGTCACGATCGCCGCCAACCGCAGCGAGGGCGGCCCCGGGGGCGGGATCGCGCTCGCCGACGGGACCGCCTCGGCAGCGATCGACAACTCGCTGATCGCGCGGAACCTGGCGGCGCTCGGCGGTCGCGACTGCGACGGCGCCGGATTCGAGTCCGGGGGCGGCAACCTGGTCGGCTCGAGCGCCGGCTGCGGGACGCTCGGAGGCCCCGGCGATCTGGTCCGCCCGCTGCCGCTGATCGGCGGGCTCGGTTCCAACGGCGGTCCGACCCCGACCGTCGCCCTGCACCGCGGCAGCCCCGCGATCGGCGCCGCCGGGGCCGACGCGCCGAGCCGCGACCAGCGCAACCTCGCCCGCCGCGATCCCGACGCCGGCGCCTTCGAGCGCCGCTGAGCGCGCCTCGGCGGGGGCGCGGCTCATAACATCGCCGGTTCGATGGACGAGGACCGCAGACAGGCGCTCGAGACGACGACCCGCTGGGAACCCGGCGAGGCCGAGGCGCGGATCTTCTCGCGCTGGCGCGAGAGCGGCGCCTTCGACCCGCCCCCCGAGGGCACCCCGGAGGAGAACTTCTCGATCGCGATCCCGCCCCCGAACGTGACCGGGGCGCTGCACATGGGCCACGCGCTCAACGGCACCGTCCAGGATGCGCTGGTCCGGCTGCGCCGGATGGAGGGGCGCAAGGCGCTCTGGATCCTGGGCACCGACCACGCCGGGATCGCGACCCAGGCGGTGGTCGAGAAGCAGTTGCGCGCGGAGGGGATCGACCGCCACGAGCTCGGCCGCGAGGCGTTCGTCGAACGGGTCTGGGAGTGGCGGCGCGAGTACGGCGGCCAGATCGTCGAGCAGTACCAGCGGCTCGGCGCCTCCTGCGACTACGAGCGCGAGCGCTTCACCCTCGACGAGGACTACGTGCGCGCGGTGATCAAGGTTTTCGCCAGCCTCTACGAGAAGGGGCTCATCTACCGCGACAACTACATGGTCAACTGGGACCCGGGGACGAGCTCGGCGATCTCGGACCTCGAGGTGGTCAACCGCGAGGTCACCGACACCCTGTACGAGATCGACTACCCGATCGAGGGCTCGGACGAGGTGCTGACGGTGGCGACGGTGCGCCCGGAGACGATGCTCGCCGACACCGCGGTCGCGGTCAACCCCGACGACGAGCGCTACGGGTCGCTGGTCGGCGGCCACGTGACCCTGCCGCTGGTCGGCCGCCGGCTGCCGGTGATCGCCGACGAACACGTCGACGTCGAGTTCGGCACCGGGGCGCTCAAGATCACCCCCGGCCACGACCCGGCCGACTTCGAGATCGGCCGCCGGCACGGGCTCGAGGAGATCTCGGTGATCGGCGAGGACGGGCGGATGACCGCCGCTGCCGGGGAGCGGTTCGCCGGCATGACCACCACGGAGGCGAACGCCGCCGTGGTCGAGGCGCTGCGCGACGAGGGCCGGATCCGCGACGAGCGCCCCTACGAGCACTCGGTCCCGTTCTCGGAGCGCTCCGGCGAGCGGATCGAGCCGCTGATCTCGCTGCAGTGGTTCTGCCGCATGGACGAGCTGGCGGCACCCGCGATCGAGGCGGTCGAGCGCGACGAGGTCCGGATCGTCCCCGAGAGCTACAAGCGCGTCTACCTCAACTGGATGCGGGAGATTCGCCCGTGGTGCATCTCGCGGCAGCTCTGGTGGGGCCATCAGATCCCGGTCTGGTACGGGCCCGGGGGCGAGGAGGTGGTCGCCGAGACGCCCGAGCTCGCCCGCGAGGCGGCGGCCGAGCGCGGCATCGACCCCGACGCCCTGCGCCGCGAGACCGACGTCCTCGACACCTGGTTCAGCTCCGCGCTGTGGCCGTTTGCGACCCTCGGCTGGCCCGAGGACACCCCGCACCTGCGGGCCTTCTACCCGACCAGCTTCCTGACCACGGCGCGCGAGATCATCTTCCTCTGGGTCGCGCGGATGGTGATGATGGGGATCGAGTTCGCCGGCGCGATCCCATTCCGCGACGTCTACGTGCATCCGGTCGTCCAGGCGCCCGACGGGCGGCGAATGTCGAAGTCGCTGGGCACCGGGATCGACCCGCTGGACGAGATCGACGTCCACGGCGCCGACGCGCTGCGCTTCGGGATGCTGGCGATCAGCTCGACCCAGGACGTCCGCTACTCGCCCGAGCGCGTCCAGCAGGGCCGTGACCTGGCGACGAAGATGTGGAACGCCTCGCGCTTGATCCTGCTCAACGCCGGCGACGCGCGGCCCGCGCCGCGGACCGAGCGCCCTGAGGACCGCTGGATCCTGACCCGGCTCGACGCGGCTGTCGCCGGGTTCGAGGCGAGCATCGAGGGGTACGACTTCGCCCACGCGGTGCTCGGCTTCTACGCGTTCCTCTGGTCGGAGTTCTGCGATTGGTATCTGGAGATCGTCAAGCCGCGGCTCTACGACGGCGACCCGGACGCAGCCGCCAACCTGCTGCACGTGCTCGACCAGGTGCTGCGCCTGGCGCATCCGGCGATGCCGTTCGTGACCGAGGAGATCTGGGGCTACCTGCCCGACCGCGAGCAGTTGCTGATCGTCTCGCCGAAGCCGTCCCGGGACCCGTCGCTGGTCGACTCCGAGGCCGCGTCGGCGATCGAGCGGGAGATCGAGCAGGTGCGCGAGGTGCGCCGCTGGCGCGATCTGGTCGGGGTCCCGGCCGCGGCGGTGCTCGAGGCGCGGATCGAGGGCGAGCTGCCCGAGTTCGTCACCCGGCTGGCGCGGCTGCAGCGCTCGGAGGCCGGGGGAGAGGCGATCGCGACGATCGGCCCGGTCGAGATCCTCGCCTCCGGCGATGTCGACGCCGACGGCGCCCGCGAGCGGATCGAGGCAGAGCGCGAGCGCCTGCGGGGCGAGATCGAGCGGATCGAGCGCAAGCTGGGCAATCAGGGCTTCGTCGCCAAGGCGCCGCCCGAGGTGGTCGAGGGGGAGCGTAAGAAGCTCGCCGACTACCGCGCCGAGCTCGACCGACTGGGATAGACCCCTGACCTGGACGGCGGAACAGGCCGAGGAGTACCTCGGCTCGCTGCAGCCGCTCGGGATGCGCTTCGGGCTCGAGCGGATCCAGCGCCTCGTGACCGCGCTCGGCATGCCCCAGCACCGGTTCGCGTCCGCGCACGTGGTCGGCACCAACGGCAAGTCGTCGGTGACCGAGATGATCGCGGCGCTGCTCGAGGCGCACGGGCTCGCCGCCGGCGCCTACCTGTCGCCGCACGACGAGCGCTGGCGCGAGCGGATCCGGATCCGGGGCGCCGAGATCGAGCCGGACGCGTTCGGCGCCGCGGTCGAGCGCGTCGCCCAGGCGGTCGAGGTGGTCGAGCGGTCGCTCGATCCCGGTGAGGCGGTGACCCAGTTCGAGGCCGACACGGCCTCGGCGTTCGTCGCGCTCGCCGCCGCTCGGGTCGACGTCGGGGTGATCGAGGCCGGTCTGGGCGGGCGCCTCGACGCGACCAACGTGCT
>DASPGZ010000137.1:0-9497 GCA_035620355.1 Solirubrobacterales bacterium | reverse complement strand
TTCGGCGCCGCGGTCGAGCGCGTCGCCCAGGCGGTCGAGGTGGTCGAGCGGTCGCTCGATCCCGCTGAGGCGGTGACCCAGTTCGAGGCCGACACCGCGAGCGCCTTCGTCGCCCTCGCCGCGGCCCGGGTCGAGGCGGCGGTGATCGAGGCCGGGCTCGGCGGCCGCCTCGACGCCACCAACGTGATCCCGTCGAAGCTCACCGTGCTGACCTCGATCGGGCTCGAGCACACGCAGTTCCTCGGCTCGACCGAGACCGAGATCGCCGCCGAGAAGCTGGCGGTGCTGCGGGATCACACGACCCTGGTCACCGGGCCGCTCTCGCCGGAGGTCGAGCGGCTGGCGCGCCGGGTGGCCGCCGAGCGCAGCGCCCGGATCGTCACCGTGCGCGAGCTCGCCGACGCGGTCGAGCTGGCGAGCGCCGCTCCCTACCTGCGCCGGAACTTCGCCGTCGCTCTGGCGGCGGCCGAGGTGATGCTCGGATCGCTCGACCTCGAGCGGGTCCGCGGAGTCGCCGCGGAGCTCGACCTGCGCGGGCGGATGCAGGTGATCGCCGGCGACCCGCCGCTGGTCCTCGACGCCGCCCACAACCCGGCCGGGGCGGCGGCGCTCGCCGAGGCGCTGCCGGCGATCGCCGCCGGGCGCCCGGTGATCGGCTGCCTGGCGGTGCTCGCCGACAAGGACGCCGCCGGCCTGGTCGGCGCGCTGGCCCCGGCGCTCGCCGCCGTGGTCGCGACCGAGGTGCCCGCCGACGTGCTCGCCTCAGCGGGGCGGCCCGGCGCCCGGGCGCTCGAGGCTGCCGACCTGGCCGAGGTCGCACGCGGCGCCGGGCTCGGCACAGTGGAGCAGGCGCCCGACCCGGCGACAGCGATCGCCCGGGCCCGCGAGCTCGCCGACGCCCAGGGCGGCGTCCTCCTGGTCACCGGCTCGCACTACCTGCTCCGCTACGCCGGCGACTAGCGGCGCTCGAGCCGGCGGCGGAACTCGCGCACGTCGCGCTTGAGCCAGTCCGTGTGGTCGTTGGTCCAGCCCTGGAGGTCCTCGAAGTAGCGATCGTCGTTGGCCATCGAATGGCCGATCACCTCTCGGGTCGGGATCCCGTAGCGCGCCTGCAGCCAGCGGACCAGGCGCAGCGCCGCGCCGACCTGGCGCCGGCGCTCGAGGATCTGCTGATCGGCCCAATGCGCGCCCTGGCCGGTCGCCTGGACCATCTCGATCCCGATCGCGACGTGGTTGAGGCCGACCGTGTGCCGGCATCGCACCCGGGGCGGGACGAGCTCGTCGACGGTTCCGTCCTGCTCGATCACGTACTGGGAGCAGACGCCTGGGCGCTCGCCGAGGTTCGGCGCGTTGGACTCGAACGTGTTCCAGACCGACGCGTAGCTGTCGCTGGCGGTGAAGTGGAGGACGATCACCTTCGGATTGCGCAGGCGCCACTCGCGCTCGCCGTAATGGCGGTCGGAGTAGCGGGCCATCTGGGCCTTGCGGTCGTCCCCGTAGGAGATGTGGTCCCGGTTGATCGCCGGCTTCGGCGACCCGGCTCGCGGCGGCGTCCCGGGCCAGGCGCCGGCGCCCACGGGCAGCGCCACGGCGATGGTCGCCAGCGCCCAAATCGGGGCCCAGCGCCGCACGGACGATCGTTTCCGATTACCTTCTGTCTCCATTGGACAGGGGCGCACGGTCAGAGCTTCTCCACATGATGGGGTTGGTCGCGGCGGTCGTCGCGATCGTGATCCTGGTCTTCTTCGGCCTGGGTTACCTGTTCGGGCGGCTCTTCCTCTGAGCCCTCGCCCCTACACTGCCCCCCTTCGACCATGACCCTAGCGCTCTTCGGAATCACCAACGACGGCCTCAATCTGGCCGTCAACCTGGTCATCCTGTTCCTGATCGTGCTCTGGCTGGCGCTCGTCGCCTGGACCTTCCTCGACGCCCGCCGCCGGATCCAGGACCCGGTGCTGATCGCCTGCGCGACCGCCGCCTCGCTGTTCCCGTTCGTGGGCACGGTCGTCTACTCGATCCTGCGCCCGCCGGAGTTCCTCGCCGACCAGCGCGAGCGCGAGCTCGAGATCCGCGCCTCGGAGCTGCGGGTCCGCCAGCTCGAGGAGAGCTCCTGCCCGAACTGCGAGCACCCGGTCGAGCGCACCTTCCTGCGCTGCCCCAACTGCCGCGCCCGGATCAAGGACCCGTGCGAGTCGTGCGGCAAGCCGATCGACCCCCGCTGGTCGATCTGCCCTTACTGCGAGACGCCCCAGCGCCGTGCGGCGCCGCCCGAGCGGCCGCCATCGAAGCGCCGCTCGAAGGCGCCGGGCTCGTCGGAGGCCGGATCGCAGCCCGCGAAGCCGCGCCGCAGCTCGCGCTCCGGGTCGGGGTCGCGCAGCGGCTCCGGCAGCCGCGCGGGCTCCGGCTCCGGCACGCGTCCGAGCTCGCCCGCGAAGGCGAGCGCCGACGGCGAGCCGAGCACGCCGCCGCCGCGCTCGACCCGGAGCCAGCGCTCGAGCAGCCGCCCCTCGCGCTCGCGCCCCGAGCCCAGCGGCGAGTAGTCCCGCCGTCGCCCGCCCCGATAAGCTGCCGCGCCGATGGCGGAGAACTCCCGCACCCTGATCCTGATCAAGCCCGACGCGTTCGAGCGCGGGCTCACCGGCGAGATCCTGGCCCGGTTCGAGCGCAAGGGCCTGCGGATCGCCGAGATGCGGCTCCTGCACGCGCACGAGGAGATCGCGCACCAGCACTACGACGAGCACACCGAGAAGCCGTTCTTCGGCGAGCTGGTCTCGTTCATCACCGGCGGCCCCCTGGTGGCCGCGGTGCTCGAGGGCCACGACGCGGTCGACGCCGCCCGCCAGCTGATCGGAGCGACCAACCCGATCGAGGCCGCACCGGGCTCGATCCGCGGCGACTACGGGCTCGAGGTCACCTTCAACCTGGTCCACGGCTCCGACTCCGATGAGTCCGCCGAGCGTGAGATCGGGATCTGGTTCACCTAGCCCCTCCGGCGAGCGCCTGATCCTCGCCTCCGCGTCGCCGCGCCGGCGACGCATGCTCGAGCGGCTCGGGGTCGAGTTCGCGGTCGTCGTCCCGGAGGTCGAGGAGCTGCGCGTGGGCGAGCCGGGCGAGGTGGTGCTCGAGAACGCCCGCCGCAAGGCGCACGCGGCTCTCGAGGCCGCCGGGGCGGGGGAGGCGGCGACCGTGCTCGCCGTCGACACCGACGTCGCCCTCGACGGGCGCCTGCTCGGCAAGCCCCCGGACGACGCCGGGGCGCGCGAGCGGCTCGAGGCGCTCTCGGGGCGCACCCACGAGGTGCTCAGCGGGGTCGTCGCGCTCGGCACCGCGATCGGCGGCGGGGTCCCGGTCGAACGCTCGGCTACCGCACTCACCGAGGTCACCTTCGAGCGCCTCGACCGGCGCACGATCGACCTCTACGTCGCCTCGGGCGAGTGGCGCGACCGCGCCGGGGGCTATGCGATCCAGGGTCTCGGGTCGATCCTGATCGAATCCATCCGCGGTGACTTCTCGAATGTCGTCGGCCTCCCGGTCAGGACCCTGATCGAGCTCCTGCCCCCAAACCTCCTGCTCGGTCCGCCAAACACCGCTGAACCCTAAGGCGAACATTTAGCCTAAGGGTTTTTCGAAGGGCTCGATTACTGCTTGAGGCCTGCAAATCAGCCGCTATAGTCGGGCCGGGCCACGGCTTCCTATTTCGCCGCCGGGCCGACTTCGCCATGGGCAATTCCAGATGTATCGCAAGCAGGTAAGACGGCGGCGGACAATCCTCGTCGCATTGATCGTGCTCTCGCTCATTCTTCTCTCAAGCCACTTCTCGGAGGTCGACAGCGGCCCGCTACACACCGTCCAGCGCGGGGTGGCGACGATCTTCGCGCCGGCCGGTGAGATCGCGGAGCGGGCGCTGAAGCCGGCGCGCGACCTGGTCAACTGGTTCGACGAGACCTTCGATGCCCGGGGCGAGAACGATGACCTGCGCGCGGAGGTCGCCGAGCTGCGCGCCGAGGTGACCGCCGCCGAGGAGGCCCAGGGCGAGAACGAGCAGTTCCGCAAGCTGCTCGGACTGGCCGACGCGAACCCGGGGCTGGGCGAGTACGAGCTGGTCACGGGCCGGGTCGTGCACCGCTCGCCGACCGTCTGGTACTCCGACGTGACGATCGAGCACGGCTCGAGCTCGGGGATCGAGCGCAACGACGCCGTCGTCAACGGCGACGGCCTCGTCGGCCGGATCACCGAGACAACCTCGGGCACGGCCCAGGTGCAGCTGATCACCGACCACGACAACGCGGTCTCGGCCAAGGTCTTGCCGTCCGGGCCGATGGGGATCGTCGAGCCGGAGGTAGGCGATCCCGAGGACCTGCTGCTCGACTTCATCGACAACGCAGAGACGATCCAGGTGAACCAGACCCTGGCGACCGCCGGCTGGTCCGACGGCGCGGTCTCCTCCGCCTATCCGCCCGGGATCCCGATCGGCCGCGTCACCGAGGCCGAGGCGGGCGAGCAGCAGGAGTTCCAGCGCGTCCACGTCGAGCCGTTCGCGGACCTGCGCAACCTCGAGTACGTCCAGGTGCTGACCGGCGGACCCGAGCGCCCCGGGGTGCCCGGATGATCGTCACCGGCCGGATCGCGGTCCGGATCGCGGCGATCGTGGTGATCGCGGTGATCCTCCAGCTCTCCTTCTTCTCCTATCTCTCGATCCTCGGCGCCACCCCTTATCTGGTCCCGGTGGTCGTGGTCGCGCTCGGGTTGCTCGGCGGCGGCGTCGTCGGCGCCGTCTGCGGGTTCGCCGCCGGCCTGCTGGTCGACTCGCTGCTGCTGCAGACACTCGGCGTCTCCTCGCTGGTGCTGCTCTCGATCGGCTACCTCGCCGGCCGCTATCGCGAGGGCTTCGAGATCCGCAACAAGCTGGTCCCGGCGCTGCTCGCCGGCGGCTTCACCCTGCTCGGCGCGACCGGCTTCGCCGCGATCGAGCTGATGCTCGGCGTCGACGCCCCGGTCAGCCTCCTGGTGGTGCGCGAGATCCTGGTCCAGTCGCTGCTCGCGATCGGCCTCGGCTTCGTCGTCTATCCGCTCCTGCGCCGGGTGCTCGCCCCGGCATTGATCGACTACGCGCCCTCGGAGCCGACCCCGTCGGTGGTCAGCCGCCTGCGCCGGCGGCGCCCGCGGCGCAGCCACGCGGTCGAGCACTCCGCCACGCCGGCTCGCCGGCGCCGGCGCCGCACGCCGATCCACGGGGGCGTCTCATGATGGGTCGCGACTGGCGCGGCCCGCCGATGCCGAACCAGTTCCCGCTTCGCGTCGCCGTCCTCGGCGGCGTCGCCGTGGTCGCCTTCGCGGTCATCTTCCTGCGCCTGTGGTACCTCGAGGTGCTCTCGGGCGACGAGTACCTGGCCCAGGCCCAGAACAACCAGGTGCGCGAGTTCACCGTGCAGGCGCCGCGCGGCAAGGTCGTCGACCGCCACGGCGAGGTCCTGGTCGACAACCGGACCGCGCTCGAGCTGCAGGTGAAGGAGACCGACCTGCCGCGCAGCCGCGAGCGGCGCGCGCAGCTGTTCGAGCGGCTCGGCGAGGTCGCCGGGCTGCGGCCGGACCAGATCCGCAACAAGATCAGGCTCGAGGCGAAGGAGTGCGCGGCATGTCCGGCGACCCTGCGCCGTGACGTCGCCTACGACACGGTCTACTTCCTGCGCGAGAACCAGGCGCGGTTCCCCGGCGTCTCGGTCGAGCGCGTCTACGTGCGCCGCTACCCGCAGGGGAGCCTGGCCGCGCACCTGCTCGGCTACGCGGGCGAGGTCGACTCGACCCAGCTCTCGGACCCGCGCTACGAGGCGCTCGAGCCCGGCGACCAGGTCGGCAAGGAGGGCGTCGAGTACGCCTACGACAGCCTCCTGCGCGGGACCAACGGCGAGAGCCGGGTCCAGGTCGACGCCGCCGGCCAGCCCACCGGCGGCCAGCTCTCCGCGCGCGAGCCGACCACGGGCAACGACCTGGTGCTGACGATCGACGACGCGGTCCAGCGGGCCGGCGAGGAGGCGATCTCGTCGATCGGGCTGCCCGGCGGGTTCGTCGCCATGAACATCAACGACGGCCAGCTCTACGGGCTCGGCTCGAGCCCCGGCTACGACCCGTCGATCTTCGCCAAGCCCCGCGTTCCCCCGGCCGTCTACAAGCAGCTCACCGACGAGGACCTCGGCGCGCCGCTGTTCGACCGCGCGACCAACGGCTTCTATCCGGCCGGATCCACGTTCAAGCCGATCACCGCGCTGGCGGCGCTCGACTCGGGTGAGATCGACCTGAACGAGATCATCAACGACACCGGCGATTTCGCCCTCGGCGACGGCCAGGTCCTGCACAACGCCGGCGACGCGGTCCACGGCGCGATCGACCTGCGCCAGGCCCTCAAGGTGAGCTCGGACGTCTTCTTCTACACGCTCGGCGCCCGCACCAACGACCCCAAGTCAGATGACGGCGGGCCGATCCAGGAGTGGGCGCGGGCGCTCGGCCTCGGCGAGCCGACCGGCCTCGACGTCGGCGGCGAGGGTGCCGGGCGGGTGCCGACTCCCGAGCAGCGCAACGACGCCTACGCCGAGAACACCTCGCCCGACTCGCCCTGCGGGAAGGAGATCTGCCTCGACAAGGGGGAGGTCACCGACCGCGAGTGGTCGCTCGGCGACAACGTCAACCTCGCGATCGGCCAGGGCGACGTCCAGGTCGACCCGCTGCAGATGGCGGTCGCCTACGCCGCGCTCGCCAACGGCGGCGACATCGTCCGCCCGCACGTGGGTTTGCGGGTCGACGATCCGCAAGGCCGCGCGATCCAGGAGATCGACCCGGCGGTCCGCGACCACATCGAGATCGACCCGGCGGCCCAGCGGACGATCATGGACGGCCTGCACGGGGCCGCGATGGAGCCCGAGGGCACCTCCTATCCGGTCTTCGGGGGCTACCCGGTCGATATCGCCGGCAAGACGGGCACGGCGGAGACCGCCCAGGGCGATCAGTCCTGGTACATCGCGGTCGCCCCGTACGACGACCCCAGGTACGTGGTCGCGGTGACGATCGAGCGCGGCGGCTTCGGCGCCGACACCGCCGCCCCCGCCGCGCAGCGGATCCTCGACGAGCTCCTGAACGTCGATCAGGCGAGCATCGAGCAGGTCGACGCCGGATCGGCGGCGGTCGAGTGAGGCGCAGCGAAGCGAATCCGCGCCGCCGCGAGGAGCCTGTCTGATGGAGGCCTACCGCCGTCCGCGCACCGAGGCCTTCGAGCGCCCGCGCGCGAATCTGTTCGAGCGCGCCGGCTTCGGCCGCCTCGACCCGCTGCTGCTGTTCGCCGGCGTCGCGCTGATCGCGTTCAGCATCTACACGCTGGGCGTGGCGACGTCCGAGGACGTGCCCGGAAACCCCTACTTCTACGTCGTCCGCCAGTCGATCTACGCGGTGGTCGGGATCGCCCTGATGTTCGCGGTCTCGCGGATCGACTACTCGCGCTTCCGCGAGCTCCGGGTCGGGATCTACACGGCGATGATCGCCTCGATCCTGCTCGTGTTCCTGTTCGCCGAGGCGACCCGCGGATCGCACCGCTGGATCGAGCTGCCGTTCTTCACCTTCCAGCCCTCGGAGCTGGGCAAGGTGCTGCTGGTCGTGACCCTGGCGGCCTTCGTGCTCGACCGCGCCCGCCACGGGACCGAGATCCGGCGCACCGTGCGCCTGTTGTCCCTGGGCCTGTTCCCGGCGGCGCTCGTGTTCCTGCAGCCGGACCTCGGCACGGCGCTCGTCTACGGGGTGATCACGCTCTCGGTGCTGTTCATCGCGGGCATCCCCTGGAGCCACTTCGCCGCCCTCGTCGGCGGGGTCGCGGCGACCATCCTCGTGGTCCTGGTGATCGCACCCGCCGCCGGGTTCCCTATCCTCGCTGAGTATCAGCAGGACCGGCTAACCGCCTTCCTGCATCCGAGTGACGACCCCGCCGACTCGAGCTATCAGATCAACCAAGCCCTGATAGCCGTAGGCTCGGGGGGCAAAACCGGGCGCGGCGATGACGCAACCCAGACACAGAATGGCTTCCTGCCCGAGCGGCACACCGACTTCATCTTTGCTGTGGTCGGCGAGCGCTTCGGCTTCGTCGGCGCCGCGTTCCTACTTTCTCTATACGCCCTGCTCATCTGGAGGGCGCTGCGCATCATGACCCTTTCGAAGAACCTCTACGGCAGCATGATCGCCGGCGGAATCGCCGCGATGCTGATGTTCCAGGTCTTCGTCAACGTCGGCATGAATCTCGGAATCATGCCGATCACCGGCATTCCATTGCCGCTGATGAGCTCAGGCGGATCGTCCGTGATCGTCACCTTCTTGGCGCTCGGGCTGCTGCAGAGCATCTACGTACAGGCGCAGCTCACCTCGAAGCGGGGCTCAACTCCGTTTTGAGGTGATCTAACTGAAGAAGCGAATTCTCGTCTCCGTTGACGCGGGTGAGACCCGCGTCGCGGTACTCGAAGGCAAGGGGTCCGCGCGCCAATCAGGGCGCGGCGGATCGAAGGAAAAGAACAACGGCTGGAAGGTCGGCGAGCTGTACGTCGAGCGACGCAGCTCGCGCTCGATCGTCGGCAACATCTACAAGGGCGTGGTCGACAACGTGCTTCCGGGCATGGAGGCGGCGTTCGTCGACATCGGGCTGGAGCGGAACGGCTTCCTGCACGTCGATGAGATCGTGCTCCCGGACGGCCAGAAGGTGCCCCGCCGCGGGCATGGCCGCGGGCGGCGCATCGACGAGCTGATCAAGCCCAAGCAGGAGGTCCTCGTCCAGGTGGTCAAGGACCCGCTGAAGTCGAAGGGCGCACGGCTCTCGATGCAGATCTCGATCGCCGGGCGCTACCTCGTCTACATGCCCAACGGCGCCGGCGTCGGCGCCTCGCGCCGGCTCCCCGACGCCGAGCGCGACCGCCAGCGCAAGTTGCTGCAGAAGCTGCACAAGGGCGATGGCGGCGTGATCGTGCGGACCGCGGCCCAGGGCGCGCGCAAGGGCGACTTCGAGCGCGACCTCGATTACCTCCACAAGCTGCACGAGGTGATGACCCGCCGGGCCGAGGAGGTGAAGGCGCCGAACCTGGTCTTCCAGGAGGCAGACCTCTCGATCCGGGTGCTCCGCGACGTGCTGACGAAGGAGTTCGACGGCGCGGCGATCGACGACCCGAAGCAGCACCACCGGGTGACCAGCTTCTTCCAGCGCACGGCGCCGGAGCTGGTCGAGTTCGTCGAGCTCTACGAGGGCGCCGAGCCGCTGCTCGAGCGCGAGGGCGCCGCGGAGGCGTTCGACCAGGTGCTGACCAGGCGCGCCGACCTGCCCTCGGGCGGCTACCTGATGATCGACTACGCCGAGGCGCTGACCGTGATCGACGTCAACACCGGCAGCTTCACCGGCCGCGGCCGTGGCCGGCTCGAGGACACGATCACGAAGGTCAATGTCGAGGCCGCCGAGGAGGTGGTGCGACAGCTGCGAC
>DASPGZ010000136.1:0-3184 GCA_035620355.1 Solirubrobacterales bacterium | reverse complement strand
GTTGTCGGCCGCGATCCCCCGGGTCACGCCGCGGAAATCGACCACCAGCGGCGCCTCGGCGACCACCTTCGCGTAGTCGATCCCGCCGTGCGCGGTGACCACGCAGGCGACGTCGCACGCCGCGAGCTCGGCGTCGAGCTCAACCGACTCGAGCCCGAGCTCGGTCACCTCGGGGACGTGCGGGTCGTGGTAGGCGACCTCTGCGCCGAGCGCGCGCAACAGATGAGCGATCTTCAGGGATGGCGACTCCCGGATATCGCCAACGCCGGTCTTGTACGAAACGCCGAGCAGCAGCACGCGCGAGTCGCGGGCGGGCCGACCGGCGTCGTTGAGCGCCCGCACGATCCGCTCGACGCAGTAATGCGGCTGGTGCTGGTTGACCTTGCCGGCCAGCTCGACGAACTCGGCCGGGAAGTCGTACTCGCGCGCCTTGAACGCGAGGTAGAAGGGGTCGACCGGGAGGCAGTGGCCGCCCATCCCCGGCCCGGGCTCGAAACGCATGAACCCGTAGGGCTTGGTCGCCGCCGCCTCGACCACCTCCCAGACGTCGATACCCATCCGCTCGCAGAGCACCGAGAGCTCGTTGACGAGCGCGATGTTGACCGAGCGGAAGATGTTCTCGAGCAGCTTCGTCATCTCCGCCGCCTCGGGGCTGGAGACGGCGACCACCTCGTCGCAGATCTCCGAGTAGAGCTCGACCGCGCGGTCACGGCAGGCGTCGGTGAGCCCGCCGACCACCTTCGGCGTCGTCCGGATCGTGTGGTCGGTGCGCCCCGGGTCGATCCGCTCGGGGGAGAAGGCGAGGGCGAAGTCGCGCCCGGCGGTCAGCCCGGACTCCTCGAGGATCGGCTGCAGGCGCTCGCGGGTCGTGCCCGGATACGTGGTCGATTCGAGCACCACCAGCTGGCCGTCGCGAAGCACCGCGGCCAACGAGCGGCCCGCCTCGGCGATGTAGGAGAGGTCGGGCTCACGCTGGTTGGCGAGCGGCGTCGGCACGCAGATCAGGACCGCGTCGCAGTCGGCGACCGTGGCCACGTCGGTGGACGCGTGCAGCCTGCCGCCGAGGCCGGCGAGCCGGGCGTCATCCACGTCCTCGACCGCGCTGCGACCGGCGCTCACGCCCTCGACCACCCGCTCGGAGACGTCGACGCCGAAGACCTGGTGCCCGGCCTCGGCGAAGGCGACGGCGAGTGGCAGGCCGACGTAGCCGAGCCCGATGATCCCGACGTTCATGCCGGCCGAGTGTAGGCGTCGGCGAGCTGGGAGATCAACCGCCCGTTGGCGCTCGACGGGTCCCGTGCGGCGTCCGCGGCGCTCACCCGGATCAGCAGCTTGGCGGCTACCAGGGCGGCAGCGAGGGCCGCGTCGGAGTCGTCGGCGAGCACGATCGAATCGGGTTCCTGAGCGAGCGCGTCGGCTTCGAATCTGGCCAGCGCCCGTGCGAGCGCGGCGCTCGAGCCCGGCGGGTCGGGCTCGGGGGGCGGATCCGGCGCCCAGACAGCGGCTTTCCCGGGCCCATCGGCGGTCCGCGCGAGCGCCGCCGCGGCGGCTCGCTCGCCGGCGAAGATCTCAGTCGTAGTCAATGGTTTACCGATCCGCTCAAGAAAGGCTCGGGAACCGGACCTTTACGCCCGTCCGGTCGATAGCATCGCCGGTAGATGAGGCTTCTGCTTTCTCCCTGGTCGATGGGCGTCAACGCCGCCCGGCATCTGGCCTGGTACGTGAACTACCAGGTCAACGGCGCGACCAGGCCCCGCGCCTAGCCGCGACCCGGCGCAGCTCGCGCAGCTCGAGCACCTCGTCGGGGAGCTCGTCGATCGCCGGCCGCGGTGACGGCAGCGGTATCGAGTCCAGCTCGGTCTCCGCCGCGCCCCCGGCGCCGTCGGCCGCCACGATCCAGGCCCCGGCCCCGTCCTGGGCGCGGACCGCGGCCACGGCGTCGGCGCCCTGGATCAGGATCCCGGCGCCGTCGTCGATCCCGTAGCCGCGCTGTCCGCCCTCGGCCGCCCGGGCGATCAGCGCCCGGCGCCGATCGTCGTCGCGGTGGTAGTGGACGCTGAGGATGCCGGGGACGAAGCCGAGGCCCTCGACCACCCGGGCGGGGCCGGCGGAGCGGGTGACGCCGCCCTCGAACCAGCACATCGCCCCGGCGCTCTGACCGGCGAGCACGATCCCGCGTTCCCAGCAACGCCGCAGCACGCGGTCGATCCCGTGCGCACGCCAGATCGCCACCAGGTTGAGCATGCTGCCACCGCCGACGTAGATCAGGTCCTGGGCGAGCAGATGCCGCTCGAGGTCGACCGACTCTGTCTCGAGCCGGAACAGCGACACGTGCGAGAGCCGACACGGCGAGCGTCCGAGACTCGAGCGGAAGGCCGCGATCTGCTCCGCCGGGTCGCCACTCGCGGTCGGCAGCAGGCAGACGCGCGGCTCGACCGCGTCGGCGAGCGCCAGCATGTAGTCGCGGATCGCCTCGTTGCCGCGCTTGCGCGTGAACTCGTGCCCGCCCAGGGCGAGGATCGTGCGCGAGCGCAGCGGCACCTGCGAGCCGGCGCGCTCCGACTCGCTCACGCGGAGACCAGCACCGGCTCGGGGGGCTCGGCCGGCTCCGGCCGGCGGACCAGCGGCACGCACGCCTCGTCGCCGAGGTAGCGGGTCGCGAGCTGGGTCGTGACCACGTGGCCATGGCGGAGCTCGACCCGATAGGCGCGGGCGCTCGGCCGCGAGGCGACCACCTGGGCGACGTCGTCGCCGACGAAATGCAGCGCCGCGCCGTCGTCGGCAGCGTAGGCCGGCGACATCCCGGCGCGCAGCCCGTCGAACAGGGCGGCCCGCCGGTCGGGCTCGCTCGAGTAGTGGACGGTGTTGGTCCAGGGCAGGAAGCCGAGCCCCTCGATCCGCTCCGGCGGGCCATGGAAGGTCGAGATCCCCTCGGCGAACCAGCACAGCGAGCCCGCCGAGAGCCCGCAGAGGACGACCCCGGCCTCCCAGCACTCGCGCAGGATCCGGTCGATCCCGTGCGCGCGCCAGACCCCGAGCAGGCTGGCGACGCTGCCGCCACCGACGTAGATCAGGTCCTGCGAGAGCAGGTGCTCGCGCGGTTCGACCGGCGCCCGCTCGCGCCTGAACAGCGAGACGTGGCTGGGCTCGCAGCGCGAAGCCGGAAAGTGGCGATAGAAGCGGA
>DASPGZ010000135.1:0-4262 GCA_035620355.1 Solirubrobacterales bacterium | reverse complement strand
ACCGTGCAGACGCCCTCCTGCAGCACCAGGCACGATTCGACCACCGCCTTCAGCTTCATCAGCTCGGCGAGCGCCTCGCCGTCGGGGTCGGCGTCGCCCTCGATCTGCGGCTCGCCGTTCTCGTAGAAGCCCGAGCCGCCCGACTTCGCGCCGAGCTTGCCGTCGGCGACCAGCTTGCGCATGCCCTCGTGGACGTAGAACGAGTCGCCGTAGGACTCGCGCAGGTGCTCGGCGACGTGGAAGACGGTGTCGAGGCCGAGCAGGTCGACGAGGAAGAACGGCCCCATCGGCGCCACGTTCGCGGCGGCGACGGCCTCGTCGATCTTCTTGATCGAGAGCCCCTGCTCCTCCTGGGCGCGCCAGATCTCGCCGACCGCCGAGTTGAGGATCCGGTTGACGACGAAGCCGGGCACCTCGCGACAGGTGATCGGCTGCTTGCGGATCGTCTGCGCGAAGTTGTAGGCCGCCTGGACGACCTCGGGGTCGGTCTCCTCGCCCTCGATGATCTCGACCAGCGGCATCACCGAGGCCGGGTAGAAGAAGTGGAAGCCGACCACCTTCTCTGGCCGCAGCGTGGCGTCGCCCATCTCGGTGATCGAGAGCGACGAGGTGTTCGAGGCGAGGATCGCGTGCCCCGGGGTGACCGCGTCGAGCTCGGCGTAGACCGCCTCCTTGATCTGCATCTTCTCCGGCGCCGCCTCGATCACGAAGTCGACGTCGCCGAACGAGTCGTAGGTGGTCGTCCCCTCGATCAGGCCGATGACCTCCTCGAGCCTGGCGTCGGCCTGCTCGGTGGTCAACTTCTCCTTCTTCACCAGCCGGTCGAGCTGGCCCTTGGTCACCTCGCGCGCCTTCTCGAGGCCGTGATCGACGAACTTCTGGTCGATGTCCTTGAGGACGACGGGGATGTCGGACGAGGCGATCGCCTGGGCGATTTCACCGCCCATCGTGCCGGCGCCGACGACGGCGGCCTTGGAGACGAACATTCGGCTGGAGTCCTCCGGGAGTCTCGAGGGGTAGAGCGCGCCGGAGGCTAGCGGTCGGACCCTTCTCCGAGCGCCGCGATCTCCTCGGCCTCGAGCCGGAAGCGCGTCAGCGTCCGCTGCAGCGACCGGACGACCTGGCCGCGGACGAAGAGCCGATCGGTGATCGCGGCGATCGCGCCGCTGCGCGCGAGCCGGTAGTCGAGCTCGAGCGCCACCCTGGTCCCCTCCCCCTCGACCTCGAAGCGGCTGGTCAGCTCGCCGCTCGACTCCGGGTCGGAGAAGGCGATCCGGTGCAGGCGCCTGGGCTCGTGCGCGAGCACCGTCTCGGTCACCGTCCCCCGGCCGGCCGGGGTCGAGCGCCAGACCAGCGTCCCGCCCTCCTCCGGATAGCCGTCCGCCGACTCGACCGCCTGGAACCCGTCCACCCAGGCGGGCCATCCGGTGACCTCGAAATAGTGGTCCCAGACCGGAGCCAGCGACGCGCCGACGAGGACCGACTGGCTCAACTTCGCCATCGCTCCAGCGTACGCGGACGCTAGAACTCACCCCTTGGCGGTTCGGGGACGACAGGCCCGGAAGCGGCTCGGCGCGCTCGCGGCGCTCGGCGCGCTCGCGGCGCTCGGCGGGTTGGCGGCGCTGGCGGCGCCCGCGGTGGCCGCGGCCCCGGTCGAGGTCGACGCATTCACCACCGGCCCGCGCTCGGAGCTTCGGAAGACGGTGCCGATCACGAGCGCGCCGGGCGCCGCCCCCCGGGTGGTGCTATCGATGGGTCCCGGCAAGCTCTCGGGGCTGCGCCGTGGCGACCGGCTCGAACTGCTCTCGGAGGTCCAGGTGAGCGTCGACTGCGACAGGCCGTCGCCGCGCTGCGCCGGGCAGCCCTATGGCTTCGACCCGCGGGTCCGGGTGACGCTCGAGCTCGCCGGGCGCGCGGCCCCCGGCGGCGGTTCGCGGGTGGTCGCCGACCGCGAGCTCTCCTGTCGCCAGCGGCTTCCGAACCGCCAGCACCACTGCCCGGTCGGCTTCGACCGCACGGTCCGCGTCGGCGACAACCTTCCCTGCGGGCCCGGCCGCTGCTACGCGAACGTCGTCGTCTCGGCTTCGAGCCCGCAGGCGCACGGCAACCAGCGGCTGATCATCGGCGCCAACAAGCCGAACGGCCGCATCGTCCAGAACAAGAGTCTGCTGAGCGCGATCCGGATCGGCGCGGACACCCACGCCGAGCGGCTGCGGACCGAGCGGCTGCGGCGCGGCTCACAGCGGCTGCGGCCGCGGCGCAAGGCGGTGCTCTCGCAGCGGGTCGACGGGCTCGAGCGCGGCGACGTGCTCGCGGTCAGCGCCGCGCTGCGCTCGGACGTCCGCCACCTCGGTTACAACGCGCTGGTCGGGGCCCAGCTGATCGTCGCCCGCGGCCCCCGCGCGACCCAGCCGAGCCGGCTCGTCCGCCGCTCGGTCTGGATGGACGGCGAGATCAGCCCCCTGAACGGAACCAACTGCACCCCGGTCCAGTCGCCGTGCCCGACCCGCAAGGTCGGCGCGGTCAGCGTCCGCCGCGACGTCGTCGGCGGCTCCGGCGGGCCGGCGCCGCTGTTCGTGAACCTGGTCGTGCGGACGAAGCAGAAGCGGGTCGAGCGCGAGCACGGCGCCCGCCTGCGCTTCCGCGGCGGCAGGCTCGAGGTCCGGCGCTACCCCTGATCTAGGCGCCGTAGAGCTCGCGCTTGATCAGGCCGACGGAGCGGATCACCGAGTCGAGGAAGGGCTCGAGCTCGGCCTGCAGGCGGCGGCGCTCGCGCTTGCCGGCGGCGGTGATCGAGTAGTAGCGGCGGGTGCGGCGGTCCGGGTGCTCCCAATCCCCCCGGATCAGCTTCTCGGACTCGAGCCGGCGAAGCAGCGGATAGATCGTGTTCGGGTTGACCGTGATCACGCCCTCGGTGATCCGCTCGATCTCCTCGATCAGCCGGTTTCCGTACTGCGGCTCGGCCTCGATCAGGTGCAGGACGAGGAGCGGGAACAGGTCGCGGCGTCGGATCTCGCCGCCGAACACGTCCATCGTCCGGCCCCCGCGCCTCGCGCGCGCGTCCTCGGTGCCGCGCTCGGTCGCCGAGCGCGCAGCCTCGGCAACCGCGTCCGCGACCGGCTTGCGACGAGGCTCAGCCACCGCGCGAGCGTAGCTGGGCCGCCCGCCGGCAGGGTTACGTGACGATCCTCACCCATCACACCGCGTCGGCGCCATAGGTTCGGTTCGTTCCGTCTGCCACGAGGAGAGGCCCAGATGTCCAACATGACCGTCAACCAGCGCAATCAGTTCGACCGGGTCGAGCTCAGCGTGCCGACGACCGGCGTCCAGCTCCGCAACCGCGGGCCGCTGATCGCCTACACGGTGCTCGCATCCGTCCTGGTCGCGGCGCTCGCCTACGCGGCGGTGACGGTGTTCGACGGCTGGGCGGGCGCGATTGTGCTCGGGTTCATCATGCTGACCGCGGTCGGGGCGATGATCGCCGTCAGCCCCTCGCGGCGGTCCTGAGCCGCGCCGATGAGTAGTTGCGCGAGGGCGGCCTCCTCGGTTAGGGTCGGCTTGTGGCACGGCTCACAAGCGCCCTGGTCGGCATCGGCATAGTCGTAATCGCGATCGCGGCCGGTCCGTCGGCCGCCACCTTCAGCGGCAAGAACGGGCGGATTTCATTCGCCCGCAGCGTGGGGAACCACACCGAGATCTTCTCCGCCAACCCCGACGGCAGCCACAAGACGCGGTTGACCGTGAGCAAGCCACGGGACGCCACCTCGTTCATTTCCGACTGGTCTCCCGACGGGCAGCTGATCGCGTTCGACAGCGACCGAACCGACGTCGACGGCCGCAAGCACCCGGTGCAGATCTACGTCATGGCGTGGAACGGCACCGGGGTCACGCAGCTCACCCGTGGCGGAGGCTTTCACGGTTTCCCGGGCTGGTCGCCGAGCGGTGCGACCATGGCGATCGACTCCGACTGGGGCAAGCGCTCGCTGAACGGGATCTGGATCATCCCCGCCTCCGACCCCGACGGCGTCACCGTCGCTGAGGCCCAGCGTGTCAGCGACGCGAGGGCCGGCGGGGCCAAGTTCGACAGCGAGCCCCAGTTCTCGCCTGACGGGACGACGATCGTATTCAGTCGCTTCAAGTCGTTCCGGAGCTCGAAATCGGCGATCTTCCGCGTCAACGTCGACGGCACCGGCCTCGAGCGGCTGACCAACTACCGCCTGAACGCCTCCCACCCCGACGTCTCGCCGGACGGGCAACGGATC
>DASPGZ010000134.1:0-2520 GCA_035620355.1 Solirubrobacterales bacterium | reverse complement strand
ATCGATGACCTGCAGGATGCCGACCCCGAGTCGCTGCAGTTCGCCGCCTACCTCGCGCCGCGGATCTCGCGCCTCGGCTGCTCGCTGATCGCGGGCCTCCACGGCGCGGCCGAGCTCGCGGACGGTTACCCGGACCCGCTCGGGTTCGAGGACGCGCGGGTCGAACGGCTCGCGGCGCTCGCCGAGCCGACCGTGCGCGAGATCGTCACCCGGCGGGTGGGCTCGTGCACTCGCCGGGGCGCCACCGTGTGCCACTGGCTGACCGGGGGAAACCCGATGCTCGTGCGCGAGCTGGTCACAGCGGCCGAGCAGGCCGGGCTGCGGCTCGACGCCGACTCCGTGGCCGAGATCTGCGCCGACGCCCCCACCCGCGTCCGCCATCGCATGCTCGGGCCCTTCGGGCCCTTGGAGCCCGACGCCCTCGCGGTTGCCAGAGCCGTCGCCGTAGTCGGATCGGCTGCCGAGCGGGCGCCGGTCGCGGCGATCACCGACCTGCCCGAGGAGGCGCTCGCGACCGCGATCGACTCGCTCGAGGCGTCCGAGATCCTCGACCGCGAGCACCCGCTCGAGTACGTCTACCCGCTGCTCAGGGCCGCCGTCTACTCGCTGATCCCGCGGGAGGAGCGCGGACGGCTCCATGCCCGAGCCGCGCAGGCCCTGCGCGGTTCCCGAGCGGGCGACCCGGCGACGATCGCTACCCACCTGATGCGGACCGCGCCGGACGACCAGCCGTGGGTGGTCGAGGAGCTCCTGCGCGCCGCCGGACGCTCGCGCCGGGACGGCGAGCTCGACCGCGCGACCCTCTACCTCGGTCGCGCGCTGCGCGAGCCGCCGGCGCCCGAGGCCCAGGCCGGCGTCCTGGTCGAGCTCGGGCGCACCCAGGTCGACAACGGCGAGACCGAGCCCGCGCTGGCGACCCTGCGGCGCGCGGCGCGCCTCTCGCCCGACGCGCCGCCCGCGGCGCTGGCGCTCGGCCGCGCCCTCTACCTGCACGGCGAGACCCGGGAGGCGGCGGCCGTCGTCGACGCGGGGAGGGCAGCCGGATCCCGCACCAGCAGCGAGCTCGAGGAGCTCGACGCGAGTTGGCTCGCAGTCGCCCTGATCGATCCCACGCTTCACCGCGAGGCGAAGCGGCGACTCGAACGGCTCGCGCGAGTCGATCCGGAGCGGGCGGCGCCGGCGCTGCTCGCGAACCTCGCCTGTCACCTCGCCTGCGCCGGGTCCTCGAGGGACACGGTCGCGGCGCTGGCGAACGCGGCCCTGGCCGGCGACCAGGTCAGAACCGGGCCGGAGACCGGGGCGCCCGCGCTTCAGGCGCTCTGCGGGGCGGGCGAGGCGCAGCTCGCCGCCCCGGTCGCGCGCGAGCTCGCCTCGCGCCGATCGATCCAGCACTCGCGCCGGGCGCTCGCCGCGCTGCGGCTCGCCCGCGCCAACGCCAACCATCTGCTCGGCAACCTCGACGACGCCGAGCTCGACGCCTCGCGCGCGGCGACCCTGATCGGCGCTCGCGCGCTCAGCGACTACGTCGACTGCACCGAGGCGCGCCGAGGCGCCGTGCTCCTCGATCGCGGCGACGTCGGGCTCGCCGAGGCGACGATCGCCGGCTGCACCGGCGCGCCCTACCCGGAGGACTCGCTCGTGCGCGCCCAGCTGCTCTCGCTGCGCGGGCGGATCCAGGCCACCTTCCACCGCGACCACGAGGCGCTTCATGCCGCCACCGAGGCGGGGCGCCTGCTGACCGAGGCCGGGATCGCGAACCCCTCGATCTGCGCCTGGCGCTCGCAGGCCGCGATCGCGGCGGCGGCGATCGGCGACACCGACCGCGCCCGTGAGCTGGTCGAGGAGGAGCTCGAGCTCGCCCACCGCTTCGGCGCCACCCCCGCGATCGGCGTCGCCCTGACGGCGGCGGGCACGATCGCGACCGGCAAGCCGGCGCTCGACCTGCTGGTCGAGGCAGAGGCGGTGCTGGCCGACTCCGACGCCCGGCTCGAGCACGCTCGGGCGCTCACCCACCTGGGCGCATCCCTGCGCCACTACGGCTCGCAGAAGAAGGCGCGGGAGATGCTCACCAACGCGCTCGGGATCGCGAACTCCGTCGGCAGCGTCTCGATCGCGACGCTGGCGCGCGCCGAGTTGCGCCTCGCCGGCAGCCGCCCGCGCTCGGACGCCCACAGCGGCCCGGAGGCGCTGACCGCCGCGGAGCAGCGGGTGACCGAGCTCGCCGCGGGCGGGCTCACCAACCGCGAGATCGCGCAAGAGCTCTACGTGACCCGCAAGACGGTCGAGTGGCACCTCCACAACGCCTTCCGCAAGCTCGAGGTCAAGTCGCGGTCCGAGCTCGCCAGCGCGCTGGCCGCGGAAGCCGCCTGACGGTACGCCGGCAGCGGCGACGCCGTGCGGGCGCCGCCGCTGGATTGGGTGCCGGCTAGACGCGGGTGGTGCGTGCTCCGCCGGCGATGCGCGGCCAGAGCAGGAGCACGAGGCCGATCAGGATCACGGCGATGCCGAGCGCGTAGTGGA
>DASPGZ010000133.1:0-8415 GCA_035620355.1 Solirubrobacterales bacterium | reverse complement strand
CGGCGGAACGAGCGTGGCGCCAGCTCCTCCTCGTCCTCGCCGAGGCGGAATCCCTCGGGCATCACCTCGCCCTTGTTGATCCAGCACTTGACCCCGATCCGCCCGGTGGTCGTGCGGGCCTCGACGAAGCCGTAGTCGATGTCGGCACGCAGGGTGTGCAGGGGCACGCGGCCGTCCGAGTAGCCCTCGGTGCGCGCCATCTCGGCGCCGCCGAGGCGCCCGGAGACCTGGACCTTGACCCCCTTGGCGCCGGAGCGCATCGCCGAGGTCAGGGCGCGCTTCATCGCGCGGCGGAAGGCGACCCGGTTCTGCAGCTGCTCGGCGATCGACTGGGCGACCAGCTTCGCGTCGAGCTCGGGACGCTTGATCTCGCGGATGTTGACCTTGACCGGCTTCCCGGTGATCTTGTGCAGGTCGCGGCGCAGCGCGTCGACCTCGGCGCCCGACTTGCCGATCACGATCCCGGGACGGGCCGTGTGGATGTCGACGGTGATCTCGCCGCGCTGCTTGACGATCGTGATGTCCGAGAGGCCCGCGTGCGAAAGCTTGTTCTCGATGTGCTCGCGGATCGCGATGTCCTCGAGCAGCAGGTCGGCGAAGTTGCGCTCGTCGAACCAGTTCGACTTCCAATCGTGGATGTAGCCGACTCGAAAGCCCTCGGGGTGGATCTTCTGTCCCATGTGGTGCTGCCGCTCCTCTAGGCGTCCGTGGTCGGGGTCAGGGCCACCGAGAGGTGACTCGTGCGCTTGTGGATCGGGGTCGCGCGGCCGCGGGCGCGGGCGCGCCAGCGCTTCAGCGTCGGGCCCTCGTCGACGCTGATCGCGGCGATCCGCAGGTCGTCAGCGACCAGCTCGTGGTTGGCCTCGGCGTTGGCCGCGGCCGAGTCGAGCAGCCGCAGCAGGTCGCGGGCCGCGCCCCGGCTCGAGAAGGCGAGCAGGGTGCGCGCCTCGTCCACCGGCATGCCGCGGATCTGGTCGGCGACCAGCCGCGCCTTGCGCGGGGCGACCCGCACGTAGCGGGCGCGGGCGCGAACCATCGGCGCCTGATTCTGCTTCTCGGCCGTCTTCGCCATCAGCGTTCCTTGCCCCCGTGGCCGCGGTAGGTCCGGGTGGGCGCGAACTCGCCCAGCTTGTGGCCGACCATCGATTCGGAGACGAACACGGGCACGTGCTTGCGCCCGTCGTGGACGGCGATCGTGTGCCCGACCATCTCGGGGAACACGGTCGAGGTCCGCGACCAGGTCTTGATCATCTGCTTCTGGTTGGCCTCGTTCATCTGGGTGATCCGCCTCATCAGGCGCTCCTCCGCCCACGGGCCCTTCTTCGAAGATCTGCTCATCGCTTCTTCTTTCCTCGGCGCCGGCCGCGCACGATCATCGCGTCGGAGCGCTTGCCTTTCTTGCGGGTGCGGTAGCCGAGCGTCGGCTTGCCCCACGGCGTCACCGGGTGGCCGCCGGGGGTCTTGTGGGCCTCGCCGCCGCCGTGCGGATGGTCGACGGGGTTCATCGCGATCCCGCGGCTCTGCGGGCGCTTGCCCTTGTGGCGGTTGCGCCCGGCCTTGCCGATCTTGACGTTCTGGTGCTCTGCGTTGGAGAGGCTGCCGACGGTCGCCCGGCACTCGGCCCGGACCAGGCGCATCTCCGAGGACGGCAGTCGCAGGGTGACCATGTCGCCCTCCTTCGCCACCACCTGGATCGCGGAGCCCGCCGAGCGCCCGAGCTTGCCGCCCTGGCCGGCGATCAGCTCGACGTTGTGGACCACGGTGCCGGTCGGGATGGAGCGGAGCGGCAGCGCGTTGCCGGGCCGGATATCGGCCGTCTCGCCCGACTCGACCATCGCCCCGACGCCCAGCCCCTGGGGGGCGAGGATGTAGCTCTTGGCGCCGTCGACGTAGTGCAGCAGGGCGATGTAGCAGGTGCGGTTGGGGTCGTACTCGACCGAGGCGACCTTCGCCGGGACGCCGTCCTTGCGGCGCTTGAAGTCGATCGCGCGGTAGCGGCGCTTGGCTCCGCCGCCGCGGTGGCGCGCGGTCACGCGGCCGTGCGAGTTGCGCCCGCCGCTGCGGCCCTTGCCCTTGGTCAGCGCCTTCAGCGGCTCGTTGCCGCCGCTCAGCTCCTCGCGCTTCTGGTAGGTCGCGAAGCGGCGCCCCGGGCTGGTCGGCTTTGTCTTTCGCATCGCCATTACTCGGCCACCGCCGCACCCTCGAACAGCTCGATCCGATCGCCCGGCGCCAGCTGCACGATCGCCTTCTTCCACGAGCGCGTGCGGCCGCTGTGCAGGCCGCGCCGCTTCGGCTTCGAGGGGACCTTGATCGTCCGCACCTCGGTCACGCCGACGTCGAAGATCTCCTCGACCGCGCGCCGGATCTGGGTCTTGTGCGCCCGGTGGTCGACCCGGAACGTGTACTTGCCGTCGGCCATCAGGGCGTAGCTCTTCTCCGAGACGACCGGCTCGATGATCACCTGGCGAGCGTCCATAACTAGCTCGCCACCCCCTCGGCTTCGCCTGCGGGGGTGCTCGTCTCGGTCCCGGACCGGTCGACCTCGCCGACCCGGCCCTCGAGCGTCTCGAGCGCGGCCTGGGTGAGGATCAGCGAGGCGTGGCCGATCACGTCGGCGACGCCCGCCGAGCCGACCGGGAGCACGTCGACGCTCGGGATGTTGCGAAAGCTCTTCAACACTCCGGTCTCCTCGGGGTCGCAGAGGACCAGGGTCGGCCCCTTCGGGCCCCACTTGGCCAGCGCCTCGGCCGCCTGCTTGGTCGCCGGCGTCTCGTAGGCGGCGCCGTCGGCGACCGCGATCGAGTCGCGGGCGGCGTGGACCGAGAACGCCGAGCGCAGCGCGCGGCGCCGGGCCTTGCGGTTGACCTTGAAGGCGTGCGAGCGCGGCTTCGGGCCGAAGGCGGCGCCGCCGCCACGGCGATGCGGAACGCTGAGGGCGCCGGCGCGGGCGCGGCCGGTGCCCTTCTGCTTCCAGGCCTTGGCGGTGGTCATCGCGACCTCGCCGCGGCCGAGCGTCGACGCGGTGCCGCGGCGGCGGGCCGCGAGGTCGGCGCGGGCCGCCGCGTGCACGAGGCTCTCGTGGAAGTCCTCGGCGAACACGGCGGCCGGCAGGTCGCTCTTCGCCTGCTTGCCGAGCGTGGTCGCCTTGAGCGCGGCGCTAGCCATCGCTGCGCACCTCCACGGTGCCGCCCTTGGGGCCGGGGACCGCGCCGCGGATCAGCAGAAGGTTGCGCTCGGCGTCGACCTGGACGACCTCGAGCCCGCGCTGGGTGACCCGCTTGCCGCCCATCCGGCCCGGCATCTTCACGCCCTTGAACACGCGGGCGGGGTCGGCGCTGGCGCCGATCGAGCCCGGGGCGCGGACGTTGTGGGAGCCGTGCGAGACCGGCCCGCGGCCAAAGTTGTGGCGCTTGATCGTGCCCTGAAAGCCCTTGCCGACCGAGGTCGCCGAGACCTTGACCCTGGCGCCGGGCTCGAACTGCTCGACCGTCAGCTGCTCGCCCACCTGGGCCTCGGGGGCCTCGTCGCGGAACTCCTTCAGCACCCGCGAGGGCTCGGCGCCGGCCTTCTTCAGCTGGCCCATCTTCGGCTTGTTGAGCTTGCGCTCCTCGACCCCGATCGCGGCCACCTGGACCGCGGCGTAGCCGTCGCGGTCGGGGATCCGGACCGCGGT
This sequence comes from Solirubrobacterales bacterium, assembly GCA_035620355.1. GTDB lineage: Bacteria > Actinomycetota > Thermoleophilia > Solirubrobacterales > 70-9 > WHSW01. The sequence goes on along the minus strand of DASPGZ010000133.1, from coordinate 4,742 downwards.
GACGGTGTTCGGGGTCGCCTCGACCACGGTCACGGGGACGCGCGTGCCGTCCTCCTGGAAGACCTGGGTCATGCCGACCTTCTTGCCAACGATCGCCGCCACGCCGCCTCAGATCTTGATCTCGATGTCGACGCCGGCGGGCAGCGCGTCGAGACGCTGCAGCGAGTCGATCGTTTTCGGGGTCGGCTGGTGAATGTCGATCAGCCGCTTGTGGGTGCGGATCTCGAAGTGCTCGCGCGAGTCCTTGTCCTTGAACGGGGAGCGGATCACGCAGTAGATGTTGCGCTCGGTCGGCAGGGGCACGGGGCCCGAAACCGAGGCGCCGGTCCGGGTCGCGGTGTCGACGATCTCGCGCGCCGCGCGATCGATCGCGTCGTGGTCGTAGGCCTTCAGCCTGATCCTGATCTTGCTTGTCGCGAGTGTTGCCACGTGTCCTGTTCTTGCCGTGTTTAGTGGGCACAAAAGGGGCGCCGTCCAAAAGGGGGACAGCGCCCCATGGTCGTATCGGTTACCTGCAAACGAAGGGCCGGCCTCCGGGCCGGCCCTTTACGGGTGCTACTCGATGATCTCGGTGACCACCCCGGAGCCCACGGTGCGACCGCCTTCGCGGATCGCGAACCGGAGGCCCTGGTCCATGGCGATCGGGTTGATCAGCTCGATCGTCATCTCGACGTTGTCGCCGGGCATCACCATCTCCGTGCCCTCGGGCAGGTTGGAGACGCCGGTCACATCGGTCGTCCGGAAGTAGAACTGCGGGCGGTAGCCCGAGAAGAACGGGGTGTGACGGCCGCCCTCCTCCTTCTTCAGGCAGTAGACCTCGGACTTGAACTTCGTGTGCGGGGTGATCGAGCCGGGCTTGGCCAGGACCTGGCCGCGCTCGATCTCCTCGCGCTTGGTGCCTCGCAGCAGGCAACCGGCGTTGTCGCCGGCCTGCCCCTGATCGAGGTCCTTGTGGAACATCTGCACCCCGGTCACCACGGTCTTGGTGGTGTCGTTGATGCCGACGATCTCGACCTCGTCGCCGGTGTTGACGACGCCGGTCTCGATCCGCCCGGTGGCGACGGTGCCGCGGCCGGTGATCGTCATGATGTCCTCGACCGGCATCAGGAACGGCTTGTCGAGGTCGCGCTCGGGCTCCGGGATGTAGTTGTCCAGAGCGTCGGCGAGCTCGAGGATCGCCTTCTTGCCCTCCTCGTCGCCCTCGAGCGCCTTCAGCGCCGAGCCCTTGATGATCGGGGTCTCGTCCCCGGGGAAGTCGTACTCGTTGAGCAGGTCCTTGACCTCCTCCTCGACCAGCTCGACCAGCTCATCGTCGTCGACCATGTCGACCTTGTTGAGGAAGACGACCACGTACGGCACGTTGACCTGGCGGGCGAGCAGGATGTGCTCGCGCGTCTGCGGCATCGGGCCGTCGGCGGCGGAGACCACGAGGATCGCGCCGTCCATCTGCGCCGCGCCGGTGATCATGTTCTTGACGTAGTCGGCGTGCCCGGGGCAGTCGACGTGGGCGTAGTGGCGGTTCTCGGTCTCGTACTCGACGTGCGAGGTCGCGATCGTGATCCCGCGCTCCTTCTCCTCCGGCGCGTTGTCGATCTCCTCGAACGACCTCTCCTCGGCGCCCCCCTGCTCGGCGAGCACCTTGGTGATCGCCGCGGTGAGGGTCGTCTTGCCGTGGTCGATGTGACCGATCGTGCCGACGTTCACATGCGGCTTACTGCGATCGAACTTATCCGCCATCTCGTTCCTCTAGCTCCTTCTGTTCTTCTCTTCTAAGTCTTGTCTTGGCTATCTCCGGGCAACCCCGGGATATTTACAGAATTCAGGCCCCAGCCCCGACCGGCTCCGCCGAGGTGCTCTCGACGATCTGCTCGGCGATGTTCTGGGGCACTTCCTCGTAGCGCTCGAACTGCATCGTGTAGGTCGCCCGGCCCTGGGTCGAGGAACGGACGTCGGTCGCATAACCGAACATCTCCCCGAGCGGCACGAAGGCGTGAACCGCGAGCGCGTTGCCGCGCGGCTCCTGGCCCTGGACCTTGCCGCGGCGCCGCGAGAGGTCGCCGATCACGTCGCCGAGGAACTCCTCGGGGGTGACCACCTCGACCGACATCACGGGCTCGAGCAGGACCGGCTTCGCCCGGCGAGTCGCCTCCTGGATCGCCATCGAGCCGGCGATCTTGAACGCCATCTCCGACGAGTCGACGTCGTGGTACTTGCCGTCGACGAGCTCGACCCGGACGTCGACCATCGGGTATCCGGCCTTGACCCCGGAGCCGAGCGCCTCCTCGATCCCCTGCTCGACGGCGGGGATGTACTCGGTCGGGATCGCGCCGCCCTTGATCTTGTTGACGAAGTCGAAGCCCTCCTCGGGAGCGGGCTCGGCGTTGATCACCACGTGGCCGAACTGGCCCTTGCCGCCCGTCTGGCGGACGAAGTGGCCGACGATCTTGTCGACCCGCTCGCGGATCGTCTCGCGGTAGGCGACCTGGGGGCGGCCGACGTTGGCGTCGACGTTGAACTCGCGCAGGAGGCGATCGACGATCACCTCGAGGTGCAGCTCGCCCATCCCGGAGATCAGCGTCTGGCCGGTCTCCTCGTCGCTCTCGATCCGGAAGGTCGGGTCCTCCTCGGCGAGCCGCGCGAGGCCGCCGCCGAGCTTCTCCTGATCGGACTTGGTCTTCGGCTCGATCGCGACCGCGATCACCGGCTCCGGGAACTCGATCGTCTCCAGGAGCACCGGCGCGTCGGGGGCCGAGAGCGTGTCGCCGGTGGAGGTCTGCTTGAGGCCGACGCCGGCGACGATGTCGCCCGCGTAGCACTCCTCGATCTCCTCGCGGTGGTTGGCGTGCATCATCAGCAGCCGCCCGACCCGCTCGGTCTTGCCGTTGGTCGCGTTCAGCACCCGGCTGCCCGCGGAGAGCTTGCCGGAGTAGACGCGGAAGTAGGTCAGCTTGCCGACGAACGGGTCCGCCATCACCTTGAAGGCCAGCGCCGCGAACGGCTCGGAGTCGTCGGGCTTGCGGACGACCTCGGCGCCCTGCTCGCCCTTGTTGTTGACCTCGATCCCGGTCATCGGGGGCACCTCGAGCGGCGAGGGCAGCAGCTCGACGATCGCGTCGAGCAGCGGCTGGACGCCCTTGTTCTTGAACGCCGAGCCACAGAGAACCGGGGTGACCTTGAGGTCGAGCGTCGCGCGGTGCAGCGACTTGGCGATCCGGTCGTGGGGGATCTCCTGCTCGTCGAGGTACATCTCCATCAGCTCGTCGTCGTAGTCGGCGCAGGCCTCGATCAGATGGGTGCGCGCCTCGTGGGCGGCGTCGGCGAGCTCGGCCGGGATCTCCTCGTACTCGAACTCGGTCCCGAGCTCGTCCTTCCAGACCAGCGCCTTGTTCTCGATCAGGTCGATGACGCCGGTGAAGCCGTCCTCGGCCCCGATCGGCAGCTGGATCGGCAGCGGGTTGGCGCCGAGCCGGTCGCGCATCGTCTCGACCGCCTTGTCGAAGTCGGCACCGATCCGGTCCATCTTGTTGATGAACGCGATCCGCGGGACCTGGTACTTGTCGGCCTGACGCCAGACGGTCTCCGACTGCGGCTCGACGCCGGCGACCGAGTCGAAGACGGCGATCGCGCCGTCGAGGACGCGCAGCGAGCGCTCGACCTCGACCGTGAAGTCGACGTGGCCGGGGGTGTCGATGATGTTGATCCGGTGGCCCTCCCACTCGCAGGCCGTGGCGGCGGAGGTGATCGTGATCCCGCGCTCCTGCTCCTGCTCCATCCAGTCCATGACGGCGGCGCCCTCGTGGACCTCGCCGAGCTTGTGGGTGCGTCCGGTGTAGAAGAGGATGCGCTCGGTAGTCGTCGTCTTACCGGCGTCGATGTGGGCCATGATCCCGATGTTGCGGGTCTTCTCTAGGGGAAAGGAGCGGGGCATTTGTCTCTTGGTCTCGAAGTGGGGTTGCTGTAGTTTTGAAGCTGCCGACCGGTTGAGCGGTGCGAGGAGGAGACGACCCGGCAGGAGAGGCGACTTGCGCGCATGAAAAAGGCCCTTGCGGGCCTCAGCACGTGATCGCCAAGCAGCCCGGAACGCCTTATGTCGTGCGGCTCTCCATGGAAGGAATCTCCGCCTTGGGACGGGCAATGCCCGACCCACAAGCGACGCACGACTATAGCAGAGGCATGATGGCCTCCAGAGCGTCCAGATGAGCTTTCGCAAGCGGATCCAGGGCACGCGGGAGGAGCGCGCGAAGGCGCGCTCCGAACGGCGCCAGGAGGCCCTCCGCGCGGAGCGCGCGAAGCGGATCGCGAAGGCCGAGCGGGTCGAGAAGGCGACGCCCGATCCCGGGCCCTCCGAGCGCCGGGTGACGACCCGCCCGCGCCGCGGCAAGACCGCCTTCGGCGAGGGACCGACGGCCCGCGACGAGCGGCCGGCGAAGCGCGCCGCTCGCCAGGAGCGCGGCTCCGAGCCCTCGCCGGCCAAGGCCGCGAAGCCCGAGACCCGGCGCCCGGGCGCCGGGCGCGCCGACGCGCGCAGGCTCGGTAGCGGAGCCGCCTCCGCCGGCGGCGAGCTGCTCAAGCTCGGGCGCGAGATGATCGCGATCCCGGTCGGGCTCTGGCTCGCCGCGGCCGAGGTCGTCGGCGCCTTCGTGCTCAGGGCCTGGCGGCGGGCGCTGCGGCCTGCGCTCGCCGGGCTCTGGCGCGCGGCGCGCGCCGCGGGCCGCGGGGGCGAGCGCCACCAGACCCCGGCC
>DASPGZ010000132.1:0-6371 GCA_035620355.1 Solirubrobacterales bacterium | reverse complement strand
GCCGGCCGGGCTAGACCTCGACCACCACCGGCAGGATCATCGGCCGCCGCCGAAGACGGTCATAGACGAAGGCCGCGACATCGTCGTGCAGGTCCTGCTGCAGCAGCACCGGCTCGGTCACCCCGTCGTCCGCGAGCTTCGCGAGCGAGCTCTCGACCACGTCGCGGAGCTCCTCGAGCAGCGACTCGTCGGCGTCCTCCATGAACGGGACGCCGCGGAAGATCAGCTCGGGCGGCGAGACCGAGCTGCCGTCCTCGGCGTCGACCGTGGCGACGACGATGAACACCCCGTCGGCCGAGAGCGCCCGGCGATCGCGCAGGGCGACGTCGTCGGGGTCGCCGATGTCGACGCCGTCGACGAAGATCATCCCCGAGTGCACGGGCTCCCCGAACGCCGCCCCGTCGGCGTCGAGCTCGAGCGGCAGGCCGTTGCGGCCCTTGTGGATGTTCTCGGGCGCGATCCCGACCGACTCGGCGAGCTCGGCGTGCAGGTGGATCCGCTTGAAGTCGCCGTGAAACGGGAACACATGGCGCGGTCGGGTCAGGTTGAGCATCAGCTTCAGCTCCTCGCGCGAGCCGTGGCCGGAGACGTGGATCGGTGCGTCCGCGGCCGTGATCACCCGGGCGCCAATCTCGAAGATCCGATCGACCGTCTCGTTCACCGACCGTTCGTTGCCCGGGATCGGCGTCGCCGAGAAGATCACCGTGTCGCCCGAGTGCAGCTCGACGTCTCGGTGGTCGTTGAACGCCATCCGCCGCAGGGCCGAGAGTGGCTCGCCCTGGCTCCCGGTCGAGATCGCGATCACCTTGTCGTCGGGAAAGTCCTCGATCTCCTTCGGCGAGATCAGCAGCCCGTCGGGAGCGTTGGCGATCCCGAGGTTGCGGGCGATGTTGAAGTTCTTGCGCATCGAGCGGCCAACGAGTGCGACTCGCCGGTCGAGCGCCACGCCGGCGTCGATCACCTGTTGCACGCGGTGGACGTTGGAGGCGAAGCAGGTGACGATGATCCGGCCCTCGCAGCGCGAGAACTGCTCCAGCAGCGCCGGCCCGACGGTCGCCTCCGAGGGGACGACGCCGGGGCGGTCGGCGTTGGTCGAGTCGCCGCAAAGACACAGGACCCCCTCCGAGCCGAGCTCCGCCAGCCGCGCGATGTCCGCCGGCCGACCGTCGACCGGCGTCTGATCGAAGCGGTAGTCGCCGGTGATCAGGATCGCGCCGAGGTCGGTATGCAGGGCGACCGCCCTGGCGTCGGGGATCGAGTGCGACATGTGGATCATCTCGATCTCGAACGGGCCCGCCTCGACCCGCTCGCCGAGCTCGAGCACCGTCAGCGGCGCCTCGCGCAGCTTGTGCTCCTCGAGCTTCGAGCGCACCAGGCCGATCGTCAGCGGGCCGCTGTAGATCGCCGGCGGCATCCCGATCTCGCGGAGCACGTAGGGCAGCGCTCCGACGTGGTCCTCGTGCGCGTGGGTGAGCACGATCGCCTCGATCTCGTCGGCGCGGCCGCGCAGGTAGTCGAAGTCCGGCAACACGAGGTCGATTCCGAGCATCTCCGTTGTCGGGAACATCAGCCCCGTGTCGACGACGACGATCCGCCCACCGCGCTCGAACACGGTCATGTTCTTGCCGATCTCCCCCAGCCCGCCGAGGGGGAGGACGCGAATCGGGTCGCTCACGCCAGGTTCCCGGCACCGCTCGTGAGCAGGCCCTGTTCGGTGAGCGCCCGGCGGATCGCCTCGCGCTCGTCCTCCGACGCGGGGGCCATCGGCAGTCGCACGTGCGCGGAGACCACCCCGAGCAGCTCGAGCGCCGCCTTCACCGCGACCGCCGGCGGCGCCACCGACATCGCCCTGTAGAGCGGCTTCAGCTGCTGGTCGAGCTCGGCGGCCCCGGTGTCGTCGCCGGTCGCGGCCGCGTCGTAGAGGTCGCGCAAGCGCCGCGGCGCGACGTTCGAGGCGACCAGGATCCCGCCGGCGCCGCCGAAGCCGAGCGTGCGGGCGAAGACGTCGTCGTTGCCCGCCAGGATCTGCAGCCCCTCGATCGGGCCGAGCTCGTCGTTGTTGGCCTGCTTCACCGCGACGATGTTGTCGTGGGTCGCCGCGAGGTCTGCGAGCAGCTCCGGCCCGAGGTTGATCACGCAGCGCGAGGGGATGTTGTAGAGGACGATCGGTGTCTCGCCGGCCGCCTCGGAGGCGGCGGCGAAGTGGCCGCGAAGGCCGGCCTCGTTGGGCTTGTTGTAGTACGGGGTGACCACGAGCACGGCGTGGGCGCCGACGTCGCGCGCCTTGCGGGTGAGCCCGACCGTGTGCGCGGTGTCGTTCGACCCGGTGCCCGCGATCACGGTCGCCCGGTCGCCGACCTCGTCCAGGACGGCGTCGAGCAGCCGCACCTTCTCGTCGTCGGAGAGCGTCGGCGACTCGCCGGTCGTCCCGGAGACGACCAGCCCGTGGCTGCCACCGTCGATGAGCTGGCGGGCGAGCCGCCGGGCCGCATCGAGGTCGATGGCGCCGTCGGCATCGAACGGCGTCACCATCGCCGTCAGCACTCCCCTGATCTCGGCCATCGGCCTAGAAGCTACTCCAGCGGGTTCACGAATCGCCGCCGGCGTAGACCGGCGGGGTCCGATCTGCCCACGGCTGCGCGCGCTCGAGCTCGGCCGCAACCTGGATCAGCAGGTCCTCGCGTCCGAACGGTGCCACCAGCTGCACGCCGACGGGCAGGCCCTCGGGCGTCCAGTGCAGCGGCAGCGAGATCGCGGGCTGGCCGGTGGCGTTGAAGAGCGCCGTGAACGCGCCCGCGGGAATGGCGCGCCGGAAGGCGTCGAGCGGGTCGGGGCCGCTCTGGTCGTAGGTTCCGAGTGGCACGGGCGGCTCGGCGCAGGTCGGCGTCAGCAGCAGGTCGAAGCCGCTCTCGTACCAGGCGGCGATCGCCCTGGCGACGAACTGGTGCAGGCCGTGATCGCGCAGGTAGCGCCCGCTGGTCCGCGCTCGGCCCTCCTCGGCGAGCGCCCAGGTCAGCGGCTCGACGTCGTCGGCCGTCAGCTGGCGGCCGATCAGCATCCCGAACTGGTCCAGGCTCGCCTCCTGGCTCGCCGCCCAGCGGGTAAGGAAGCTGTCCTCGAGGTCGAGCGCCTGGGTCGCCGCCGGGTCGATCGGCGAGGAGTCGGAGAGCTGGTGGCCCAGTCCCTCGAGCAGCTTCACCGCCCTGCGGACCGCGGCGACGCACTCCGGGTGCGAGTCGAGGCCGTCGACGGGCGGCTCCTCGAGGACCCCGATCCGCAGCGTCCGCTCTGCGTTCAGCTCCTCCATGTACGGGCGCGCGGGCGGCGGTGCCACGTACGGGTCGCCGGGCGCCGGTCCCTCGACCGCGTCGAGGATCGCGGCGGTGTCGCGGACCGAGCGGGTGAGCGCGAGCTCGGCGGTCAGGCCGGTGATGTTGTCGCCGATCAGCGGCCCCTCGGAGATCCGCTGGCGGGTCGGCTTCAGTCCGACGAGGCCGCAGATGCTGGCCGGGATCCGGATCGAGCCGCCGCCGTCGTTGGCGTGCGCCACCGTGACCATGCCGGAGGCGACCGCCGCCGCCGAGCCGCCGGAGGAGCCGCCGGTCGTGTGCTCGGGGTTCCAGGGGTTGCGGCTGGCGCCGTAGGCGTACGGCTCGGTGGTCGGCAAAATCCCCAGCTCGGGAACATTGGTCTTGCCGATCACGACGAAGCCGGCGGCGCGGAAGCGCTCGGCCAGGTAGGTATCGACCGGCGCCCTGAAGTCGGCCTCCTTGAGCGCCTTCATCCCCAGGTGAAAGGGCTGCCCGGCGTAGGAGGCGCCGATGTCCTTGAACAGGAACGGGACGCCCTTGAAGGGCCCGTCGGGAAGCTCGCCGGCGGCCTCGGCGCGCCCCTCCTCGAAGAGCTCGTGGATGACCGCGTTCAGCTGCGGGTTGAGCTGCTCGACCCGGGCGATCGCGTCGTCGACCAGCTCGGTCGGCGAGGCCTCCCCGGAGCGCACCAGCTCCGCCTGCGCGGTCGCGTCCATGGCGGCGGATCCAATCACAGGAGGGTCTCCAGGCCGACGGTCAGCCGCTGTTCGAGCCCGCCGACCCGGCGCACCGCCAGCAGCACCCCGGGCATGAACGAGCGCCGGTCGATCGAGTCGTGGCGGATCGAGAGGGTCTGCCCTTCGCCGCCCAGCAGCACCTCCTGGTGGGCGACCAGGCCGGGCAGGCGGACGGAGTGGATCGGCTCGTGGACGTTGCCGCCCGCCTCGCTGATCAGGGCCGCGGTCCGCTTCGCGGTCCCCGACGGCGCGTCGAGCTTGCGGTCGTGGTGGAGCTCGACGATCTCGACCTCGGGCATGTGTCTGGCCGCCTCGGCGGCGAAACGCATCATCAGCACCGCCCCGATCGCGAAGTTCGGGGCGACGAAGACGTTCGCCTCGCCGCCCTCGGCGATCTCCCGCAGCTGCTCGAGGTCGAAGCCGGTCGTGCCGACGACCGCGTGGACGCCCGCGTCGACGCAGGCCCGGACGTTCTCGAGCGCCATCTCGGGCACGGTGAAGTCGACGACGACGTCGGCGTCCGCGAGCAGCGACGCGAGCTCGGTGCCAAGCGCCGGGTCGGCGCGCCCGGCGAGCTCGAGGTCGTCGGCCCCCTCGACCGCCTCGCAGACGGCCTCCCCCATGCGCCCCGCCGCCCCCGAGACGACAACGCGGGTCAAGCCAAGCGCCTCACGCGACCAGCGATTCCGAGACCGAGCCGGCGGCCTTGCGGAAGCAGCTCTCGTCCGGCCCGACGCAGGCCGCCGCGAGGCCGGCCGGGTCGTAGAGCTCGGCGGCGAGCGCCGCGACCCCGTCGGTGTCGACGGCGTCGACCCGCTCGAGCATCTGGTCGAGCGAGAGCACCGGGATGTCGAACATGACGCTGCGCGCGAGCCGGCTCATTCGCGCGCCGGTCGCCTCGAGCCCGAGGACCATGCGGCCCTTGACGTGCTCCTTTGCGCGCGCGAGCTCATCCGCGCCGACACCCTCGTCACGCAGCGAGACGAGCTCGCGTCCGATGATCTCGCAGGCCTCGGAGACGTTGTCGGCGCGGGTGCCGACGTACATGGCGACGAAGCCGCGGTCCTCGAACTCGTGGGTGTAGGAGCCGACCGAGTAGGCGAGGCCCCGCTTCTCGCGAACCTCGCGGAAGAGGCGCGAGGAGACCGAGCCGCCGAAGATGGTGTCGAGCACCGCGAGCGCGAACCGGCGGTCATCGGAACGGGCGATGCCCGGACCGCCGAAGCAGATGTGGTACTGCTCGGTCTCCTTCGGATAGAAGCTGAGCCGGGCCTGCTCCTTCGGCCCGTCGCCGTTGGCCCCGTTGCGCTCGCCCGCCGGCGCGCGCAGGAGACGCTCGGCGAGCTCGACGATCCGCGGGTGCTCGACGTGGCCCGCCGCCGAGACGACGATGTTGCCGGCGGTGTAGCGGTCGTCGTGATAGCGGGCGATGTCCGGGACCGGGATCCCGCCGATCACATCGGCGGAGCCGAGCACCCGCCGCCCGAGCGGCGAGTCGCCGTAGATCGCCTCCGCGAGCACGTCGTGGACGCGGTCCTGGGGCTCGTCCTCGTACATCGCGATCTCCTCCAGCACGACCTCGCGCTCGGAGTCGATCTCGTCCGGGGGCAGCGCCGGCGCCAGCAGCATCTCGGCCATCAGGTCGAACGCCTCGCCGGTGTGCTCGTCGAGGAAGCGCGCGTGCAGGTGCGTCGTCTCCTTGCCGGTGGCGGCGTTGGTCGCCGCCCCCATGCCGTCGAACAGCTCCGAGATCTCGATCGCCGAGTGGCGGTCGGTGCCCTTGAACAGCAGGTGCTCGAGGAAATGCGAGACGCCGGCCTGAGCCGGCGTCTCGTCACGCGATCCCGTCTTCACCCAGAGCCCGAGCGCCACCGAGCGCACCGAGGGGACCTCCTCGGTCACGACCCGGATGCCGGAGTCGAGCGTGGTCAGCTCGACGCCCTCGGGGAGATCGCTCCCGCTCACGTCAGTCGAGGCGCTCGCGCTCACGCCGGCCGCCGCGCCCACCGCGGTCGCCGCCGCCGTTGCGCCCACCGCGTCCACCGCGATCGCCGCCGCGTCCACCGCGGCCGCCGCCACCCATGGTCGGGTCGCCGGTGCCGAGCTTCTGCAGGTCCTCGGGGCTCTTGCCCGCGATCGCCGGGTCGTCGGAGAGACGCAGGCCGATCCGGCCGCGCTCCTTGTCGACCTCGGCCACCGTGACGTCGATCTCGTCGCCCTGCGAGAGCACGCTCTCGACCGTGTCGACCCGCTCGCCGGGCTTCACGTTCGAGATGTGCAGGAGGCCGTCGGTGCCCTTGACCAGCTCGACGAAGGCGCCGAA
>DASPGZ010000131.1:0-5324 GCA_035620355.1 Solirubrobacterales bacterium | reverse complement strand
GTGCACGTGCAGGCTCCAGGTGTTGTTGCGCTGAGCGACCCAGCGCAGCTCCTCGCGCAGGCGCTGGTAGTGCACGGTGTCGATGATCCGCTGGTCGAGGTAGTTCGCCCACGGATGAGTGCCCATCGCCGCCAGCCCGATTCCGAGCCGGTCCGCCTGCGCGAACAGGCGCCGCCGGTGCTCGATCTGGCGCTCGACCGCGTCGCCGAAGGTCTCCCCCTTGCCCGAGCGGATCTCGATCTCCGTGTCGATCAGCTCCCCGGCTACCGACTCGGCGAGCAGCTCGTCGGCCGCGCCCGCATCGCGCAACTCCTCGAACCGGTGCACGAGCTCGAGGCTGTCGGGGTCGACCAGGGCGAACTCCTCCTCGAGCCCGACGGTGAAGTCGCGCGAGGCCTCGAACGTCTCTCGCGCCCGCCCCAGGTCCATGCGCTCAGGCGAGGTAGAAGTAGAGCGCGTAGAGCAGGTCGACCGCGGGGCTCGAGGTGTGGACGGTTACCTCGGGCGGCACCTGAAGCAGCTGCTCGGAGTAGTTGAAGATGATCTTGACCCCGGCCTCGACCAGCTGGTCGGCGACCGCCTGGGCGGCGCCGGCGGGGACCGCGAGCACGCCGACCACCACCTCCTCCTCGGTGACCACGGCCTGCAGCTCCCCCAGCGCCCGCACCGGGACGCCGCCGAACTCGGATCCGACGAGCTCCGGATCGGCATCGAAGATCGCGACGATCCTGAACCCGTGGTCGGCGAAGATGTCCGAGCTGGCGATCGCCTGGCCCAGGTTCCCGGCGCCGAACAGGGCAATGTTGTGCTGGCCCGAGGTGTGGAGGATCTTGCGGATCTCCGAGACCAGCGACTCGACCCGGTAGCCGACGCCCCGCTTTCCGAACTTGCCGAAGCCGGAGAGATCGCGGCGGATCTGGGTCGAGTTGATGTGCGTGTACTCGGCCAGCTCCTGCGAGGAGATCGTCTCGCGGCCCATCTTCCGCGCCTGGATCAGCACCTGGAGGTAGCGCGAGAGGCGGGCCGCGACCCCGAGCGAAAGGCGGTCCCCCTCGCCCAAGGCCCCCTCGCCGCGGTCGGTCGCCGTGGCGGGACCGTTTAGCTCTGGCTCGTTCACGGCGAGACAGTATGAACACCCGCGCCTCAACGACGGCGCGGTCGGCTATCCGCCTCGCAGGGCAGCCGAAAATGCGTCGCGGTCGAAGATCAGCTCGCTGACCACCGCACCGTCGACCTCGACCACGGGGATGCGCTCGAGCATCGCCGCGAGCAGGCCGTCGTCGGACCCGATGTCGACCTCGCGCAGCTCGATCCCGTCGAAGCCGAGGATCGCCTCGCGGGCCTCGTCGCAGAGGTGGCACCCGTCCCGTCCGTAGAGCACCACCTCAGCCGACATACGGCGCCTCAACAGCGGCGCACCTCGGCTTCGCCCTTCGGGCTCCGCCTCACAGGGCGTCCCAGGCCAGGTAGTCCGGGTACGGGGCAGGCTCGACGTAGCGCGCCGCCGAAGCGATCATCGCGGCATTGTCGGTGCAGAGCTCGCGAGCGACGAGCTTCAGCTCCAGGCCCTCGGCCTCGCACAGCTCCGCCACGCGCTCGCGCAGCAGCGAGTTGGCGGCGACGCCGCCGCCGAGCGCGATCGCGCCCCAGGCGTCGGCGGCGCTGCGGCGCCGCCGGCTGCCGCCGCGGGCAGCGCGGCGCAGCTTCGCCACCAGCTGGTCGACGACCGCGGCCTGGAAGCTCGCGGCGAGGTCGGCGCGGTGCTCCAGCGTCCCGTCGTCGCCGAGCTCGCGGACCGCGTAGAGCAGCGCCGTCTTCAGCCCGCTGAAGCTGAAGTCCAGGCGCGGGTCGTCCCGCATTGCGACCGGGAACTCGAACGCGGCCGGGTTGCCGCCGCGCGCCTCGCGCTCGATCGCCGGGCCGCCCGGGTAGCCGAGCCCGAGCAGACGCGCCGCCTTGTCGAGCGCCTCGCCGGCGGCGTCGTCGAGCGTCTGGCCGAGAACCGCGTAGCCGCTGTGCCCGGTGACCCCGGCGAGCAGCGTGTGCCCACCGCTGGCGATCAGGCACAGGAACGGGGGCTCGATCGGATCGGGCTCGAGGAAGTTGGCCGCGACGTGGCCGTGCAGGTGGTCGACCCCGTGCAGCGGCTTGCGGGCCGCGGCGGCGATCCCCTTCGCCGTGCTGACGCCGATCAGGAGCGCCCCGATCAGCCCCGGCCCGCGGGTGACCGCGAGCGAGTCGATCCGCTCGAGCCCGACGCCCGCCTCCGCCAGGGCCGCGTCGACGACCGGATTGACCAGCTCGAGGTGATGGCGCGAGGCGACCTCGGGGACGATTCCGCCGAAGCGCTCGTGCGCTGCGACCTGCGACGAGATCACGTTCGAGCGGACCTCGGCTCCGTCGACGACCGCCGCGCAGGTGTCGTCGCAGGAGGTCTCCAGCGCCAGGATCAGGCTCAACAGCCCGGCTTCAGGCGGCGGGGCCGCCCGGCTCCAGCCACATGATCAGTGCGTCCTCGCCGTTGTCGTGGTAGTAGCGACGGCGGTGGCCGGCGGGCCGGAAGCCGAAGCGGGCGTACATCTCGATTGCGGGCGCGTTCGAGGTCCGCACCTCGAGCGTCACCCGCGCATCCGGGCCGGCGGCGCCGAAGAGGCTGTTCATCAGCTCGGTGGCCAGGCCCTGGCGGCGGCGGTCGGGCGAGATCGCAACGTTCATCAGGTGCCAGACGTCGGCGTAGCGCGAGCAGATCAGGTACCCGACCAATCCGCCGCGCTCGTCGGAGATCGCGAGGCAGATCCCCGACGGCTTCGAGAGCTCGAGCACGAACATCGCCAGCGACCAGGGGGTCTGGAACGAGCGCCGCTCGATCGCCAGCACCGCGGGCAGGTCCCCGTAGACCAACGGGCGGACCCGGGCGCGCTGCGCCGACTCAGCGCCGCTCGCCTGGATTGCGGTCTCGTTGCTCACGCCATACCTCTGCGTCGGGTCGTCTCAAGTAGGCGGGTTTGACCTCGGTCACCGGCCCGGGCGTGACCCCCGCGGCCAGTTCGCAGACGTGCCGCGCCGCCATCCGGTGTCCCGGGTCCGCGTCGGGGAGCACATCCACGCCCGCGGACTCGAGCTGCGCTCGAAATCGTAGCGAGCCGTCGCCCCCGGCCAACGGTCGCAGTCCGGCATCGGCAAGCCGTTGCAGGAGCTGCTCGGGCCCCGCGACGAACGGGTCCCAGAGCGGTTGGCCGGAGTCGTCGACGAGCGCTCCGAAGAGCTCGGCGCGGCGCGCGTCGATCAGCGGCAGGCACTTTCGTCCCTCGGCCCGCTCGGCGATCCCGAGCCCGAGCGCCTCGAGCGAGCCGACCCCGACCAGCGGCAGCGACCTCGCCTGCGCGAGCGCGCGTGCCGTCGTCACCCCGATCCGCAGGCCGGTGAAGGTGCCGGGGCCGATCCCGACCGCGAGCCGCTCGATCGCCTCCCAGCCGCCGGCGTCGGCCGCGGCCGCCTCGATCTCGGCGAGCAGCTTCGCCGCGTGCCGGGGGCGGCCTGACCCGTCCGGTTGCGCTCGCCGCTCGCTCACCGGCTGACCGCCGATCGTGACCGCGACCACGGCATCGGCCGTCGCGGTGTCGAAGCCGAGGATCGCTCCGGCGCTCATCGCGTCAGACTAGAGCCGAGTTCGCAGTCCGACCGAAGGGTGATGCAGATGAACGGGAGCAGGCGCCGTCGAGCCAAGGCGGTGATCGGGGTGGTCGCGATCGCGGTCGCCGGGACGGCGTGGGCCGGATGCGGATCCGACGACGTCGACGAGGCCGCCGACGACATCCAGCAGGAGGCCGAGCAGGCCGGCGAGGACATTCAGCAGGAGGCCGAGCAGGCCGGTCAGGACATCCAGGACGAGGCGCAAGAGGCCGGCGAGGACATCCAGGACCAGGCGCAGGAGCTCGAGGACGAGGTCAGCGGCGACGATTCGAACACGACCACCGATGGCAGCGGCGGGGGCTACTAGGTCGGTGCTGACACCTCGACCCGGCGGCGATCGCCGCCGAGGTGGCGGATGACGACCGCCGCCGCGATCCGGACTCCGTCGGCGAGCTCGAGCTCGAGCGCCCCGGCGCGCTCGGGCCACTCGACGAAGGCGACCGCGTCGGGGGTCAGGTAGTCGTCGAGGAGCCCCGGCTCCTCGGCCGCCAGGCCCTCGAGCCGGTAGAGGTCGAGGTGGGCCACCGGGCCGCGCTCGCCGCGGTGCAGCCGGCCGAGGGTGAAGGTCGGCGAGGCGATCGGTCCGCTGACGCCGAGCGCCGCGCAGGCGCCGCGGACGAAGGTCGTCTTGCCGCTGCCGAGCTCGCCGCTGACGAGGACGAGGTCGCCGGGCTCGAGCCCCAGGGCGAGCCGCGCGCCCGCGGCCTCGGTCGCCTCGGGCCCCTCGGTGAGCTCGGCGGTCAACCTGCGAACAGGTCCAGCTGGCTGTCCGGGCGCGGGCGCGGCGTATCCGGATCCTCCGCCTCGTCGGCGCCCGTCCCGGGCGGCTCCCGGCCCGGCAGCGGCTCGGCGAGCAGCGCCGGCAGCTTGGCGAAATCGCCGCGCAGCCGCTCGAGCACCGACGGGGTCCGCAGCGCCGCGGCGGGATGGAAGAGCGGATACACGAACACGGTGCGGCCGCCGAGCTCGTGTACCTGCGGCACCCCGGCGACCCGGGTGATCCCGGTCTGGCTCCCGGTGATCTTCTTGGTCGCGAAGTTCCCCAGCGTGGCGATCACGCGCGGCTCGATCAGGTCGATCTGGCGTTCGAGATACGGCCAGCAGGCCTCGATCTCGTCCGGCTGCGGATCGCGGTTGCCCGGCGGACGCGACTTGAGGATGTTGGCGATGAACACGTCCTCGCGCTTCATCCCGATCTCCTCGAGCAGCTTGTTCAGCAGCTGCCCCGCGCGGCCGACGAACGGGAGGCCCTGCCGGTCCTCCTCGGCCCCGGGCGCCTCGCCGACGAAGATCAGCTCGGCGTCGGCGTTGCCGGAGCCGAAGACCACCTTGGTCCGGTCCGCGTGCAACGGACAGCGGGTGCAGCCCGCGACCTCGCGGTAGAGCTCGATCAACCGCTCGCGGCGCTCGGCCGCGGCGCTCACCCGCCAGCCCCCTGGCCGCCGGCCTTGCGCCGGGCCTTGAACTCCGCCTTCGTGCGCCGCCTCAGAGCGGCGTTGCGGCCCTCCTGGCGCCTGGCCGCCCGAGGCGACTTCACCAGCCCGAACGGCGCCGACGGAGCCGACAGCACCCGCTCCGCGCCCGTGGTGCCGCAGACGCGGCAGGTGGCGGTGCGAGTGCCCGCGTCGACC
>DASPGZ010000130.1:0-7291 GCA_035620355.1 Solirubrobacterales bacterium | reverse complement strand
CGCTCGACGCCGACCCCGAACGACTGCTTGCGGACGATGAACGTCTCGCGCGCGCCGCTGCCCTGGCGGGCGATGACGATGCCCTCGAACACCTGGGTGCGCTTGCGCGAACCCTCGATCACCTGGAAGTGCACCCGCACGCGATCGCCGGCCGCGAATCGCGGCAACTTGCGCATCTGGCGCTGCTCCATGCTCTCGATGATCGTGCTCATGTCGGGGCTGCTGGGGTCGCGGCCTTACGGCGTTGAAAAGCGGGCTCCCGAATCGGGCCGCCCGCGAGGGCGTCAGATAGTAGAGAACTCGCTCCTGAACACGGCGCCTCAACGGCGGCGCGGCTCGGCTTCGTCCTCCGGGCTCGGCCTAGGGGCCTGGTTTCGCGGCCCGGCTGCGCTCCAGCCGCCAGTCGCGCACCCGCGCGTGGTCGCCCGAGAGCAGCACCTCGGGCACGTCCCAGCCCCGGTAGCTCGCCGGCCGGGTGTAGTGCGGGTACTCCGGGCCGCCCTCGAGCGCCTCCGAGAACGATTCCTCGACCGCGCTCTCGAGATGGCCGAGGGCACCGGGGAGCTTGCGGATCACCGTGTCGGCGACCACCATCGCCGCCAGCTCGCCGCCGGCGAGCACGTAGGGGCCGACCGAGATCGCTTCGTCGGCGAGGTGCTCGCGGACGCGCTCGTCGATTCCCTCGTAGCGCCCGCAGAGCAGCGCCAGGTGCGATTCGCCGGCGAGCTCGGCGGCGAGCGCGTCGTCGAGCGGGCGCCCCGAGGGCGCCATCACGATCACCCGGGCCGGCGGCCTGCCCTCGCCGTAGGCGGCCCGCAGCGCGGTGTCGACCACGTCGACGCGAAGCACCATCCCGGCACCGCCGCCGTAGGGCGAGTCGTCGACCTGACGGCCGCTGAGCTGGGTCGTGTCGCGGTAGTTGAACAGGCGCAGCTCGGAGCCCCGCTCGACCGCATTGGTGACGTGCCGCTGCCCCGAGAACCACTCGAACGCCTCGGGGAAAAGCGTGAAGACGTCAATCCGCATCGTTCAAGGATGACCCGGACGGTGCGGACGCGGGAGCTGAAGCCGAAGCCCGAGCCGTAGGCGAGGGCAATATGTTCGAGCGGAAGCGGAGCAACCGGCCGGTGTGGTTCTCGTCAGTCTTCGACGATCTCGACCATGACGCGGCCCGCGTCCTGCGCGGTCGCCGAGGCCTTGGCGAGCGTGCGGATCGCGTTCGCGACCCGGCCCTCGCGGCCGATCACGCGGCCGAGGTCGCCATCGGCGACGTGCACTTCGAGCACCGTCCCGCCCTCCTGCTCGAGCTCCTCGACCCGCACGGAGTCGGGCTCGGAGACGAGCGAGCGGACCACGAACTCGACCAGATCGCGCATCGGTCGCGACCGCCTTCCGGGCTAGGTGCCCGAGGCCTGGATGCCCTTGGTCCGCAGCAGGGTGGCGACCGTGCGGGTCGGCTGCGCACCCTTGTCGAGCCAGTGGCGCGCGCGCTCCTCGTCGATCACGATCACCGAAGGCTCGGTCTGCGGGTTGTAATGGCCGATCGTCTCGATCGTGCGACCGTCGCGCGGCGATCGGCGATCGGCGACGACGACGCGCCAGATCGGGTTCTTTCGCGAACCCACCCTTCTCAAGCGAATGCGGACCATGCGGCGCGGAAGGTTAGCGGCTAGCGCATGCCCTTCATCAACTGCGCCGGATCGGGCATCTTGCCCTTCGCCATCGCCGACATCATCTTGCGCATCTGGGCGAACTGCTTGACCAGCTGGTTGACCGCCTGGACGGTCGTCCCCGAGCCCTGCGCGATCCGCTTGCGACGCGACCCGTCGATCATCTGCGGGTTGGCGCGCTCGGCGGGGGTCATCGAGAGGATGATCGCCTCGAGCCGGTCGAGCTCGCGGTCGTCCATGTTCACCGACCGCAGCTGCTTCATCTGCTTGCCGAGCCCGGGCATCATCCCGAGCACGCTCGAGAGCGGGCCCATCTTGCGCACCTGGCGCATCTGGGCGAGGAAGTCCTCGAGCGTGAACTGCTGCTTGCGGATCTTGCGCTCGAGCTCGGCCGCCTGGTCGGCGTCCGAGACCTCCTCCGCCTTCTCGATCAGCGAGAGCATGTCGCCCATCCCGAGGATCCGCGACGCCATCCGCTCCGGATGGAAGCGCTCCAGCTGCTCGATCCGCTCGCCGGTGGACGCGTACATGATCGGCTTCCCGGTGACCGCCTTGACCGAGAGCGCGGCGCCGCCGCGGGCGTCGCCGTCGAGCTTGGTCAGCACGACGCCGTCGAAGTCGACCCGCTCGGCGAAGCTCTCGGCGACGTTGACCGCGTCCTGTCCGGTCATCGCGTCGAGCACCAGGAGGATGTCGTGGGGGTTTGTCCGGTCGCGGATCGCGACCAGCTCGTCCATCAGCTCGGCGTCGACGGGCAGCCGGCCGGCTGTGTCGACGACGAGCACGTCGAGCGAGGCCGAGCGGGCTTGGCTCAGCGCCCACTCGGCGATGTCGACCGGCGAGCGCTCGGTCCCCTGCTCGTAGACCGTCGCGCCGCTGCGCTTGCCCATCGTCCGCAGCTGGTCGACCGCCGCCGGGCGCTGGGTGTCGCAGGCGGCGAGCCCGACCTTCTTGCCCTGGTCGCCGAGGTGCTTGGCGAGCTTCGCGCAGGCGGTCGTCTTGCCCGACCCCTGGAG
Organism: Solirubrobacterales bacterium; assembly: GCA_035620355.1. GTDB lineage: Bacteria > Actinomycetota > Thermoleophilia > Solirubrobacterales > 70-9 > WHSW01. Next base: position 4,605 of record DASPGZ010000130.1, on the reverse strand, counting down.
CCCGGCCATCAGGATCACGGTCGGCCCCGAGGAGGCGAAGGCGAGGTCGCGGCCGGCACCGCCCATCAGCGCCGCGAGCTCCTCGTCGACGATCTTGATCACCTGCTGGCCCGGGTTGAGCGCATCGAGGACACCGGCGCCGAGGCAGCGTTCCTTGACCTGCGAGGTGAACGACTTGACCACCTTGAAGTTGACGTCGGCCTCGAGCAGCGCGAGGCGGATCTCGCGCATCGCCTTGTCGACGTCGGCCTCGGTCAGCTTGCCGCGGTTGCGGACGTCCGAGAGCGTGTCCTGGAGACGGTCTGAGAGCTGATCGAACATCAGCCCTGCAGCCTAGAGCGCGGGCGCCTCCCAATACGCCCCGATCCGCTTGAACGCCGTCATCGCGGCCGTCCCCTGGTCGCCAGGCTCTCGTTCAGGTATTCCTCCGTCCCGGTCACCTCGTCCCCGAACCAGGCCGGCGGCTCGAACTCCTGCGCCTGCCGCTCGTCGTCGAACTCGACCTCGGCCACGGTGAGGCCATCGAGGTCCCCTCCGTAGACGTCGAGCTCGACCTCGCGCCCCTCATGCGGGATCAGGTAGCGGCGCTTCGCCAGCCGCCGGCCCTCGGTCAGGCGCCAGAGACGCTCGAACTCGTCCTCCTCGAGCTCGATCTCCTCCTCCTCGCGAACCCGGCCGCCGCCGCTCTTGGCGGTCAGGGTGAGCTCGTCCCCGCGGCGGCGCAGGCGCACCTCCGCGCCGCCCTCGGGATCGGCGAGCGACAGGTACCCCTGTTCGATCTCGGAATGCTCGAAGCGGTCGAGCCGGGGCGGCCGGTCGATCAGGAACTTGCGCTCGATCTCCACGTCACTCATCGAGCAGTGCGTGGGCGAAGGCCTCGGCGTCGAACGGCCGCAGATCCTCGATCCCCTCGCCGACGCCGATCAGCTTCACCGGGATCCCGAGCTCGCCGGCGATCGCCAGCGCGATCCCGCCCTTGGCCGTCCCGTCGAGCTTCGTCAGCACCACCCCGCTGACGTCGACCGCCTCGGCGAAGGCGCGCGCCTGGCGCAGGCCGTTCTGCCCCGTGGTCGAGTCGATCACGATCAGGGTCTCGTGCGGCGCGCCGTCGATCCGCTTCTCCGCCACCCGGTTGACCTTCGCGAGCTCCTCCATCAGGTTGTCGTGCGTGTGCAGCCGTCCAGCGGTGTCGACGATCACGACGTCGGCGTCGCGGGCCTCGGCAGCCGCGAGTGAATCGAAGACCACCGCGCCCGGGTCGCCGCCGGCGTTGCCCTTGACGATCTCGGTCCCGGCCCGGTCGGCCCAGGCCTCGAGCTGTTCGATCGCCGCCGCCCGGTAGGTGTCGGCGGCGGCGACGATCACCTGCAGGCCGAGACGCTCGGAGAGCACCGAGGCGAGCTTGCCGATCGTCGTCGTCTTGCCCGTGCCGTTGACGCCGACGACCATGATCACCGCCGGCTTCGAGCTCAGGTCGAGCACCGGTGGGGCCTCACCGGCGAGCGCCGCGAGCAGCTCGATCAGGCGCTCGCGAGTCGCATCGGGGCCACTGACCTCCCCGGCCTCGACCTCCGCCTCCAGCCGGCCGACCACCTCGGCGGTCGCCTTGGCGCCGACGTCGGCCAGGATCAGCGCCTCCTCGAGCCGCTCCCAGGTCTCATCGTCGAGCTTGTCGAAGAGGCTCGCCGAGAGCTCGGCGCGCAGCGCCTGGCGGCTCTTCGAGAGCCGCTCGCGCAGGCGCGCGAAGCGGCCGCTGCGGCGCTCGGGCTCGGGCTCGGCGTCGGGCGGCGGCCCGGCCGCGCTCGGGATCAGCTCCTCCCACTCCATCGGGAGCGGAGGCTACTCAGGCGGCTTCGCTCGCCTCGCCCAGAGCCGGCTGCTCGGACTCGAACCGGCGTGAGACGACCTTGGTCACGCCGCCCTTGCCCATCGACACGCCGTAGAGGACCTCGGCCGCGTCCATGGTCCGCTTCTGGTGGGTGACGATGATGAACTGGGCCCGGTCGGAGAAGCGCTGAACCAGCTGCAGGAAGCGGTCGATGTTCGCGTCGTCGAGCGCCGCCTCGACCTCGTCGAGGATGTAGAACGGCGACGGGCGGGCGAGGAAGACCGAGAAGACGAAGGCGAGCGCGACCAGCGCCTTCTCGCCGCCGGAGAGCAGCGACAGGCGCCGGGTCGCCTTGCCAGCGGGCGTCACCTCGATCTCCACCCCCTGCGACGCAAACTCATCACCCGCATCGATGCCGTCCGCCTCCTCCGCATCAATGCCCGGCATCTCCTCCGCTTCGCGTCCGGGGATGCCGGGGTCGGCCGAGGGCCGGGCATTGCCCAGTTCGGCGTCGGCTCCGCCCAGCACGGGCTTCGGGCCGCGCTGGTCGTCGACCAGGCGCAGGCGGCCGCGGCCGCCCGGGAACAGGTGCTCGACCAGCTCCTCGAAGTTCGAGCGGGTGGCCTCGAAGGTCTCCTCGAAGGCGGCGTGGATCTTGCGATCGGTCTCGCGGATCAGCCCCTGGAGCTCGGTGAGCGCCGTCTCCAGGTCGGTGCGCTGGGTCTCGAGGCTCTCGACGTGGGCGAGCGCCTGCTCGTACTCGCGCTCGGCCAGCGGGTTGACCGGCCCGAGCTGCTCGCGACGGCGCCCGAGGCGCTCGAGCTTCGCCTCGATCTCCGCCCGCTCGTCCGCGGTCAGCAGCACCTCGGCGGCGGTCAGCTCGCGGCCCAGGGTCGCGGCGATCCGGGCCAGCTCGGCGACCGCCTCGGCCCGCCGGTCGCCCAGGTGGGCGGCCCTCACCTCGGCCTCGGTGACCGCGTCGGCCGCGGTTCGCAGCGACGCTTGCAGCTCGGCCTCCTCGCGCGAGCAGGCGCGCAGCTTCTCGGTCACCGCGTCCTCCCCGGTCTCGCCCAGCATCCTCGCCTCGAGCGCCGCCGCGCGCTCGCCGGCGGCGTCGCGGGCCCCCGCGGCCGCCTCGCAGAGCTCGCCGAGCGCACCCGCGAGCTCGGCCTCGCGCTCGAGCCGCTCCGAGAGCGAGTCCTGAGCGCGGCTGCCGAGCATGTCCTCGACCCGGCGCGCCATCTGCGCCGCCCGCTGCGCCGCCTCGCGCACCGTCGCCAGGGCGGCGCCCCGGTCGCGGTCGGCGCCGGCGCCGCGGGCGCTCTCGACCGCGGCGACCGCGCTCGCCAGCGATTCGGAGATCCGCTCGATCCCGGCGCTCACCGGATCGTCGCCGGCCCGCGCCCCGGTCGCCGCGGCGAGCTCGTCGGCGAGCGCGCCGAGCGCCGCCCGGCGCCGGTCGATGCTGTGGACGAGGTCGGTGCGCCGCGAGGCGAGCGCCTCGGCGCGGACGCTGATCCGCTCGTGCGCGGCGCGGACGGCCGTCAGCCGTCCCCAGGCCTCGGTCCGCTCGCTCTCGCGCTCGGCGAGCTGGGTCTCGATCGCCGTGCGCCGCTCGTTCACCTCGCTCAGCTTCGCGTCGATCGCGTCGCGAGCCTGGCGCGCGCTCACGGCGCTCGCCTCGGCGCCGGCGAGCTCGCCGTCGTGGCCGTGCAGCTCGGAGGCGAGCAGCCGCGCGCGCAGCTCGGCCGCCTCGCGCTCGAGCCGGGCGTGGATGTCGGCCGCCTCGGCCTGGCGCTTCAGCGGCCGCAGCGACTTGCGCGCCTCGCGCTCGACGTCGAGCGCCCGGTCGAGGTTGTCCTGGGTGCGCTCGAGCTTCAGCTGGGCGCGGCGCCGGCGCTTGCGGTGCTTGCCGAGCCCGGCGGCTTCCTCGACCAGCAGCCGGCGCTCGCGTGGCGCCGAGAGCACGATCTCCTCCACCCGGCCCTGGCTGATCACCGAGTGCATCTCGCGCCCGAGGTTGGCGTCGGAGAGCACCTCGATCACGTCGGCGAGCCGGGCCCTGGCGCCGTTGAGGCGGTAGCTGCCCTCTCCCCCGCGCTCGAGCCGGCGCGTGATCGCGACCTCGGAAAACTCGGCCCCCTCGCCATCCGCGTCGAGGACGACTTCGACCTCGGCGTACCGGCTCGGGCCGACCCCGTCGCCGCCGGCGTAGATCATGTCCTGCATCGACTGCCCGCGGACGCTCAGCGGGCTCTGCTCGCCGAGGGCCCAGAGGACGGCGTCGGTGACGTTCGACTTACCGCAGCCGTTCGGCCCGACGATCACGCTCACGCCGGGCGAGAAGACGAGCTTGGTGCGCTCGGGGAAGGACTTGAAGCCCTTGATGGAGATCGAGCTCAGATGCATCGGATTGGGCGCGCTCCGGAAGCCTCGCTGGCGCACCGGACGCCAAGTTGGGCGGGACGTTGGTTCAGCTGAGATCCTCGAGCGCCCGCTCCGCCGCGGCCTGCTCGGCCGCCTTCTTCGAGCGCCCGGAGCCCTCCCCGACGACCTCGCTGTTGACGCTGGCGCTGACGTCGAAGACCCGGTCGTGCGGGGGGCCGGACTCGCCGGTCACCTCATACCTTACGCGTGCCCCCTCTCGCGCCAGCCGCTCCTGCAGCGCCGACTTGAAGTCGAGCAGGCGCTCGGAGGCGATCTCGATCTCGTTCGCGAACGCGGCCACGGTCGCCTCCGCGGTGACCTCGAAGCCGTGGTGCAGATAGCAGGAGCCG
>DASPGZ010000129.1:0-6985 GCA_035620355.1 Solirubrobacterales bacterium | reverse complement strand
CCGGTGACGTTGCGCGACTTGAACAGGCGCAGCGGCATCAGCGGGTTCTCGATCCGCGCCTGGCGGACGACGAAGGCCGTGATCAGGGCGATCGAGATCGCGCCGAGGCCGATCGTCTGCAGCGAGCCGAAGCCGGCATCCCCGGCCTCGAGCAGGGTGTAGACGGCGAGCATCAGGCCGCCGGTCGCGAGCGCCGCTCCCGGGATGTCGGCGCCCTCGGAGAGCCCGATCCCAGGCCGGTCCTCGACCACGCGCGTGGCCAGCAAGCCGACCGCGAGCCCGACCGGGAGGTTGATGACGAAGATCCAGTGCCAGCTGATCGCCTCGGTGAGCACGCCGCCGGCGAGCAGTCCGATCGAGGCACCGGCGGAGGCGACGAACGCGTAGACGCCGATCGCCTTCGCCTGCTCCCGCGGCTCCGGGAACATGGTCACGATCATCCCCAGGATCACGGCCGAGGCGACCGCGCCTCCGGCACCCTGGACGAAGCGGGCGCCGACCAGCATCCCCTGGCTCTGCGAGAGGGCACAGACCAGCGACGCCGCGGTGAAGATCGCGAGCCCGGCGAGGAAGACCCGCCGCTGGCCGATCAGGTCTCCGAGCCGGCCCGAGAGCAGCAGGAGGCCGCCGAACGCGATCAGGTAGGCGTTGACGATCCAGGCCAGGCTCGACTGCGAGAAGCCCAGGTCCTCTTGAATCGAGGGCAGGGCGACGTTGACGATCGTCGCGTCGAGCACGATCATCAGCATTCCGCCGCAGAGCACGTACAGCGCCAGCCAGCGGTTCTTCTCGGTCCCGGTCGTCATTTCACCCTCCTGTTCCCCACTTCTTCGTTCTCAGTCCTAAAGACCGCCCAACGCGCGCAAACTCATCGCCGCGAGCGTTGACCCCCGCAGGGGACGGAGGTTAGGCTCGCCCGCTCTCGGATCGGGGAAATCGAGGGAAGAGACCATGAAGCTGGTGATCGGGATCGTCCGGCCGGAGAAGGCCAACGACGTGCTCGAGGCGCTCTATCGCGCCGAGGTCCGCGGCGTCTCGATCAGCCGGGTCCAGGGCCACGGCGGCGAGCTCGACCGGGTCGAGACGTATCGCGGGACCACGGTTCAGGTCGGCCTCTCGGACAAGGTCCGGTTCGAGGTCGCGGTCTCCGACGACTTCGTCGACGCGACGATCGAGGCGCTCTGCGCGGGCGCCCGCACCGGCGAGGTCGGCGACGGCAAGGTGTTCGTGGTCCCGCTCGAGCGCGCGGTGCGGATCCGCACCGGGGAGACCGACAAGGCGGCCGTCACCCCGGTGGGCGCCTGATGGAGGCGATCGACAGCGGCGACACCGCCTGGATGCTGATCGCGACCGCGCTGGTCCTGCTGATGACCCCGGCGCTTGGCCTCTTCTACGCCGGGCTGGTGCGCTCGAAGAACACCCTGAACACGTTCATGATGTGCATCGCCGCGATCGCGGTCGCGGTGGTCACCTGGGCGGCGGTCGGCTACTCGTTCGCGTTCGACGAGGGCAACGGGATCATCGGTGGCTTCGGCCACGCCTTCCTCAACGACGTCACCTTCGAGCCGCGCGAGGGCGGCACGATCCCGCACCTGCTCTTCTTCGCCTTCCAGGCGACCTTCTGCGTGATCACCACGGCGCTGGTCTCGGGCGCGGTGGTGGAGCGGATGCGCTTCGGTCCCTTCCTGATCTTCTCGGCGCTCTGGTCGGTGCTCGTCTACGCGGTGCTCGCTCACTGGGCGTTCGGGCCCGGCTGGCTCTTCAACGGCGGCACCCTCGATTTCGCCGGCGGCATCCCGGTCGAGATGGGCTCCGGCTTCTCGGCGCTCGCCGCGGCGCTCGTGGTCGGTGCTCGCAACGACTACGGGCGGCTGGCGCTGCTGCCCCACAACGCCGTCTACGTGCTGCTCGGTGCCGGGCTGCTGTGGTTCGGCTGGTTCGGCTTCAACGGCGGCAGCGGCTTCAACACCGGCGCCAACTCGACCCTCGCCTTCGTCAACACGCTGCTGACCCCGGCCTGCACGCTGTTGGTCTGGTTCGCGCTCGACGCGATCCGCGGGCGCCGGATCACCGCGATCGGCGCCGCGACCGCGATCGTCGTCGGCTGCGTCGGGATCACCCCCGCCGGCGGCTTCATCAGCCCCGGGTTCGCGATGCTGCTCGGCGCCCTGGTCGCCTTCCCCTGTTACTTCGTGATCGTCTGGCGCACCCGCACCCGCGTCGACGAGACGCTCGACGTGCTCGCCGCGCACGGGGTCGCCGGGCTCACCGGGATCGTCTTCATCGGCTTCTTCGCCCAGTTCTCCTGGAACGGGATCTCCGACGGGGCCCTGTTCGGCAACGGCGCCCAGCTGGTCGACCAGCTGCTCGCGGCCGCCGCGGCGCCCGCCTACGCCTTCGGGATGACCTACGTGCTGCTGCGCGTGATCGGCGCCTTCTGCCCGCTGCGCTCGACCGCGAGGGAGGAGGCGCAGGGCATGGACGTGACCTACCACGGCGAGGAGGCCTACGCGACCGGAGAGGGCGCCATCCTGGTCACCCCCGAGGCTGGGATCGAGGAGCCGCGCCTGGTCGCCGACCCGAGCTAGGAAGCGGATAGTGTGGACACGACCGAAGCGCTGGTCGAGGTGCTCTAGGGCGGCTGCCGCCCCGCTTGTTGGTACAAGGGCCGGATGAGCCGGACCGCCCTCGAACCGCTGCGGGTCGTCGACTTCTCGCGCATCCTCGCCGGCCCCTTCGCCACGATGGTCCTCGCCGACCTCGGGGCCGACGTGGTCAAGGTCGAGCGCCCGGGCTCGGGCGACGACACCCGCGGCTGGGGGCCGCCGTTCGACGACGCCGGCCGCGCCACCTACTTCCAGGCGGTCAACCGCAACAAGGATGCTGTCGCGCTCGACCTCGGCGAGCCCGCCGGCCGGGCGCGGGCGATCGAGCTGATCGCCGAGGCCGACGTCCTGGTCGAGAACTTCCGTCCCGGGGTGATGGCGCGGCTCGGGCTCGGTTACGAGGAGATGCGGGCGATCAACCCGGGGCTCGTCTACTGCTCGATCACCGGCTTCGGCGCCGGGGCCGGCGCCGAGCTGCCCGGCTATGACCTGCTGCTGCAGGCGCTCGGCGGGCTGATGAGCATCACCGGCTCGCCCGACGGCGAGCCGCAGAAGGTCGGGGTGGCGCTGGTCGACGTGCTCGCCGGGCTGTTCGCGAGCGTCGGCATCCTCGCCGCGCTTCGCCACCGCGATGCATCCGGCGGCGAGGGGCAGCTGGTCGAGATCGACCTGCTCACCTCGCTGTTGGCGGCACTGGTCAACCAGGGCAGCGCCCACACCCTCGCCGGTGTCGTCCCCGGGCGCATGGGCAACGCCCATCCGAGCATCGCCCCCTACGAGCTGCTGCGGACCGCCGACGGCGAGCTCGTGGTCGCGGTCGGCACCGACCGTCAGTTCGCGAGCCTCTGCGAGGTGCTCGGGGCGCCGGCCCTGGCCACCGACGGGCGCTTCGTCACCAACGCCGCCCGGGTCGCGGCGCGGGCCGAGCTGCGCGCCGCGCTCGAGGTCCGGCTCGCCGAGCGCAGCGCCGGCGAGTGGGCGGCGGAGCTGACCGAGCGCGGGGTCCCGGCCGGGATCGTCAACGACGTCGGCCAGGCGTTCGAGCTCGCGGCGCGACTCGGGCTCGAGCCGACGGTCGAGATCCCCCGCGGCGACGGCGGCACGGCGCGCCTGACCCGAAACCCGATCCGGCTATCGGCCACCCCGGCGACCTATCGCGCCCCGCCGCCGGAGCTGCCGGAGGACTGACCGGGAGCCGAGGCGGCCGAGGTCGGGTCGCGGTCCTGCCCGAGCCGACCCTCGATCACGCCGTCGGCGACCTGCGAGGCGCGGCCGTGGCCGGTGACGGCGGCGATGAAGCGCTCGCGGTCGAGCGCCAGCAGCCTGGTCGGCTCTAGCGCCCGGACCGTCGCCGTTCGCGGCTCGCCGCGGAGCAGGGCGATCTCGCCGAACGACTCGCCCGGCCCCTCCTCCGCGCAGCGCACGCCGTCCTCGATCACCTCCACCCTGCCCGCGTCGATCAGATAGAAGCGGTCGCCGAAGTCACCCTGGGTGATCAGCTCCCTGCCGGCCTCCGCCTCGAGCTCGACCAGATCGTGGGTGAGGCGCTCGAGCGTCGCGAGCGGGAGCGGCGCGAAGATCGAGTCCGCGCGAAGCAGGCTGAAGTGCCGCTCGGCGACCGGCGCCCCCATCTCGTACGCGCGCAGGCGACTCCAGCGGAGCGCGACCAGCAGCGGCAGCACGGCGGCGATCGCGAGCACGGCCTCGCGAATCCCGAACAGCGCGACCAAAACCGCGACGGCCGCGGAGCCGAGCGCCATCGCGACGAGCCTCGCGGTCTCGAGCGAGCCACGGGTCCGAGCCAGGACCTCATCGTCGCCGAGTCGCTGAAGCAGGGTGTTCGCCGCCACCTCGACCAGCGTGTAGCCGAACCCGACCCCGAACCAGGCGGCGTAGGCGGCGAGCACCGCCGGCCAGACGCCGGGGAGCGCCGCGGCGGCGCCGGTCAACAGGCTGCCGACCACCAGGCAGGCAACCAGATGTCCCCGGTTGATCAGCATGGCCAGCACGCCGCCCGCGAGCAGCGCCCCCACCCCCCCGGCGGCGTTCATGTAGCCGACGCTGGCATCGGCGAGCCCGAGCAGATCGAGGGCGACGATCACCATCAGCACGTCGACGGCGGCCTCGACGAAGGCGAGCAGCGTCAGGCAACCCCCGAGCAGCCGCAACGGGGGATCCGCGAGCAGCGCCCGGAAGCCGACCGCGGTCTGGCGGATCACGCCGCCCGCGTCGACCCCCCCGGCGTATTCGGGGCGGCTGTCGGCGCGGATCGTGGCCACCGCGAGCAGGCTGCCGGCCGCGGCGATCGCCGAGGTCGCGAACACCGCCTGCACCGAGGTGAACGCGAGCAGCACGCCGGTCAGGATCGAGCCGCCGAGGAACCCGATGCTGTCCATGACGCTGTGGGCGACGTTCGCGGCCGAGAGCTCCTGCGGCGTGGACGCGAGCTGCGGCAGCAGTGCCGCCTCGGCGGGGATGTAAGCCGAGAAGACGACCGTGAACAGGCCGGCGAGCGCGAACACCGACCAGGCGGGGGCGCCGACGGCGACGGCGAGCGCCGCGAGCGCGAGCACCAAGGTGACCGCGAGCGTGCTGCCGATGAGCACCGATCGGCGCGGATGACGATCCCCGAGCACGCCCGCGAACGGGGCGGCGAATGCGCCGGGAAGAACCCGGGCCATGCCGGCGAGGCCGACGGCGGCCGCGCCCGCGGCGTCGAACGCGAACACCCCGAGGGCGATCGCGAAGGCCCACATCGCGAACGAGACGCCGGCCCATGAGAGCTGCAGCCGGCCGAGGTCGGGGTTGCGGAAGACGTCCGTGAGCGCCTGGAGCGGGGCGCCGAGGCGGGTCACAGATCCCTCACGACGGCCCCGGAATCTCGACCCCCATCTGGGGGAACGCTATACCCGACCCCTTCGCGACCGGCGGTAGGATGCGCCCGGCGTGCAGAGACGTGGGGGATCCGAGCGAGTTCGGGCGGGAGTGATCGCCGCGCTCGCCTGCGCGGCGCTGGTCCTGATCTCGGCCGGGGGGTCGGTCGCGGCCTCCGGCGCGGCGTCCGGGCCCGAACGCCCGAACGCGGCCAAGCCCGCCGAGCGCCAGGTCTTCCTGCTCGGGCTGCGCCAGCGCGGCAAGCCGGGAGAGCTCGCGAGCCAAGTCTCCGATCCCGCGTCGCCGAGCTACCGCCGGTTCCTCTCCAACCGCGAGTACCGCAAGCGCTTCTCGGCCAGCGTCGCCGACCGCCGGCGCGTGCGGCGCTATCTGGCCTCCCGAGCCGGGGTGAAGAAGGTGCGGATGAGCTCCGACCGCTCGGTCGTCCTCGCGGTCCTGACCCCGTCCGCCGGCAAGCGGATCTTCTGCGTCAAGGGAAGCGCGCCGCCGACCAAGGGCCTCTGCAAGCCGGCGCCGCTTCGCGGCCAGATCCGCCAGATCTCGGGCGGGGAGATCTACCAGCTCGGCGGCAGCTCGAGCCGCGGCGCGTCCGCCGAGGCCGCGAGCGCGCCCTCGGGCACCCCGCAGGGCTGCTCCGAGGCCACCGCCGCCGGTGCCTTCGCCCCGAACCAGCTCTCCACCGCCTACGGGGTCGACGGCCTGCGCTCGCGCGGCCTCGACGGGAGCGGGGTCCGTGTCGTGACCCTGAGCTCGCAAGAGGTCGACGCCTCCGGGTTCGAGACCTGGGCGCAGTGCTTCGGGCTCCCCACCCCCAAGGTGAGCCAGATCGCGATGCCGAGCGCCGTTACGGACACCGGCACCTCGCCCGAGGAGACCGTTCTCGACGTCGAGGCGCTCGCCTCGCTCGCGCCAGGGCTCGACCGGATCACGCCGATCTTCGTCCCGCTCGACCAGAGCTTCAGCAACTCGTTCGTCCTCTTCATGTTCGGCGCCCTCGACCGCTCGCGACAGGACGGCAAGCTGCCTCACATCCTCTCGATCTCCGACGGCGTCTGTGAGAGCCGCTTCACGCCCGATCAGCTGCAGCTCGGGCGGCGGATGCTCGTCCAGGCGGCAGCGCTCGGGATCACCACCCTGGCGGCGTCGGGCGATCTCGGCTTCCAGGGCTGCTCGGTGCCGCAGCCGGGAGCCATGTTCCCGAGCAGCTCGCCGCTGACGACCAGCGTCGGCGGCACCGACCTGACGCTGACCGCCGGCAACGAGATCGCCGACCAGGGCGTCTGGTCGACCTTCGCCACCGACCAGGGCGTCGGCACCGGAGGCGGACCGAGCCAGACCTGGGGTCGCCCCGGGTTCCAGCTCGCGCCGGGGATCGGCCCCGAGCTCCAGCAGGGAAAGCCGACGCGGCTGGCGCCCGACGTCGCCGCGATGGCATCGGTCGTGCCCGGGCTCGCCGTCTACGACAAGGACGGCGGCGGCTGGGG
>DASPGZ010000128.1:0-4375 GCA_035620355.1 Solirubrobacterales bacterium | reverse complement strand
AAACCAGCGCGGTCCGGGTGGCGCCTCGGCGGCGATCTCAGCCGGGTGCGAGGTGGCGATCGTCGACAGCGTCATCAGCGTCCCGGCGCCCGCGGCCGCCCGCGCCATCGCCACCTCGCCGTCGGGGTGCACGAGCCGCTGAAAGGCGACCGGCGCGACCCCGACCGGCATCGAGATCCCGGTCCCGAGAACGGTCGTCCGCGTGCTCACCTCGTCGACGTCGACGAGCACCCGCGGATGGAGGTTGTAGCGGCCGAAGGCGCTGACGTTCTCGCGCAGGGTGCGCTCGTCGCCGGCCCCGCCGGCGAAGTACCCGAGCCCCCCCGGCTCCAGCCGCTCGGCGGCGAGCCGCTCGTAGTCGGCGACGTTGATCGGCGCGTCCACCTGCGCGAATATATGGTGCTCAGTCCCGGTGCCCGAGCTGATCCACACCTGTTACCGCGTGCTCGACCTCGAGCGAAGCGCCGACTTCTACGAGAAGCTCGGGTTCGAGCGACGGCGCCACATGCCGATCGGCGACGACGCGACCAACCTGTTCATGGGGTTGCCTGGCGACGGCGACCGGCTTGAGCTGACCCTCAACCACGGCCGCACCGAGCCGTACGAGATCGGCACCGGCTACGGCCATATTGCGCTCACCGTCGAGGACCTCGACGCAACCCTCGCCGGGCTCGCCGAGCAGGGGATCGAGCCGGAGAAGCCGCCGTACTCGGTCCGCGAGGGCGGCTCGCGGATCTGCTTCGTCCGCGACCCGGACGAGTACCGGATCGAGCTGATCGAGCGGAGGCCGTAGGCCGAAGCGAGGTTCCGGCGCCGTTGAGCCGGCTTATTCGAGCGCCCGGCCTAGGGCCGCGGACGCGAGCAGGGCGGCCCCGGGGCCGCCCTTCCGCCCAACGGGTGTCCGCCGTCCTCGAAGTGGACGATCGGGATGATCAGGATCGCGACGATGTTCGCGACCTTGATCATCGGGTTGATCGCGGGCCCGGCGGTGTCCTTGTAGGGGTCGCCGACGGTGTCGCCGGTGACCGACGCGGCGTGGGCCTCGGAGCCCTTGCCGCCGAAGGCCCCGTCTTCGATCAGCTTCTTCGCGTTGTCCCAGGCGCCTCCGCCGGCGGTCATCGACAGGGCCATGAACAGGCCGACCACGATCACCCCGATCAGCAGGCCGCCGAGCGCCTTGACGCTGATGATCCCGACGATCACCGGGATGATGATCGGGATCAGCGAGGGCAGGATCATCTCGCGCTGCGCGGCCGCGGTGACGATCGCGACCGTCTGCGCGTAGTCGGGTCTCGCGGTCCCCTCCATGATCCCCGGGTTCTCGCGGAACTGCTTGCGCACCTGCTCGACCACCTCGCCGCCGGCGCGGCCGACGGCCTCGATCGCGAAGGCCGAGAACAGGTAGACCATCATCCCGCCGATCAGCAGGCCGATCAGGACCGCCGGATCGGAGATCAGGAACTGCAGCCCGGCCCCGCCCTCCTCCTCGGCGAGCTCGATCTGGAAGGCGGCGAACAGGACCAGGGCGGCCAGCGCCGCGGAGCCGATCGCGTACCCCTTGGTCACGGCCTTGGTCGTGTTGCCGACCGCGTCGAGGGGGTCGGTGACGTTGCGGACGTCCTCGGGCAGCTCAGCCATCTCGGCGATGCCGCCGGCGTTGTCGGTGATCGGGCCGAACGCGTCGAGCGCGACGATCAGGCCGCAGAGCGAGAGCTGCGCGGTGACCGCGACGGCGATCCCGTAGATCCCGGCGAGCTCGTTGGCGCCGAAGATCGCCAGCGCGATCAGCAGCGCCGGAGCGACCGCCGACTGGAAGCCCTGCGCGAGGCCCTGGATGATGTTGGTGGCGTGGCCGGTGACCGACGCCTGGCTGATCGTCTTCACCGGGCGGAAACGGGTCGAGGTGTAGTAGTCGGTGATCACGAACAGGCCACCGGTGACGACCAGCCCGATCAGGCCGCAGAGCCACAGATCGGTGACGCTGGCCCCGGCGAGGGCGCTGCCCGGATCGAGCACGCCGAGCTCGAGCGGATCGCTCATCAGCCAGTCGGTGATCGGATAGAAGGCCACCGCGCAGATCACCGCCGAGAGCAACAGGCCGCGGTAGAGAGCCCCCTCGACCCGATCGGTCGTCGTCCGGACCGCGAGCGCGCCGACGATCGAGGCGAGGATCGCGACCGCGCCGAGCACGAGCGGATACAGGGCCACCTCGCGGGCGAAATCCTCGGCGAAGGTGAGCACGCCGAGCAGCATCACGGCGACGGTGGTCACCGCGTAGGTCTCGAACAGGTCGGCGGCCATCCCGGCGCAGTCGCCGACGTTGTCGCCCACGTTGTCGGCGATCACCGCCGGGTTGCGCGGGTCATCCTCAGGGATCCCGGCCTCGACCTTGCCGACCAGGTCGGCGCCGACGTCGGCGGCCTTGGTGAAGATGCCGCCGCCGAGCCGGGCGAAGACGGAGATCAGCGAGCCGCCGAAGCCGAGCCCGATCAGGGCGTCGATCGCCTCCTTGTCGGTCTGGTCGGCGGCGATCAGGATGCCGAAGTAGCCGGCGACACCGAGCAGTGCCAGGCCGACGACCAGCAGGCCGGTGACCGAGCCGCCCTTGAAGGCCACGTCGAGGGCCGGCGGCACGCCGCCGCGGGCCGCCTCGGCGACCCGCGCGTTGGCGCGCACCGAGAGGTTCATGCCGATGAACCCGGCGGCGCCCGAGAGAACGCCGCCGATCACGAAGCCGATCCCGGTGGTCACGTCCTGGAGCACCGCGATCAGGATCGCGAGCGGAATCGCGACCAGGGCGATGATCATGTACTGGCGGTTCAGATACGCCTTGGCGCCCTCCTGGACGGCCTCCGAGATCTCCTGCATACGCTCGTTGCCGGGCGAGCGGCTGAGCAGCCGCTTGGTCACGAGCGCTCCGTAGAGGACGGCGGCGCCGGCGCAGACGAGCGCGATCAGGACGCCGTAATCGGTCAGGAAGTCGGTCAAGGGTGGTCCTCCGTCGGGGTCTTTTCAGTCGAAAGCGGCCGGGAATGCTCCGGCCGCGAGGCGCGGGTACCTTAGCGATCTGGTCCGGATTGCGGCGCGGAGAGCGCGCTCAGCTCTGCCCCGGGGTCCACAGACCGGGCGGCGGCTCGGGTCCGCGGCGCCCGCCCTGAGGCTGCGATCGAGGCTCCGACGGCGGCGGCTGTCCTGCGCCCCCCGCCTCGCGGGCGTACAGCATCTGCACCTGCGAGAGCGCCTCGCGCACCTGCTCGCGCGGGCCCTCGTCGAGCAGGTCGACCACGGCACGGACCGCCTCGATCCCGACCCGGGCCTGTTCGAGGTCGCGCTCGTCCTCCTTGCCGATCCGCCGGGCGGAGAGATTGAGGATGCTGGCGACGCTCTCCAGCAGCAGATCCTGGACGCGGATCTCGCGCAGCTGCTGCTCGAGCCGGCGCTGGAGCTCCTCCTGGTCGGGCGGCGCGGCGCCCGGCTCGCCGGGCTCGGGGCTGGGATCGGTCGATTCGTTCATCGAGACGAAGCTACCCGTTCAGGCGGGCGGATAGCTGTCGGCGGTCTCGGCGATCTGCTCGCGGTAGACCTCGGCCAGCGGTGTTCCCTGCTCGAGCGCGCAGCGGGCTCGCTGGGCGCCGTTCTCCCGTGGCAGGTCGACGGAGATCGCCAGGGCCTCGCGCGCCGGCGTGGTCCACTCGACCAGGCGCTCGATCGCCGCCCTGGTCTCGATCACCTCGCGGGCGGGAAAGTCGATCTGGGTCCCGTCGAGCCCGTGGCGGATCGCCTGCCAGAGGTTCTCCTCGATCTCGCGCTGGCGCAGCGGCGCCGGCAGCCGGCCGTCGTCGTAGTCGAGCGCCGACTGGGCGACGCAGGCGCAGATCATCCCGGCGAGGCCGAACGCCTCGTCGCCGCGGGTCTGGGCGTCGCATATCCGCACCTCGACGGTCCCGAAGGCGTGATGGGGCCGGACGCTCCACCAAAGCTGCGTCGACTCGATCACGCGCCCGGTCGTCACCAGCAGATCGACGAAGTCGTCGTACCCGGCCCAGTCCCCGAACGGCTCCGGCACCCCGCAACGCGGGAAGGTGCGGGTGAAGATCTCGCTGCGGACCGAGGCGAGTCCGGTGTCGTGGCCGTCGAGGAAGGGCGAGTTGGCCGAAAGCGCCAGCAGCGGCGGCAGCAGCCCGCGCAGGTGGTCGCAGACGGCGATCGCCCGGTCGGCGCCGCGGACGCCCATGTGCACGTGCAGGCTCCAGGTGTTGTTGCGCTGAGCGACCCAGCGCAGCTCCTCGCGCAGGCGCTGGTAGTGCACGGTGTCGATGATCCGCTGGTCGAGGTAGTTCGCCCACGGATGAGTGCCCATCGCCGCCAGCCCGAT
>DASPGZ010000127.1:0-4533 GCA_035620355.1 Solirubrobacterales bacterium | reverse complement strand
CTGCCGGAGATCGTCAACGAGGAGGAGTGGAAGCGCTCGAACAAGGCGCTGATCGAGAAGGAGAAGGCGGCGACGCGCGAGCGCGACGCACTCGCCGCCGAACGCCGGCGCCAGCCGATGGTCGAGATCTCGCCCGACTACCAGTTCGAGGGACCGGAGGGACGGGTGAGGCTGATCGACCTGTTCGAGGGCAGGCCGCAGCTGATCCTCTACCACTTCTGGCATCCGCCGGAGGGGAAGCCGTGCGGTGGCTGCTCGATGTTCACCGACCAGATCAGCGAGCTCGCGCATATCAACGCGCGCGACGTGACCATCGCCCTGGTCTCGACCGCGCCCCAGCCGCAAATCGAGGCGTTCAAGCGGCGGATGGGCTGGCAGCTGCCGTGGTACACGACCGTCGGCGACGAGTTCCAGACGATGCGCGGGACAACGGAGTACTTCTCGCTCGACGTCTACGTGCGCGACGGCGACCGCGTCTTCCTCACCTACGCGACCAGGGCTCGCGGGGTCGAGGCGCTGGGCAGCGTCTGGACCTTCCTCGACCTGACCCCGCTCGGGCGCCAGGAGGAGTGGGAGGACACCCCGGATGACCGCCCGCAGACCGCGCCTTATCAGTGGTGGCGCTACCACGACGAGTACGAGACCGCCGAGGCGGGCCGATGATCGCCGCGCACGTCGGCGCCCTCCCGCTCGAGGAGCTGCTGGCGTTGGCGCCGACCGCCGGGGCGGTGTGGCTCGCCGTGCGCGCCGGCCGGCCTCAGACGACCAGGGCGACCGTCAGGGCCGTCGCCGCGGCCAGGGCGGCGATCGTCCGCACCGTGTTCCAAGCGGTCCAGCTGCCCAGGTAGCGCCGCCAGAGCCGCGCGCCCGAGTCCGACGCCGGGTCCTCGGCCTCGAGCGCGTTGTTGAGCGGCACGTTGGCGAACATCGTCACCCCGATCGTCCCGGCCAGGTAGAGGACGCCGCCGATCAGCAGCAGCGCGCCGTGGGCCTCGCCGAGCTCCGCGAGGCCGGCGACGATCGTCGCCACGCAGAGGACGGCCGTCCCGAACATCGCCAGCATCGGCGCGGGGGCCACCGCCTTGACGTTGATCGACTGCATCGAGGCGATCCCGGCCGGCGCCGGGACCGCTCCCAGCGCCGGCATGACGAAGGACGAGAAGGCGTAGAAGAAGCCGCCGACCAGACCGCAGGCGATCGCGGTCGCGATCGCCAGCACCGTGATCCCGTCAGGCATCCCAGGCTCCCTTCGCGGCCGCCTCGCGGGCGAAGTCGGCGAAGTCGCGCGGCTCGCGCCCGAGCGCCCGGCGGACGCCGTCGGCGGTCGACTGGTTGCGGCCGTCGAGCACCTCGTTGAAGAGGAAGTCGAGCACCCCGACGACGTCGTCCGGGACCCCCTCGGCCGCCAGCCCGGCGCGGAACTCGTCGTTGCTGATCGCCTCGTAGCGCAGCTCGCGCCCGCTGGCCCCGGCGATCTCGGCGACCGCGTCTCCGAAGGTCAGCAGCCGCGGCCCGGTGACCTCGTAGAGCTCGCCGCGGTGGCCGTCCTCGGTCAGCGCGACAGCCGCGATCTCGGCGATGTCCTCGACGTCGATGAACGGCTCCGCGACCCCGTTGGCCGGCAGCGCCAGCACGCCCCCGAGGAGCGGCTCCCGGAAGAAGCTCTCGCTGAAGTTCTGCGCGAACCAGCTCGAGCGGATGATCGTCGAGTCGATCTCGGCCTGTTCGAGGATCCGCTCGCAGCGCCGGGCCTCCGGCTCGCCGCGGCCCGAGAGCAGCACCAGGTGCTCGGCCCCGGCTGCGATCGCGAGCGCGGTGACCTCGGCGATCGCGTCGGCGGCGCCGGGGACCGCGATATCGGGGTAGTAGGAGACGTAGGCGCCCCGGACCCCCTCCAGCGCCGGGCCCCAGGTATCGCGGTCGTCCCAGTCGAACGGGGGCGAGCTCGAGCGGCCGCCCTCGCGCACCTCGACGCCCCGCTCACGCAGTCGCGCCGCGAGCCGGCCGCCGGTCTTTCCGCTGCTGCCGATGACCAGGATCGGCTTCTTGTCTCGGTCTGTGTTCATGGGCTCCCTTTCCTGTGTGACGATGGCCGGCGCTCGGCCGTCTCTGCCAATGAATGACTGGCGGCGGCCGAAAACTCATCGATGGCCACCACCGAGAAACTGCTCGAGCGCGAGGCCGAGCTCCGCGAGCTCGAGGCGGCGCTGGTCGCGGCGGCCTCCGACAGCGGCCGGATGGTCCTGGTCGAGGCCCCGGCCGGGATCGGCAAGACGAGCCTGCTCGCCGCCGCGAGCCTGATCGCCGAGGGGCTCGGGTTCACGGCCCTGCGGGCCCGGGCGACGGAGCTCGAACGCGACTTCGCCTACGGCTGCGTGCGCCAGCTGCTCGAGCCGACCGTGGTCCGGGCCGCCGATCCCGAGCGGGAGCGACTCTGGCACGGTGCGGCGGAGCTCGCCCGCGGGCTGTTCGGGCCCGACTCGGACCCGCGCTCGTCCGAGGGCGACTTCGCCTTCCTCCACGGCCTCTACTGGCTGGTCAGCAACCTGGCCGAGGAGCGGCCGCTGCTGCTCTGCGTCGACGACGTCCACTGGGCGGACGCGGAGTCGCTGCGGTTCCTCAACTACCTCGCCCCGCGGCTCGACGGGCTTCCGGTCGCCGTGGTCGCCTGCGCGCGCACGGGTGAGCGCCCGATCGCCGAGCTCTCGCGGCTGGCGACGGCCCCGGAGGCCCGGGTGCTGCGGCCGCGGCCGCTGAGCACCGGCGCCTCGGCGACGGTCTGCAGGCGGGCGCTCGGAGACGGGGTGGCGCCCGAGTTCGTCGCCGCCTGCCGCAAGGCGACCGGCGGGAACCCGTTCTTTCTCGAGGCGCTGCTGCGGGAGGTGCGCGAGCGCGAGATCGCTCCCGACGCCGCCGGGGCGCGGCAGGTGGAGAGCATCGGCCCGGCGGCGGTGACCGAGGCGCTTCGGGTCCGCCTCGCCGAGCGGCCACCCGCCGCCACCGCGTTGGTCCGGGCGGTCGCGGTGCTCGGAGACGGCTCCCGGCTCGGGGAGGCGGCCCTGCTCGCCGGGCTCGGCGAGCAGGGGGCGGCGCGGACCGCCGACCTGCTCGCGGCGCTCTCGATCCTCCGCGAGGCCGACGGGCTCGAGTTCACCCATCCGATCGTCAGGGAGGCGGTGTTCGCGCAGATCGGGCCGCTCGAGCGCGGCGAATGGCACGCCCGGGCCGCGGAGATCCTCGCCGCCAACCGGGGATCGGAGGAGCGGATCGCGGCCCAGCTCGTCGGCGCTCCGCCGGCCGCCGACCCCGAGCGGGTGGCGCTGCTGCGCCGGGTGGCCGCCGCTGCGCTCGCCCGTGGGGCGCCGCGCAGCGCCGGCGCCTGGCTCGCGCGGGCGCTCGCCGAGCCACCTCCGGCGGAGGAGCTGGCGGCGGTCCTGGTCGGGCTCGGCTCGGCCGAGCTGCGGATCGGCGCCCCGGGCGCGGTCGAGCACCTCGAGGCCGCGGTCGAGCTGATCTCCGAGCCGGAGCTGCTGGCGACGGCCGCCTGCCAGCTCGGCAACGCGCTGACGATCTCGGGTCGCGCGGACGAGGCGGTCGAGGCGCTCGAGCGGACGCTCGACGCGGTCGCCTCCCAGCGACGCGAGCACGGGCTGACGATGGTCGCGGAGCTCGCCTCGCACGCGCAGCAGGGGAGCGTCGAGCTGCGCGAGCCGGCGGCGGAGCTGCTCGAGCGGCAGACCGGGCTCGCCGGAGAGACGCCGGGCGAGCGGCTGGTGCTCGCCGGGCTCGCCTTCAACCGCGCCCGCGCCGCGGAGTCCGAGGGCGAAGCGGCCGAGCTGCTCGAGCGGGCGCTGGCCGGCGGCCGGCTGGTCGGCGAGCTGCGCTACGACCTGATCGGCCCGGTCTACGACGTGATCGTCGGGCTGCTGGCGACGGACGCGCTCGAGCTCGCCGACCGGTGCGTCGCCGATGCGCTCGCCGACGCTCGGGCGCGCGCCTCGGTTCCCTCGGTCGCCTTCCTCACCGACCGGCGCGGCTGGGCCGCGATCCGCCGCGGCGACGTCGCCCGCGCCGAGGCGGACGCGCGCACCGGGATCGACCTGCTGACCGCGCATGGGATCCCGCTCGGGCTGCCGCTCGCGTACGGGCTCCTGGTCGCGGCGCTGATCGAGCGCGGCGAGCTCGAGGCCGCCGAGCGCGAGCTCGACCGGGGCGGGATGAGGGCCGAGGTGCCCCCGGGACCGACCAGCGGCCTGCTGGTCGAGGCACAGGGGCGGCTCCACCTGGCTCAGGGCCGGCTCGCCGAGGGGATCGAGAGGCTGGAGGAGTTCGGCCGCCGCGACGAGCGCTGGGGTGGCGCCAACCCGCTCGCCTCACGCTGGCGCTCGCGGATCGCGATCGCGCTCGCCGCCGGCGGCGATCGCGACGAAGCGGAGCGGTTCGCGGCCGACGACCTCGAGCGGGCGCGGCGCTGGGGCGCCGGGAGCGGCCTCGGGATCGCGATGCGGGCCGCCGCTCTCGCCGACGGCGGCG
>DASPGZ010000126.1:0-21114 GCA_035620355.1 Solirubrobacterales bacterium | reverse complement strand
CTGCTCGAGCATCGGCGGCGCGGCGGGGGCCTCGCCTTCGGCGGCCGAGCCGGATCTCGGGCCGCTGCCCCCGGCCGCCTCGGCCGGCAGCAACGAGCCCCAGCGTGCCGCGGCGCCCGAGCGACGCGGCGGGCGGGGCCCGGACCCAGAGCTCGAGGCGCTGGCGACTGAGCTCGCCCGCGCGATCGCCACCGGGGCGGACTTCGGCTGAGCGGGCGGCCCGGCGCCGCCCGCTCGGTCAGCGCTTCGCCTTCGCCTTCGCGTTCTGCTTCACCGGCTTGGCCAGCTCGGCCGACTCGATCTGAAGCCTGAGCTTCAGCTTCGGGTCCGACTTGAGCAGCTGGCGGCCCTTGCCGTTCAGCTTCAGCTTCAGCTTCTTCGACTTGCCGCCGGCGACCGCCTTGAGCTTGCCCTTGGCGATCTTCGCCGGCTTCTTCGCCTTCTTGTTCGAGCTCGCGATCACCTTGATCGCGTTGCAAGCGACGAAGCGCTTCGGGCACTTGAGCGTCCCGACCAGCTTCCCGCCCTTCTGCTTGAACTTCTGCTTCGTCTTCGGGTGCGGCGCCTTCAGCGCCGCGAAGTCGGCGGCCAGCTCGTAGCCCTTGGGCAGGATCCGCTTCGCCGCGACGCCGACCAGGCCCTTGAACGAGCCCGGCTTCTCGATCACCGGCAGGCGCAGCTGCAGGTCCGAGACCGTGA
Source organism: Solirubrobacterales bacterium (assembly GCA_035620355.1). Lineage (GTDB taxonomy): Bacteria > Actinomycetota > Thermoleophilia > Solirubrobacterales > 70-9 > WHSW01. The sequence continues at coordinate 20,415 of DASPGZ010000126.1, read as the reverse complement.
TCGGCTGCTGGTCGTTGGAGGCGCGCGCATAGCCGCCGGCGAGCCCCGCGTTGGTGTCCTTCGGCAGCAGCTCGAGCTTCGGCACGTGGCCCTCGGCGAAGGTCCAGCCGTTCTGGAACAGCTGGAACACCTGCCGGGTCGGGCCCCCGCTCGCCGGGCGCCAGATCCCGCGCGAGACCAGGGTCTCCTTGCCGTCGGGCCCGACGTCGAGCAGCCGCGCGGCCACCTGCGAGGTGTCGCCGGGCATCGTCAGGTCCGCGATCACGGTCGCCGAGCCCATCAGCGTGTAGCCGCCGGCCGGGGCCGGGTCGAGCCTGTAGGTGGCGGTGCCGGGCTGGTCGGCGCCGTCGGCGGTGGCGCAGGCCCCGCCGCCGCCGACCGGGTTGAAGGCCGCCGCGACGTCGCTGCTGCCGGCGCCGGGCTCGATCGTCCTCGCCTCGTCGGATTCGAACCGGATCTCGCCCTTGGCCATCTTCGCCCAGTTGCCCGACGTGTACGGGCCGCCCGAGGGGGCGGTGTTCGGGCAGGTGAGCGTGTAGGCGGTGACGCCCTCCGTCGGCGCCGTGCCCTCGCCCTTGACGTAGAAGTCCATCCAGGCGTTCTCGGCCGCGGTCAGCGCCGCGGAGACGTCCGGCTTGTTCTGCGCCCGCGGGTGCCCGAAGTCGCCGAAGTACAGCGCCAGGTGCGCGTCGTCGGGGTACTGGGTCCGGGTCCGGTTGTAGAACCGGATCGTCTCGCTGGCCGGGAACAGGTCGTCGGTGAAGCCGCTCGACATCAGCATCGGCGCCGGGGTGATCGAGTGGTCGATGTAGTAGGAGGAGTGGTGCTGGGTGATCTCGTCGATGATCGCCTGCGCCTCGGGGCCGTACGGCTCACCCGCCTCGAGCAGGGTCCGCCAGCCGGTCAGGTCGGCGGTCGGGTCGGTGCCGGGGGGCGCGTAGAACCCGGGCGCGCCGAGCCCGGAGATGTAGAGGCCGCCGACCAGCGACTGCTTCTCGACCCCGACCGGGCCCTTGTACGGGGCGTCCGCGACGTAGTCGAGGGTGCTGCCGTTGGGAGCCAGCGAGTAGGACAGGTCGGTCCACGGGATGCTCGGAGCCGCCGCGGCGATCTGCATCGACTTGCCGTCCGGGCTGGTCCAGGGGACGATGCTGTAGTCGGGCATCACCTTGCGGTTGCGCAGCGCGCCCAGCGCCATCGACATGCCGCCACCGTAGGAGCCCCCGATCGAGCCGATCCGCTGCGGGTCGATCAGGCCTGCGTCGGCGAGCAGCCCCGCGAACTCCTGCGCGTCGCGGACCTCGTAGCGGTTGTCGATCAGGCGCACGTAGCCGTCCGCGCACTCGCCCAGCGCCGCCGTCTGCGAGGCGGCCGAGCCGCACGACTCGCGGAAGCCGCGGTCGGTCATCGTGAAGACCGCGTAGCCGCGATCGAGCCAGCGGTGCATCGCGTTGAGGCCGAACTTGCCGCCGCCGTAGCCGTGGAACATCATCATCAGCGGGTAGTTGCCGTCGGTCCCCGACGGCTCCGGCGGGAAGGCGACGTTGACGTCGATCGGAACGCCGTCGAAGGCGGGCGCGGTGCTTCGCGGGGTGCTCGAGCCGCAGAATCGCACGCCGTCGGACTCGACGTTGCAGGTGACTCCGAGCGCGCTCGGGATCGCGGCCTCGGCCGCCTGGGGCAGCGCCAATCCGGCGACCGCCAGCGCGGCCACGGCAGCCGCCTTCCTCCACCCGCCGAACGATCCCTGCATCCCTGACTCCTCTCTCGGCGGCCCGTGCGCCGGGCCCGTGTCTCTCCGTGGGCGAGCATATCGCCCGCCACCAAGGGGTGAACACGCCCACACGGCGAGGGTTGCGCGCCCCGCCCAGGGGTCGGTGGTCGCGGCGCCCGGTCCCGACGAGACTGGGCCAACGATTTCGAGGACCGTTCGAGACCGCGACCGACCACCGACGACTTGCTCCCGGCAGCGGGGAAGCCGCCACGGCACGCACTCTCGCGACGTTGAGCGACGGGGCCCTCCGGGGCCCCGTCGCCGTTGCGGACCGGGGCGCATAATGAGAACGTGCTCGCCCCGACCTCGGTCACGGCGTCGCTCGGAATCTCCCAGCCGGTGCTGCAGGCGCCGATGGCCGGCGCCGCGACGCCGGAGCTGGCGGCGGCGGTGAGCGCGGCGGGCGGTCTCGGCGCCCTCGGCTCGGCGGTGCTCGACCCGGACGAGCTGCGAGCCCAGGCCGCGGCGGTGCGCGCGGCCACCGACGCGCCCTTCAACGTCAACTTCTTCTGCCACTCGGCGCCCGAGGTCGGCGAGGCCGAGGCGTCGGCCGCGCGCGAGCGGATCGCGCCGCTGTACGCGGACCGGGGCCTGGGCGAGCCGCCCGAGGCCGAGGTTCCGCCGATCGCCTTCGACGAGCCCCGGCTCGAGGCGCTGCTCGAGATCCGCCCGGCGGTCGCCAGCTTCGTCTTCGGCCTGCCCGAGCCGGCGGCGGTCGAGGCGCTGCGCGACGCCGAAATCCGGGTGATCGCCGCGGCGACGACCGTGGCCGAGGCGGTGCGCCTGCGCGACCTCGGCGCCGATGCGGTGATCGCCCAGGGCGCCGAGGCGGGCGGCCACCGCAGCAGCTTCCTGGTCGACGGCGACGACGGCCCGATCGGGACCCTGGCCCTGGTCCCACAGGTCGTCGACGCGGTCGGCGACCTGCCGGTGATCGCCGCGGGCGGGATCGCCGACGGCCGCGGCCTCGCCGCGGCGCTCGCGCTCGGCGCCGGCGCCGCCCAGGTCGGCTCGGCGTTCCTCGCCTGCCCGGAATCGGCGATCGATCCCGCGCACCGCCGCGCCGTCTCCGAGGCCGCCGCCGAGCGAACGACGATCACGCGGGCGTTCTCCGGGCGGCCGGCGAGGGCGGTCCGCAACCGGGTCACCGAGGCGTTCGAGGGCGGCGAGGCGCTGCCCTATCCGGCTCAGCTGTCGCTGACGCTCCCGCTCGTCGGGTCCGAGGGAGATCCCGAGGACGTGCGGGCGATGTGGCTCGGCCAGGCAGCCTCGCTGGCGCGCGAGCGCCCGGCCGCGGAGCTGGTCGAGTCGCTGGTGGCCGAGGCCGAGCGGGCGCTCGTCGCGCTCAGCCCTCGCGCCTGATCTGCGAGCCGCCGACGATCGCGTCGGAGCCGTCTCCGAAGCGGACCCAGGCCTTGTTGCCGCCGTCGTAGTCAGGGGCCCAGAGCACCAGCGTCGCCTCGTCGCGCTGCTCGGCGTCGGCGGGGCCGACCGTGCACGGCTCCGACCCCTCCTGGTCGAGGCCGCGCCAGACGCGCACGAACGGGTTCGAGTCCCACTCCTCGCCGATCGTCGAAGGCTCGCGGTGGCCGGGGTGGATGCGGGTCTCGGGCGCCAGCTTCATCAGCCGGTCCATCACCGACGACTTCAGGTCGGCGAAGCCGGTCGCCCCGGGGGCGCGGGTGCCGCCGACGGTGCCCTTGAAGAGGACGTCGGCGGTGAGCACGTCGGTGCCGTTGAACGCGAGCGCGCAGTGGTCGCCGCGGTGGCCGGGGGTGTGGATCACCTCGATCCTCAGGTTCCCGGTCTCGATCACGTCGCCGTCGGCGAAGGTCGCGTCGACCTTCTCGTCGATCAGCTCGTCGGTGAGCTGGTGGGCGTGGATCGGGGCGCCGACGCGGTCGGCGAGCTTGCGGGCGCCGACGACGTGGTCGTAATGGTGGTGGGTGAGCAGCAGATGGCTGATCTCGATCCCCTCGCGCTCGGCGAGCTCGACCAGCGGGTCTGTGACCGTGTTCGAGTCGACCAGCACCCCCTTGCCGCCGGGCTCGTCGAAGACGAGATAGGCGTTCGAGAGCCAGTCGGATTGTTCGACGCGGGTGAGCAGCAAGACGGGCCTCCTAGTTGAACTGGATCACGCTGCGGATGCCGTCCTGGGCCTCCATCAGCTCGAAGCCGCGGTTGACGTCGTCGAGGGTGATCCGGTGGGAGATGAACGGGTCGACGTCGATCTTGCCCTCGATGTAGAGGTCGACCAGCTTCGGCACGCCCTCCCGGCCCTTGACCCCGCCGAACGACGAGCCGGCGACCCGGCGCCCGGTGATCAGGAAGCGCGGGATCACGTCGAGCGTCTCGCCCTTGCCGGCGACCCCGGCCATCGTCGCCAGGCCCCAGGCCATCCGCGCCGACTCGACCGCCTGGCGCATGACCTTGACGTTGCCGGTGGCCTCGAAGGTGTAGTCGGCGCCGAAGCCGTCGGTCGACTCGACGATCTTGGAGACCACGTCGTCGCCGCCGATCATCGTCTCGGTCGCGCCCGGGCCCTTGGCCAGCTCGAGCCGATCCTCGGAGAGGTCGACGCAGACGATCCGCTCGGCGCCCTGCAGGCGGCAGCCGGCGACCGCGCCGAGCCCGACCATCCCGGCGCCGAAGACGACGCAGGTCGAGCCCTCGGCGACCTTGGCGGTGTTCATCGCCGCGCCGAGCCCGGTCGAGAGGCCGCAGGCGAACAGGCAGGCCGCGTCCAGCGACGCCTCCGGGTTGACCTTCGCCAGCGCGATCTCCGGCATCACCGTGTACTCGGCGAAGGTCGAGGTGCCCATGAAGTGGCGCACCTCCTCGCCGTCGCGGTGCAGGCGCGTGGTCCCGTCGGGCAGGTAGCCCTTGTTCTGCTGCTCGCGGATCGCGAGGCAGAGGTTGGTGCGCTCGTCGAGGCAGTGGACGCATTCGCCGCACTGGGGGCTGAACAGGGTGACCACGTGGTCGCCGACCTCGAGGTCGCGGACCCCCGGCCCGACCGCCTCGACCACGCCGGCGCCCTCGTGCCCGAGCACCGTCGGCGCGTACCCCGACGGGTCGACGCCCGAGGCGGTGTAGAGGTCGGTGTGACAGACGCCGCACGCGACCAGGCGGACGAGGGCCTCGCCCTGCTTCGGGTCGGTGAGCTCCATTTCCTGTACGACCAGCGGTTCGCCGAACTCCTCCAGCACCGCAGCGCGCATCTTCATCGCGTTTCCTCCCGCGTCGTTGCCCACCGATCGTATGCGCTGGGCGGGTATTGCCGAGTCTTGGACATATCCCGCCCGGTTTGCCGGTCAATTTTCACAAAGGCTTGACAAATACTCGGCGGTGTGAAACTAATCCCGGCGCTGTGAGGAGGAGAAGCGGCTCGTTGGCCTCCCTTCGGGAGGGCAACCGGAAACGTGTGATCGACGCCCTGCGAGAGAGAGGAATCGCCAGTCGCGCCGAGCTTGCCCGGGTCACGGGCCTCTCGCGCTCGACCGTCTCGACGATCGTCTCCGACCTGCTCGACTCCGGGCTGGCGGGCGAGCGCGACGGCGAGCCGGGCGGCGAGGCGCACGCCGGCCGACCGCCGGTGATGGTCTCGCTCAACCCCTCGGCCGGGCTCGCGGTCGGGATCGACTTCGGCCACCGCCACCTGCGCGTCGCCGTCTCCGACCTCTCCCACACCGTCCTCGCCGAGACCTGGCGGGAGCTGAACGTCGACCACTCGGCAGACCATGGGCTGACCGCGGCGGCGTAGTTCGTCGACCAGGTGCTCGAGGAGGCCGGCGTCGACCGGGCGCGGGTGCTCGGGGTCGGGATGGGATTGCCGGCGCCGATCGACCGCACCACCGGCGCCGTCCGCGCCGCCTCGATCCTTCCCGGATGGGTCGGCGTCGACGCCGCGGCCGAGGCGGAGGCGCGGCTCGGGCTCCCGGTCGAGGTCGAGAACGACGCCAACCTCGGGGCGCTCGCCGAGCTCGCCTGGGGCGCCGCCCAGGGCCGCTCCGAGGTCGCCTACATCAAGGTCTCGACCGGAATCGGCGCCGGGCTGATCTCGGGCGGGCGGCTCCAGCAGGGGGTCGGCGGGACCGCCGGCGAGATCGGCCACGCGGTGATCAGCGACGGGGGCCCGGTCTGCCGCTGCGGCAACCGCGGATGCCTCGAGACGCTGGCATCGACGCGCTCGATCGCCGAGCTGCTCAGCATCAGCCGCGCGGAGGAGATCTCCGGTCGCCGGGTGCTCGAGCTGTGCGCGGCGGGCGACGCCGCCGCCCAGCGCCTGGTCAGCGACGCGGGACGCACGATCGGGGTCGCGGTCGCCAACCTCTGCAACCTGCTCAACCCCGAGTGCGTGGTCGTCGGCGGCGACCTGAGCGCGACCGGCGAGGTGCTGCTGGCGCCGATGCGCGAGACCGTGCGCCGCAACGCGATCCCGAGCGCCGTCGACGATCTCGAGATCCTCCCCGGCGTGCTCGGCGAGCGCGCCGAGCTGCTCGGCGCCCTGGCGCTCGTCATGCACGAATCGGAGCGCTTCGCCGAGCCCGAGCGGATCCCGGCGGCGGCATGAGAGAGACTGCGGGGACAACAGACGTGAACAAAGAGCGCGACGCATGGGCGGCGCGCGCGAGAGAGGAAGGACCCATGACCCAGATGCACTCAGGAGGTAGCTCATGATCGGAGCGAAGGCCCGCCGGCGTTTGCTGGTGCCGATCGTCGGCTTGGTCGCGGCCCTGGGCGTTGCCGCCTGCGGTAGCGACGACGATTCCGACAGCGGAGACAGCTCGAGCGACTCGGGCGGTAGCGGAACCATCGGCTTCCTGCTCCCCGAGACCCAGACGGCCCGCTACGAGACCCAGGACAAGCCGCTGTTCGAGCAGAAGGTTCAGGAGCTCTGTCCCGACTGCGAGATCCTCTACCAGAACGCCGATCAGGATCCCACCAAGCAGCAGTCGCAGGTCGAGGCCATGGTCACCGAGGGCGTCGACGTGATCGTCCTCGACCCGGTCGATTCGACCTCAGCGGCGGGAATGGTGACCCGCGCGCAGCAGTCGGACATCCCGGTGATCAGCTATGACCGGTTGATCCTCGACGCCGATCTGGCCGCCTACGCGGAGTTCAACAGCCCGGAGGTCGGCAAGCAGCAGGGTGAGGCGCTGGCGAAGAAGCTCGAGGAGGACGGCAACCCGACCGGCCCGATCGTGCAGATCAACGGCGACCCGAAGGACAACAATGCGAAGTTGTTCAAGGAAGGCGCCACGGCGGTGTTCACGGACAAGGGCATCGACGTCGCCCAGGAGTACGACACCCCCGACTGGCTGCCCGAGAACGCCCAGAAGGAGATGGATCAGGCGATCACGGCGCTCGGCAAGGACGGCTTCTACGGCGTCCTCGCGGCCAACGACGGCACCGCCGGTGGTGCGATCGCAGCGCTGAAGGGCGCCGGAATCGACCCGTCGACGATCCCGGTCACCGGTCAGGACGCGGAGCTCGCCGGGATCCAGCGGGTGCTCGCGGGTGAGCAGTACATGACGGTCTACAAGCCGATCGAGCCGCTTGCCACCGACGCAGCGACGCTCGCTGTAGCGGTCGTCAACGGTGAGGACCCGGCGGACTCCGACGTCATCAACGGCACGGAGAACAACGGAACCGAGGACGTCCCGAGCGCGATCACCGACACGATCCCCGTGTTCCAGGACAACGTCAAGGACACGGTGGTCAAGGACGGGTACTGGAGCGCGCAGGAGATCTGCACCGGGCAGTACGCCCAGGCCTGCAAGGACGCGGGAATCCAGTAGACGCAACAGATACCCTGATGCGCGAGGAGAGGGAGAGATGAGTCAAAGCCAGAGCACTGCGGACGCTTCTGGGGCGGACACGGCTTCGCAACCTCTCCTCGCGCTGAAGGGCTTTACGAAGAGCTTTGGACCGGTCGAGGCGCTCAAGGACGTCGACCTCGAGGTCTATCGGGGCGAGGTCCTCGCCCTGGTCGGCGACAACGGCGCCGGCAAGTCCACCCTGATCAAGGCGGTCTCTGGGGCGCAGCCCGCGGACTCCGGCGAGGCGACTTGGGAGGGCCGCACCACGCGGCTGACCACGCCGCACGACGCGACCGAGCTCGGGATCGCGACCGTATATCAGGACCTCGCGTTGGCCGAGAACCTAGACGTGGTCGCCAACCTGTTCCTGGGCCAGGAGGTCGTCAACACCGTGCCCGGCGTCCACGTCCTCGACGAGGTCGGGATGGAGCAGAAGTCGGTCGAGCTGTTGAGCTCGCTCGGGGTGACGACGCTGCGCAGCGTGCGCACCGAGGTCGCCTCGCTGTCGGGCGGACAGCGACAGGCGGTGGCAATCGCCCGCTCGCTGCTCGGCGAGCCCAAGATGGTGCTCCTGGACGAGCCGACCGCAGCGCTCGGGATCGTGCAGACCGCCCAGATCCTGAAGCTGATCGAGCGGCTGCGCGAGCGCGGCCTGGGGGTGATCGTGATCAGTCACAACCTCGCCAACGTGTTCGAGGTCTCGGACCGGATCGCGGTCCTGCGCCTCGGCCGCCTCGCGGCGACCTTCAAGGCCGGCGACGCGAGCCGCGAGGACATCGTCGCCTCGATCACCGGTGCTGATGTCCGGGAGCGAGCGACGGAGGAGACGCCACTGTGAGCGCCGAGTCAGAAACCAGTCCGGCTGGAGGGCCGATCGGGACCGCGCCGGCGGACACCGGCACCAGCTTCTCCCTGCGCCGGGCGTTCGCCGCCCTCGCCCGCGGCGACCTTGCTTCGGTCCGGGTTCTGCTCGGGATCGCGGTCATCTGGACCATCTTCCAGATCGCCAACGACCGCTTCCTGAGCGCGGTCAACCTCTCCAACCTGACCCTGCAGATCGCCGCCACGGCGACGATCTCGATCGGCGTGGTGATGGTCCTCCTGCTCGGGGAGATCGATCTCTCGGTCGGCGCCGTCAGCGGTCTCGCCGCCGGCGCGATGGCGGTGCTCAGCGTCCAGCACGGCTGGGCGCCGCTGCTGGCGATCGTCGCCGGGCTCGGTGTCGGCGTCGCGATCGGATTCTTCAACGGGTTCATGGTCACCCGGTTCGGCATCCCGTCCTTCGTCGTCACCTTGGCTGGCCTGCTCGCCTGGCAGGGGGCCCTGCTCTGGGTGCTCGGAGACACGGGCTCGGTCAATCTGCCGCCGAGCATCATCACCGACCTGACGACGACCTTCTTCGATCCGGTTATCGGCTGGATCCTCGGGGCCGCCGCGGTCGTCGCCTACGCCGCCAGCCGCCTCGCGGTCCGCCGCCGGCGAGAGGCGGCCGGTCTCGGGGTCTCGCCGTTGTCGGGGCTCGTGCTTCAGCTCGCGGTCATCGCGGCGGCTGTGATCGCCGCGGTCGCGATCCTCAACGCCGACCGCGGGGTTCCGCTCGCTGCGGTGATCGTCGTCGTGCTGATGATCCTGTTCACGTTCATCACCGAACGCACCCGCTACGGGCGCCATATCTTCGCCGTCGGCGGCAACGAGGAGGCGGCGCGCCGGGCCGGGATCAACGTCAACAGGATCAAGGTCAGCGTGTTCACCCTCGCCTCGATGCTCGCCGCCGCCGGAGGCATTCTCGCCGCCTCGCGCCTGCTCGCGGTCAACCAGCAATCCGGATCCGGCGACGTGCTGCTGCTCGCGATCGCCGGCCCGGTGATCGCCGGCACCAGCCTGTTCGGCGGTCGCGGCTACATCTGGTCGGCGCTGCTCGGAGCGGTCGTGATCGGCTCGATCTCGAACGGCATGGATCTGCTCGCGCTCGACTCGGACGTCAAGTTCATGATCACGGGCGCGGTCCTGCTCGCGGCCGTGACCATCGACGCGGTCACCCGCCAACGCCGCGAAGCGGCGCGCTGACCGGCTCGTCCCGGCTGCGGTTCGCGGTCGGGATCCCGAACGTCCGCGAGTACGCCGACCCGGCCCTGCTGGCCGAGCTCGCCCGCGACGCCGAGGCCGCGGGCTGGGACGGCTGCTTCGTCTGGGACCACCTCGCCCACCACGAGCCCGAGACCCCGGTCGCCGACCCGTGGGTTGCGATCGCCGCCGCCGCCGCGACCACCGAGCGGATCCGGCTCGGGGTGCTCGTCTGCGCGCTCGCCCGCCGGCGCCCGTGGAAGGTCGCCCGCGAGACCGCCTCGCTCGACCGGCTCAGCGAGGGGCGCCTGGTCTTCGGCGCCGGCCTCGGCTCGGCGCCCGAGACCGAGTTCGCCGCCTTCGGCGAGCCCGCCGACGCCCGGGTGCGGGCCCGGCGCCTCGACGAGGGGCTGGCGATCATCGCCGGCCTCTGGAGCGGCGAGCGGTTCGAACACCGCGGCGAGCACTACGAGGTCGCCGGGGCGACCTTCCGGCCGGTCCCGGTGCAGCGGCCGCGGATCCCGGTCTGGATCGCGGGCCGCTGGCCCGCTCGACCGCCGTTTCGGCGCGCGGCACGTTGGGACGGCGTCTTTCCCACCCACGCCGAAGTCGGGGCGGCCGAGATGATGACCCCGGAGCAGCTGGCCGAGGTCGTCGCCTTCACCGCCGGGCATCGGAGCTCCGAAGCGCCCTTCGACGTCGTCGTCGAGGGGATCACGGCGGGCGAGGATCCGCCGGCCGAGCTCGAGCTCGCCCAGCGCTACCGCGAGGTCGGCCTGACCTGGTGGATCGAGAAGCTGGGCTGGTTCCGCGGGCCGCTGGCAGCGATGCGGGCGCGGCTCGAGGCCGGCCCGCCCCGGCCTTAGACTGCCCGCGGGCGGTTAGCTCAGCTGGTCGAGAGCACTCGCTTTACACGCGAGGGGTCGCCGGTTCGAATCCGGCACCGCCCATCCGGCGCTGCCGTACCGGTTCGAGCGCCGCCACGCGGGTAGCCTGCACGCAGATGGCGAAGATCCTGTTCATCCCGCTCAGCATGGTCAGCGGCCTGATCGCCGGCCTGATCGGCAGGAAGGTGTTCGAGGGCATCTGGGGGCTGATCGACGACGAGGAGCCGCCTGACGCCGAGGACCGCGAGACCTCGGTGCCGAAGCTGGCCGCCTCACTGGCCTTCCAGGGCGCGACCTTCGCCGTCGTGCGCGGGCTCACCGACCACTACGCCCGGGCGAGCTTCTACAAGGCGACCGGCGCCTGGCCGGGCGAGCAGCGCCCGGAACCGACCGACTAGACGGTCGCCGCGGCGGGCTCGGCCGCGCTCGCCTCCAGCAGCAACTCGGCGATCAGCGGCGGGTCGTCCCAGGTCGGCGTGTGCCCGACGCCCTCGAGCTCTTCGTAGCGGGCACCGGGCGGCATCCGCTCGGGCCTCGGCGGGGCGACGAGCCGGTCCTCGGTGCCCCAGGCGATCGTCGTCGGGACCGTGACCAGCTCGGGGTCCTCGAACACGTGCGAGCGCATCTCGCGGTTCGCCGCGTCGTAGCCGGGGGCGTCGAGCCAGTCTGAGATCAGCCCCCATGCCTCGGCACGGCTGAGCCGCTCAGGCCTGGCGACGAAGGTGCGCAGGGCGGCGGCACGGATCCGCCCCGAGGCGAGCGCCAGCGGCAACAGCGGGCGCAACCGCAGCACCCGCGCCCGGGTGTCGACCCGCCGCGGCCCCAGCGCCCGCCGCCAGAGGCCGGCCGGGGAGATCGCGCAGACCGAGCCCGCCCTGCCCGCCTTGGCGAGCTCGAGCGCGACCCAGCCGCCGAGCGAGTTGCCGGCGACGTGCGGGCGCTCGATCCCAAGCTCCTCGCAGAGCGAGGCGACGGTCGCCGCGAGTCGGGCCGGCGTCGGCGGGCCGTCCTCGGGAGCGAGCTCGGCCGACTCGCCGAACCCCGGCAGGTCGACCGCGATCACCTCCCGCTCGGCCGACAGGCGGTCGACCACCGGCTCCCAGATCCGCCGCGAGCCGCCGAGCCCGTGGACGAGGATTAGAGGGTCGCCGGTGCCGCTTCGTGCGTAGGCGATCGCCATCGCTTCCGGGCGCTCCAGCCGGACTTGGCGAGCACCATCTGCAGGTCGCGGATCCGGCGCTCGCGGAAGCCGCCCTCGGACAGCGCCAGGTAGAAGTTCCACAGGCGGCTGAATCGGACGTCGTAGCCGCGGGCACGGAGGCTCGGCCAGGCGTCGTTGAAGCGTTCGCGCCAGATCGCCAGGGTGCGGGCGTAGCTGTCGGAGATCTCCTCGGAGCGGACGACGGGCATCCCGTTGGCGGCCCCCAGCCGCGTGATCAGCGCCTGCGAAGGCAGGCAGCCGCCGGGAAAGATGTGCTTGTTGGAGAAGCTCCGCGAAGCCTTCTCCGACTCGTAGGCGCGGTCGCCGATCACGATCGCCTGCAGGAACATCGCTCCGGACGGGCGGGTGAGCTCGGCGCACTTGGCGAAGAAGCGCTCGAAGTACTGCCAGCCGACCGCCTCGATCATCTCGATCGAGACCAGCTTGTCGTAGGAGCCCCCGAGGTCGCGATAGTCGGTCAGCAGCAGCTCGACCCGGTCGCCGAGTCCCTGCTCGCGGATCCGCTCGCCGGCGCGCGCGTACTGCTCGCGCGAGATCGTCGTCGTCGTCACCCGGCAGCCCCGGGTCTCGGCGGCGTGGACCGCGAGCCCTCCCCAACCGGTGCCGATCTCGAGCAGGTGGTCGTCGGGGCCGAGCTCGAGCGCGTTGCAGATCCGCTCGAGCTTCGTCAGCTGCGCCTGCTCGAGGGTCGCCCCGGGGTCGTCGAAGACCGCCGACGAGTACATCATCCGCTCGTCGAGGAAGGCCTCGAACAGGTCGTTGCCGAGGTCGTAGTGGGCGGAGATGTTGTCGCGCGCCCCGGCGCGGCTGTTCTCGGGGACCAGGTTCGCCGCCCCCTGCAGCGGGCCGATCAGCGGCTGCAGCCGCTGCCGCAGGGCGTCGAGCGGGCCGAGGTTGCGGCAGGCGAGCCTGCTCAGGGCGACCGGGTCGTCGACCGACCAAAGCCCCTCGACGTAGCCCTCGCCGAGCCCGGTGCTGCCCCGCAGGGCCCACGGATAGGCGCGGCGGTCGTGGACCTCGACCCGGGCGCGCAGGCTCGAGTCCGGGGCACCGAAGCCGAAGCTGCGCCCGTCCTCGGCGATCTCGAGCCGGCCGCTTCGCATCCGCGCCAGGCCGGCGAACATCGCTCGGCGCCCGAGCTCCGCGGTGACGCTCATGACCGTTCCGGGTGCGGGTGCCACGGGGCTCCCTTGAGCCGCAGCCGCAGCGCCTGCCAGTAGATCTTGATCACCACCTGGGCGGTCATCGCCGGGTAGCGCGCCAGCATCCGGCGGGCGACATCCGGGACCAGCTCGCGCCGCTCGAGTGAGAGCGTCGCGTCGAAGGCGAGCGCGCCGTCGCGATGGCTCGCGATGTGAACCTGAAGGTCGTCGGCGGGCACCGAGGTCCGCCATTCGTAGACGTGATCCATTGCCATCAGCGGTGAGACGTGGAACTCCTTCGCCAGTCGGCCCGAAACTATCCGTTTCGCGTCGGGATTGCCGATCACGTACGCGTGCGATTCGCCCCAGGGGGTGTTGTTGACGTCGGCGAGCACGGCCTCGACCGTCTCCCCCGAGCGGTCGAAGCAGAAGAAGAAGCTGACCGGGTTGAAGCAATGGCCGAAGTAGCGCAGGTTGGTCAGCAGCCGGATCGGCCCCTCCGGGCGCGTCCCGGTCCGCTCGGCGACCCGGTCGCGGACCACACCGTCGAGCGGCCGATCTCCGGGCCCGAGGTGATCGGAGCGTCGAAACCAGGCGAGCGCCGGACGCCGCGCCGACCAGCCGCCGAGCCCGTCGAGCGCCTCCGGGAGCTCCGCCAGGTCGAGGTACGCCATGAAGATCGGGTAGCGGAACCGGTGCTCGACCGGGTCGAGGCGCCGGTGGCGGACCCAGCCCTCGTAAAGGGCCGACCTCACGCGGCGAGCTCCAGCTCGGCGTGCGCGGGCTGAGCCGTCTCGCGGAGGCGCTCGCAGGCGCGCAGCGCGCTCCAGCAGCCGTCCTCGTGGAAGCCCCAGCGCCAGTAGGCGCCGCAGTAGTGGATCCCGTCGACGCCGCTGATCTCGTCCCAGCGCGATTGCGCTGCGACGCTCGCGTGGGTGATCACCGGGTGGTCGTAGGTGAACGACTCGATCACCGACTCGGGGGCGATCCGCTCGCGGAGGTTGAGGGTGACGAAGTAGTCGCGCTCGGCGTCCAGCCGCTGGAGGTTGTTCATCCAGTAAGTGACAGCGGTCCCGGCCGCCGACTCGTCGGCGAGGTGGTAGTTCCAGCTCGCCCAGGCGCGCCGCCGCCGCGGCATCAGCGAGGCGTCGGTGTGCAGGACCGCGTCGTTGGGTTGGTAGCGCAGCGTCCCGAGCACCGCGCGCTCCGCCGCGGTCGGCGCCGCCAGCATCGCCAGCGCCTGATCGGAGTGCGCGGCGATCATCACCTGGTCGAAGGCCTCTCCGCGCCCGTCGCCGGCGATCACCCCGACGCCGCCGCCGAGGCGCTCGATCGAGCGCACCGGGGCACCGGCGCGGACCCGGCCGCCGAACCGCTCCAGCAGCCGCTCGACGTACACCCGCGAGCCGCCGGGGATCGTCCGCCATTGCGGCCTCCGGGTCAGCTGCAGCTGGCCGTGGTTGTCGAGGAACTCGGCCAGGAAGCCGAGCGGGAACTCCCAGATCGCCTCGGGGTCGGCGGACCAGACCGCCGAGACCTCGGGGATCACGGCCCGCTCGCAGAACCACCTCGAGTAGCCCGAGTCGCGCAGGAACTCGCCGACCGTCGGCGCGTCGAGTCGCCCGGCGAGCGGCCGGACCTCGCGGTTGAAGCGCAGCTGGTCGCGGATCAGGCGCCAGAACCGGGGCCGCAACAGGTTCGAGCGCTGCGCGAACAGCCCGCGCTTGGTGTTCGCGAACTCGAACCGGCCGTCGGCCGAGGCGATCGACATCCCCATCTCCGCCGCCTGGGTCTCGACCCCGAGCTCGCCGAGCAGCGCCGTGAACGCCGGGTAGTTGCGGTCGTTGTGGACGATGAACCCGGTGTCGATCCAGCGCTCGCCGCGCGGGTCATCGACGCGGACCGTGTTCGTGTGGCCGCCGATTCGCCGGTCGGCCTCGAACAGGGTGACCGCGTGGGTCCGGTCGAGCTCCCGGGCCGCCGTCAGCCCGGCGATCCCGGTGCCGATCACGGCAGCGGTGGGTCGATTGTCTGGCACGCTCCCTATTACGCGCGGGAGCGTGCCCGCGGATCAGCGCCGCTAACGCGGCGCACCCTACCGCTACTGTGGCGCGCTGATGAGGCGCCGACAACGCTTCCGCGGGTCGCTCGCGGCGCTGGTCCCGGCGCTCTGCGGTCTCGCCCTGCTCGCGCCCGCCCCGGCGGCCGCCGACGATCCGGCGCTCCAGTCGCCGTTCGGCGGCGAGCTGCCGCCGAAGCTGGTCGAGCCCGAGTCGCAGACGCGGCCGCCGCCGGGGTTCGAGGTGTCCGCCGAGGACGCGATCGGGGTCGCCGATGCGACCGGCGTGGTCCAGGCCGAGCTCGCCGAGAGCCCGGGAGCCGAGCCGCGAGCCCTGATCCGGGGCGACCGCTGGCAGGTCGAGTACGTGGACGGCGACGCCAGGGTCGCGGAGGTGATCGTCGACGGCTCCTCGGGCCAGGTGATCGAGGCGTGGCGGGACTTCCAGGTCGGCTCGCCGCTCGCCCGCGGCTACGACGGGGCGATCGCCCAGGCGGTCAACTCGCCCTGGGTCTGGATCACACTCAGCCTCCTGTTCTGTGCGCCGTTCTTCGATCCGCGCCGGCCGTTGCGACTGCTGCACCTCGACCTGCTGGTGCTGATCGGGCTCGGGGTCTCGCTGTTCTTCTTCAACCGCGCCGAGGTCACCGCCTCGGTCGCGCTCACCTACCCGGTGCTCGGCTATTTCTTGATCCGGATGCTGGTCGCGGGGTTCTGGCCTCGCGAGCGCTCCGGGCCGCTGATCCCCTGGGCGCCGGTGCGATGGCTGGCGCTCGGGATCGCGGTGCTGGCGGTTGCCCGTATCACGCTCAACCTGGTCGACTCGCGGGTGATCGACATCGGCGTCGCCGGGGTCGTCGGCGCCGACCGGATCGCCGACGGCGAGCCGCTCTACGAAGGCGCCTTCTCGCTCGGGCTCGACCTCAAAGGAGACGTCTACGGGCCGGTCAACTACCTCTCCTACCTCCCGTTCGAGCTCGTCTGGCCCTGGGACGGCGTCTGGGACGCCGGCGTCGGCGCCGCGCACGCGGCGGCGATCTGCTTCGACCTCGCCTGTGCGATCGGCCTGATCGCGCTCGGCCGGCGCCTGCGCGCCGGCGACGAGGGCCGGGCGCTCGGCTTAGCCCTCGGGTTCGCATGGCTCGCCTGCCCGTGGACGCTCTACGCGATGAACGCGAACGCCAACGACGCCCTGATCGCGGCGCTCGGGGTCGGGGCGCTGCTGGCGCTGCGGTCGCCGCCCGCGCGCGGGGCGCTGATCGCGCTCGCCGCGGCGGCGAAGTTCGGCCCGGCGGCGCTCGCGCCGCTGTTCGCGACCGCCGACTCCGAGCGGCGCTGGCGCGGGGCACTGCTGTTCGCGATCGCGTTCGTGGTGGTGGTCGTGGTGGTCACGGTCCCGTTCATCCCCGACGGCGGGCTGCGCGAGCTCTACGACCGCACGCTCGGCTACCAGGCGACCCGCGGCTCGCCGTTCAGCGTCTGGGGCCAGGCCCCGTCGCTCGACTCGGTCCAGCCGCTGGTCCGGGCGCTCGCCGTATTGCTCGCGGTCGGGGTCGCCTTCGTCCCGCGGACCAAGGACGCGCTCCAGGTCGCGGCGCTGGCCGCGGCGGTGACGATCGCGGTCCAGCTCACGGCCAGCCACTGGTTCTACTTCTACGTCGTCTGGTTCCTGCCGTTCGTGCTCGTCGCCGTCTTCGCGAGCCAGGAGCGGATCAGGCCAGACGCGTCGTCAGCCGCCCGAGCTGCGCCGAGCTGACCACCGTCTCGTCGCCCGGGCGCAGCCAGACGCGGGGCTCGCGGGCGCCGCCGACTCCGGCCGGGGTGCCGGTGGCGATCACGTCGCCGGGCTCGAGCGTCATCAGGCTGGAGAGATGGGCCACCAGCTCCGGGATCGAGAAGATCAGCCCGGCGGTGGTGTCCTCCTGCATCCGCTCGCCGTTGAGGTCGAGCGCGATCCCGATCGCGTCGTGCGGGCCGGCCTCATCGGGGGTGACGATCGCCGGCCCGCAGGGGGCGGCGCCGTCGAAGACCTTGCCCGGCATCCACTGCGGGGTCGCGAACTGGAGGTCGCGGGCGGAGAGGTCGTTGAGCAGCGTGTAACCGGCGAGGTACTCGATCGCCCCGGCCTCGCCGACGTCCTTGGCCCGCCTCCCGACCACGAACGCGACCTCGGCCTCGTAGTCGACCTTCTCGCTCGTCGCCGGGAGCTCGACGGTCGCGCCGTCGGGGCGCAGGGCGTTGGCGAACTTGGCGAAGAAGGTCGGGCTCGGGGGCGGCTCGGCGCGCCCCTCCTTCGCATGGTCGGCGTAGTTGAGGCCGATCCCGATCAGCTTCTGCGGGTCGGGTACCGGCGCCAGCAGCTCGACCGAGTCGAGCGGCGCGGCCGATCCCTCGATCCGCTCGAGCTCACCGACCCGCCCGGACTCGAGCAGCTCGCGCATGCTCGCGCCGCCGCCGCCGAGCGCCTCCCAGGCGTCGATCACACCGCCGTCGCGCAGCACCCCCGCCCGCGGGCCGCGGTCGGAGGCGTAGGTCACCAGTCGCACCGGCGCAGGCTATCCCTCGGCGCCCGCGGGCTGCCTCTAGACTCAGCGGGCCTCAGGGGGCGTAGCTCAGTTGGTTAGAGCGCCGGCCTGTCACGCCGGAGGCCGCGGGTTCGAGTCCCGTCGCTCCCGTTTACTCGTCCAGCTCAACGGTGAGGCGCCGGCGGGCGAGACCGGATTCGGTCGCCAGTCCCAACAGCGAAGGCGCGATATCCGGCCACTCGGCCGTAGGGGGCGGGAGAGCGAGCGGGGCCGCAAACTCGTGGGTGATGAAGGCCCCGAGTGCAGGTGATCACCCGGAGGGGCAGGCGGAGACGTGGTCCTGCTCGGGGACGATCTCCTCCCACTGCTCGGGAGTCAGGCCGCCGGCGGTGACGGTGCAGGCATGGCCGCTCCAGGCCAGCGGATCGGTATCGAAGCGGATGCCGGGGCCGCGGGTGGAGACGGCGAACAGGTGCGAGCTGTTGGGGCTGAAGGCGGCGGAGGTGAAGGTGTCGGGCTCGACGGTCAGCGGCGGACCGATCGGCTGCCGGGTCGCCACGTCCCAGAGCGCGACCGCCCCGTCGGCGCTCGCGGTTGCCAGCGTGGCGCCGTCGGCCGAGAAGGTCACGTAGGTGATCCGTTGGGTGTGACCTTCGAGCGGGCGGCCGAGCGGTCGCCAGGTATCGGTGGCGTAGAGCCGGCCGAGGCCGTCGTACTGACCCACCGCGAGCAGGCTGCCGTCGGGGGAGAACGCCACCGAGCGCGAGAGCCCCTTCGTTGGAAGCCGTTCGACGAGTTGGCCGCTGTCCGCGTCGCGGATCTCGGTTCCGCGGTCCAGCGCCGCGGCGGCGAACAGCTCGCCGTCGGGACTGAACGCGAGCGAGGCCGCCAACGTCTTGCTGCCGGCTGTGAGCGCGCGCCGAGGCACGTTCCAGACCCGCAGCGCCGGGCGCCCGGTGTTCACCGCTGCGGCAAGCAGATTTCCGTCGGGGGAGAAGGCGAGCGCCTGGGAGTCGGCCGGCAGCCCGCGCAGCTCGCCCGCCGGAGCGAGCGTCCGGGCGTCCCGGAGCGTGACGCGGCCTCCTTCGCCCGCCACGGCGAGCAGGCGCCCGTCCGGGCTGAAGCCGACCGCGGCGGCGAATCCGGGCAGCGCACGCACGCGGTCGCGGCGGCGCAGCGTCTGGGTGTCGATCAAGTCGACCATGCCGTTGCTGTGCGTCAACGCCAGCGTCCGGCCGTCCGGGCTGACGGCGAGTCCTCGCGGGGTGTCGGGAAGTGCGAAGGGCGGGTCGACCGCGAAGGGCGCTACGAGCCGTCGCTCGCCCGACAGGTCCCACAGGATCGTCCGGGCGTCGTTACCGGAGCTGTACAGCGTGCGCCCGTCCGGGGAGACCGCGAGCCCCCAGACCCCGCCGCGATGGGCGGAAAGCTCCTCGTTGATCTCGCCCTTGGCGACGTCCCAGACGATCACGCCGCCGCCGTCGTCGGAGCCCACGAGCTTCCGCCCGTCGGGGGTGAACTCGAGCCTGAGGACTTCCGCCTGGTGGCGACCCATGAGCCGCAGAACCCCGCCCGAGCGGCGGTCGACGAGGCGTACCGTGCCGTCGCTCGATCCGAGCGCGAACGTACTTCCATCGGGGCTGAGGGCGCCGACCTCGTCACCCTCCGGATAGCGCCGCACCACGCGCAGCGTCCGCGCTTCGATCTCCCACGTCTCGTCGTTGTGGGCGCTCGTGACGAAGACTCGCCGCCCGTCGGCCGCCGGGAACAGCCCGTTGGGTCCGGCGTGACCGACTCGCAGCGGCCGCCCCTCGATCGCGCCCGTTCTCACGTTTACCCTTCGCAGCACGCTCGGTCCGTGGTCGGGGAACTGAATCACGACCAGGTCGTGGCCAGTGGGCGGAAACGCGACCTTGGCGAAGGTGAAAACGGGCGGATCGGGAACCGGGGGCAACACGATGCGCGCCGTGCGCTCTTGGGTGCGGGGGTCGATGAGGTCCACGAGGGCTCCGGGAGGCTCGTCCGGGGGCTCGTGGCCGGCGACGGCGAGCGTTCTGCCGTCTGGGGAGAAGGTGAGCGTCTGCACGAACCCGTCGCCCGGCGCATCGCCGAGCTGGTACTCGCCGAGCCGCCGGCGGCTGGATGCGTCGTAGATCGCCACCGTGCCGGCGGCATCGCCGACCGCCAGCAGGCGTCCCTCGGGGCTGGCCGCCACCGCGGATTCCGCGTAGATGTCCACATCCGCGGTGCCGCCCAAAATGCCGAGCATCGCTGGCGGACTGCGCAGGAGCACGGCCAGTAGGTTGCCGCGGGTTGCGACGGAGTCGTCGAGCGCGACGCCTGCGCCGGCGAGTCGCAGGGCGTGATTGTTGCTGTCCTCGTTGAGCGCTTGGGCTCCCAGCCGCTGAGCGGCCTCGACTCTGGCCGCCTCTCGAGCGCTCTGACGCTCGGAGATCGCGATCACCCCGGCGACCGCGGCGGCGGCGAGCAGCACACCGACGCCGCCGAGCAGTGACCTGAGCCGGCGATTGGCCCGGCGCTGCCGCTCCGCCTCGCGCTCGCTCGCGGCGCGGCTGGAGTCGAGGAACTCGCGCTCGAGCGCGTTCAGCTCGGGGTCGTGCTCGGCGGCCCAGTCGAGCGCCGCGGCGAGCCGTGCGCCGCGGTAGAGCTCGGCGGGGTCGCGCTCGGAGTCCCGCCACCCTCGCGCGGCGTCGATCAGGTGGTGATGGAGGCGGCGGCCCTCGGCGTCCTCCACGAGCCAGGCCCGCAGACGCGGCCATTCGCTCAGAAGCGCCTCATGGGCGACCTCACCGGCGCCCTCGTCGACGGTCAAGCGCCGGCTCTCGGTGAGTACCGCGAGCGCCCGGGCGGCGTCGGAGTCGCGCTCGAGCTCGAGCTCGTCGAGCGCCACGCGGCGGCG
>DASPGZ010000125.1:0-6998 GCA_035620355.1 Solirubrobacterales bacterium | reverse complement strand
AGCCACTCCCGCTCGATCCCGACCCGCCGGATCCCGAGCCCGAGCTCGTCGATCCCGGCCCCGAGTTCTCAGATCCGTGCCCGGAGTTCGCCGACCCCGATCCCGAGCTGTCGTCGTCGACCGCTGTTCCGGCCGAGCCCGACCCGGAGCTGTCGTCGTCGGAGCCCGACCCGGAGCTTCCGCTCCCTCCCGAATCGTCGGGGCCCTCGCCGGAGCTCGAGCCGCTGTCGTCGGAGCCCTCGCCGCGATCGTCGTCTCCGCCGCCGGGGCCGCGGCTCGACCCGCTCCCGCCGGAGCCCGAATCCTCACCCGTGCCCTCGGAGCCCGACGACGAGGCGACCTGCGCCGCCGCGGGTTGATTCGTCCTCGCCTCGCGGACCTGGCGGGTCTGATTCGATTGCCGCTCGTCGCTCCTCGAGTCGCGCGACCGCTCGATTGCCACCCCGGAGCCGATCGCGACCGCGCCGATCGCCGCGACCGCGGCGATCTTGGTCGCCAGCGAGGCGCCTCCGCCCGCGACCGCGGCGCCTCCGGCCGCCCCGGCACCGGCCTCGATCAGCAGCGCCACCAGCGGCAGGGGCAGGACGAAGCCGACCCCGTGGCGAACGGCGACCCGGGCCCGGTAGATCAGTTGGCGCACGGCGCCCTCGGTCGAGCCGAGGGAAGCGGCGATCTGCTCGTGGGTATGGCCCTCGAGCGCGCTGCGGACGAGCGCCTCGCGCTGGGCGTCGGGGAGGGCGGCGACCACGCCGACGACCCGGTCGAGCTCCTCGTTGGTGAGCACGATCTCGCTCGGCTGGCGCACCCCGTCGATCTCCGCCGGCAGCTCCTCGTGGACGCGTGTGTCGCGGCGCGCGTTCAGCGCCCGGTTGCGGACGATCGTGTAGAGCCCGGCCTTCAGATGCATATCTCCAGTCGAGTCGCGCAATGCGGTCCAGGCGCGCACGAGGCTCTCCTGGACCACGTCCTCGGGATCGGGGGGCCGGTAGGCGGCGGCGAAGGCGACCAGGCCGGGGCGGTAGCGGCGCACGATCTCATCGAACGCCCGCTCCTTGCCACGGCGGGCCAGCGCGACGAGGCGCTCGTCCGTCTGCGTGTGCAAGACCGCTCTCGCGAGCGGCTCGAGTCTCGACTTGGACATTTGCTCCCTCTGTCCCTACCCGGTGGAGGCGCTGCTCCCAGCGCTCGCAATGGTGGCATCTCGGCCGCCGGAACCACGCAGCCCGCCCGGGCTCTACCGCACCGCGATCTCGCTCATCGGCTTCCTCCTGGTCTCGTGCGCTCCACCGGACCTTCAACCCGAGCGAGCGGCAACCATCACGCGCGCCTAGAGTCGCCGCATGTCGGTGACGGTGGAGGTCGCGACCCTGCTGATGGTCGCGTCGGGCGCGCAGTTGTCCCTGCAGGCGCCGGTCAACGCCGGACTCGCACGCGCCACCGGTGGCCTGCCGGCGGCCCTGATCAGCTTCGCGGTCGGCACCGGGGTGCTCGCGATCGCGGCGCTCGCGGCGGGGGAGCTCGACCGGGTCTCAGCCGTCGGCGACGTCCCGCTCCACGACCTGGTCGGCGGCGCGATCGGCGCCACCTACGTCGTCGTCACCCTGCTCGCGGTCCCGTCGATCGGAGCCGGCGGGGTCGCGGCAGGGATCATCACCGGGCAGCTGATCTCCTCGGTCGCGCTGGACGCGGTTGGCGCCTTCGGGCTCGATCGCGAGCCGGCGACCACGACCAGGGTGCTCGCCGCGGCCCTGCTCGCGCTGGGCACGTACGCGATCGTCAGCGGCCGGCCCGGCCCCTCGCGGTCGTTCGACGGCCCGCGCCTCGGGCGCCGGCCGGCGATCATCGCGGTGGTCGTCGTCGGGGGCCTGACCGCGGCCCAGGCGCCGATCAACGCCGACCTCGCCGAACGGACGGGCGACCTCGGCGCGGCGCTGGTCAACTTCCTCGTCGGCCTCGCGATCCTGGCCGCGATCGTAGTCGCGACCCGGTCGGCCGGCGGGCTGGCGGCTGCCCGGCGGGTGCCGCGCGGCTACCTCGCCGGCGGGATCTTCGGCGCGGTCAACATCCTCGCCGGAACCGCCCTGGTGCGGACGATCGGCGCCGGCGGTGTGACCGCGGCCCTGGTCACCGGACAGCTGCTCGCCTCGGTCGCCCTCGACCGGGTCGGCGCCCTGGGACTGCAGCGCCGCGCCCTCGATCGGGTGCGGGTCGCCGGGATCGCCCTGCTCGGGGTCGGCACCTACCTGATCGTCGCCTGAGCCGGCGAGCGGGGGCCTTGCCCGAGGCGTTAGGCTTGAGCTGGATGGCTGCAAACGATTGCAACGGCGCCGAGGAGCCGTGCGCGGGGAGGTAGTGGATGGAGGCGGGCGAACGGGTTGGCTTCATCGGCCTCGGCTCGATGGGCTCGAAGGTGGTCGAGCGGCTGCTTGACGCGGGCTACGAGGTGACCGGCTGGAATCGCAGTCCCGGCAAGGCGGAGGCGCTCGCGGAGCGCGGGATGACCGTCGCTGCGACCGCGCGCGAGGTGGCGGCGAGCGCGCCGGTGGTGCTCTCGATGGTCACCGACACGAAGGCGGTAGAACAGATCGCCGAGGGCGAGGACGGCGTGATCGCCGGGCTCGCGCCCGGATCCGTTTGGGCGGACATGAGCACGATCGCCCCGGGGGCCAGCGTCGCCGTCGCCAGCCGGGTCGCGGATGCCGGCGCAGCGATGCTCGACGCGCCCGTCTCCGGGAGCGTGGCGACGCTCGAGGCCGGCCAGCTGGCGATCATGGCCGGCGGGACGCCGGCGGCATTCGAGCGAGCCGAGCCGGTGTTCAAGGCGATCGGGCCGAAGGTGCGCCGTATCGGCGACAACGGCCAGGCACTGCAGATGAAGGTCGCGATCAACCTCGCGCTCGTCGTCCAGGTGATCGGCTTCTGCGAGGGCGTGGCGCTGGCCGAGCGCGGCGGGGTCGACCGCGAGGCCGCGGTAGAGGCGATGCTGGCGAGCGTCGTCTCGTCGCCGGTGCTCCAGTACCGCGGGCCGTTCATCCTCGAGGGCAGGATGCCCGATGTGGCCTGGGCCGACGTCGACCTGCAACAGAAGGATCTGATGCTCGCGCTCGACCTCGGCCGAGCCCTGGGGGTCCCGTTGCCGACCGCCGCCGCCGGCAATGAGCTGCTCAACGCGTGCCGGGGGCTCGGGATCGCCGATCGTGACTTCGTCGTCGTCGCGGAGGTCTACCGGCTGCTGGCGGGGATGGCCCGATGAAGCCGTTCAGAACGCGAATCGCCGACGTTCCGCTGGAGCAGGGCCTGCGCGAGGACGAGGGCTGGATCGACATGCGGGTGCAGTTCCTGATCGACGCACGGACCGCGGGCAGCGAGGACCTCGTCGTCGGACGCACGGTGCTGCCGCCGGGGGCGCGCCATGAGCGCCACGCGCATCCCAGCTGCGAGGAGTTCCTCGTCGTGCTCGCCGGCGACGGCGAGATCTACACCGACGACGGGCGCGAGCCGGCGGGGGAGGGCGACGTGATCTTCACCCCCCGCAACCACTGGCACGGGTTCGACAACACCTCGGACTCCGACGTGCTCCTGCTTTGGGGATGGAGCGGGGCCGGCTCGCTTGACGCCGCCGGATATGACCTTCCCGCCGACGACTGAGCTGGCCCGTGACCCCCGCGTGGTCGCCGGGCTCGAGCGCCAGCTCGAGCTCAGGGCCCGTCGCCTCGGTGCGGGCGAGCAACCGCTGGGCTGGAAGCTCGGGTTCGGCTCGGCACCCGCGCGCGAGATGCTCGGCACGGTGGCGCCTCTGGTCGGCTTCATGACCGACCGATCGGTGCTCGATCGACCGGCGAGCTGCTCGATCGGCGGCTGGGCGAACCCGATGCTCGAGCCGGAGGTGGCCGCCAGGATCGGTACGGCTCCGACGCCGGGCGGCTCGCTCGAGGACGCCGCCGAGGCGATCGACGGTCTCGCACCGGCGTTCGAGCTCGCCGATCTCGACCCGCCGCCGGCGAACGTCGAGGAGATTCTCGCGGGCAACATCTTCCATCGCGCCGTGGTCCTCGGCGAGTTCGCCGAGCCCTCGGCCGCGGCGCCCGAGGCCCTGCGGGGCGAGCTCACGGTCGGGGACGGGCCAACGGAGGAGGTCGCTGACCCCCAGGCAGCCACCGGCCCGGTCGCCGGGCTGATCCGCCATGTCGCCGACCTGCTCGCCGCGTTCGACGCCGAGCTCGCCTCGGGCGAGATCGTCATCTGCGGCTCGATCGTGCCCCCGATCGCGGTCCGCCCGGGGGACCGCGTCAGCTATCGGTTGGCGCCGACCGGGGCGCTCGAGATCGAGCTCTCGGGCTGATGTCCACCGGCGCCGCGGTCGCGCCCGGCGGCGCCGATCGCGCGAGCCGCGCGGTGATCGGCGCGATCGTGTTCGCGGTCGCGGTGGCCGCCTTCTCGCGCGTGCCCCTGCTGCCGGACATCGGCGCCGACCTCTCGCTGACCGCCGGCCAGGTCGGCCTGCTGACCACCGCGTTCGGCCTCGGGCGGCTGATCATGGACCTGCCGGCGGGACGGCTTGCGGACGCGATCGACCCGACTCTGGCGCTGGCGGCGTCCGGCGTCGCGCTCGCGTTCTCGGCGGGCCTGCTCGCCACCGCGGGCTCGTTCGCGGTGGCAATGTTCGCCTCGGGCCTGATCGGCTGCGCCACCGCGGTCACCAACACCACCGGGATGTACGCGTTCGCGACCGCCACGGCGGCGCGGCGGCGAGGAGCCTCGATGGCGCTCTACACGACCGCGCTGATGTCGGGCCAGATGGTCGGGCCCGCGATCGGCGGAGCGCTGGCGACGCTCGCCGACTGGCGGGTGGCGATCTCGGTCTCGGCGGCGATCGGGGTGATCGTCGCCGTCGTCTGCGGGAGGATCTGGGCCCGGGCCGGGCGCCCACTGCGGATCTCCGCCGGCGCCGGCGCCGCGCGCCGGGCGGCCGTCGGCGAGCCATCAGGGCCGGCACCCGGGAGGGTCGAGCTGCTGGCGCTGGCGGCGGTTCCGTTCGCGACCTTCTTCGGCATCGCCGGGCTGACCCAGACCCTGATCCCGTTGATCGGGTCGGGGGAGCTCGGCCTCTCGGCCTCCGCGATCGGCTTCGCGATCGGCGGAGCGGCGGCCGCTCGCTTCGTCAGCGCCTGGTACGCGGGGGTCGGATCGGACCGCTGGTCGCGCAAGGCGGTCGTGGTGCCGATGCTCGTCCTGATGCTGGCGGGCGCCCTGTTGCTGGCGCTCCCGGTCGGCACCGGGACGTGGCTCGCTTCGATCTTCGCGCTCGCGATCGGCTCGTCGGGGATCTCGGTCGCGGCGGCGGCGCTGGCCGACCGGGTCGAGCCCGACCGCCTCGGGCACGAGCTCGGCGTCTTTCGGTTGCTCGGAGACCTCGGGCTGCTCGTCGGGCCGGCGGTCAGCGCCTTCCTCTATCAGGAGGTGGACGCCCGCTCGGCCGCGCTCGCGGCGGCCGCCGTGTTCGCGATCGCGGTGGTGACGACGCTCGTCTGGGTGCGCGGGACGCGCGGGCCCGGCGCGGCCGAGCCGGGGCTGGCGGGGTGATGGATCGGCGGTTGCGCGACTTGACGGGTTCCACACCGCGATCTAGGGTCGCGGCGTGCAAACGATTGCGGTGACCTCTGTGCGCCCCCGGGCCCGACGACCGGGGGCGGGGCGATAATGGCGCCGGCGATGGAGACCGGACGCGGCCCTGACCGGGCGACGCTCAAGGACGTGGCCGCGCTCGCCGGGGTCCACCCCGGCACCGCGTCCAGGGCCATCAACGTGGACACCCGCGATCTCGTCAACGAGGAGACCGCGCGCCGGGTCCTCGCCGCCGCCGACGAGCTCGGCTACCGGCCGAACCCGATCGCCCGCGGGCTGAAGACGAGCCGCTCGTACACGGTCGGCGTCCTGATCCCCGACCTCACCAACCCGCTGTTCCCCCGGATCGTCCGCGGGATCCAGGACAAGCTCGAGGAGTCCGGCTACATACCCCTGATCGCCAATACCGACAATGATCCGGCCCGCGAGCGGGCGGACATCGAGGCGATGCGGGCGCGTCAGGTAGACGGTCTGATCACCGCGACCGCGCATCGCCATGACGATCTCGCGATCGACGGCGCCGGCGGCGAGCTCCCGGTGGTGCTCGTGAACCGCCGCCACGAGCAGGGCACGCGGCCGTCGGTGGTCGCCGACGACCGGCTCGGCGTGCGGCTCGCGATCGAGCACCTGGTCGCGCTCGGGCACCGTCGGATCGCCCACCTCGCCGGTCCGCAGGATCTCTCGACCGGCTATCTGCGATTGCAGGGGTACCGCGAGGCGCTCGCCGACGCCGGGATCGAGTACGACGACGAGTTGGTTCTGGCCGCCGACGCGTTCGTCGAGGAGGAGGGGCAGCGGCTCTGCAACGAGTTGCTCGACCGCGGCCTGGAGGTGACCGCGATCTTCGCCGGCAACGATCTGATGGCGCTCGGCTGCTACGACGCCTTCGTCGCCCGGGGGATCGTCTGCCCGGATCAGATCTCGGTGGTCGGCTTCAACGACATGCCGTTTGCGGCCTGGTTTGATCCCCCACTGACGACGGTCCACCTGCCGCAGTACGAGATCGGCGAGCGCGCCGCGGAGTTGCTGCTCGAGCGCCTTCGCGATCCCGCCGCCGAGCCGACCCAGATGCTGCTCGAACCGACCCTCGCTGTCCGCGGCTCGACCGCGCCGCCCGCGGGCTGAGCCCCCGCGAGCGGGCGGCTTGACATCGATCGCCGGACTAGGGTAGGTTGCACACGATTGCAGCAAACGATTGCAGTCCATTGCGGAGCAGTTGCGAGCTGACCGACGGAGAGCAGCGAGCGCGGCCTTCGGATAGCCGAGCCCGCGGGAGGTAGAGAGATGCAGATCAGCAACGAGAAGCCCGGACGGTCGCGGTTCTGGGTCGCCGTCGTCCTCGCCGCGGTCACGGCGCTCGTCGTCGCCGCATG
>DASPGZ010000124.1:0-4510 GCA_035620355.1 Solirubrobacterales bacterium | reverse complement strand
CGGCGGGCATCGGGCCCATCCTCTCACCCGGGGGGCGGCGATCCGCGGCGGCGGGCGACGCCGTAGAGCGCCACCGCACCCCCGCCGTCGACGACCACGGGATTGAGCTCGAGCAGGTCGAGCTCCAGATCGACGAGCAGCTCGCCGACCCGGGAGCCGGCGGCGGCGACCGCGGCCAGGTCGAGCGCCGGCCCGCCGCGCCGGCCGTCGAGCAGGGCGGCGCCGCGCAGCGAGCGCAGGGCGCGCTCGACCCGCTCGGGCGAGGCCGGCAGCGGCACGATCGCGACGTCGTCGAGCGCCTCCGCCCAGATCCCCCCGAGCGCGAGCACGAGGGCCGGGACGACGCCGTCCGCCCGCGCCGCGACCAGCACCTCGGCGCCGGGCCGCGCCATCCGCTCGACCAGCAGCTCGGCGCCGGAGGCCTCCGGGAGGGCGAGCAGGCGCCCGCAGGCCTCGCGCAGCGCCTCGCCGTCGCCGAGCCCGAGCGCGAGTGCGCCGACCTCGCTCTTGTGCCGGAGATGGGGACCGGAGAGCTTGGCCGCGACCGGGAAGCCGAGCTCGCCGGCGAGCTCGACCGCGCCATCGGCGCCCGCGACCACACCGCCGGCCGGAACCTCGACCCCGGCGTCCCGCAGGATCGCCTTCACCTCGGCCTCGCCGAGCCATCCGTCGGCGGTCGCCGCGGACGGCCCGCCGGAGGCCGCGGCCGCCGCGATCTCGCTCAGCCGGGCGGGATCGCCCGGGGGCCGGCGCAGCGCCACCGCGCAGACGAGCGAGGTCGTCAGTCCGGCGACCGTTGGCAGGCCGTGGCCGGCGAGCTCGCGGGTAGCCTCGGGATCGAGCAGGTCGGGGAGGGTGGCCGCGAACATCGACGCGGCGCCCGACTCGAGCGCGCCCTCGGCGAGCGCCGTGCGCACGCCCGCCCACTCGGCCTCGTGCTCGGGGGCGAGCCCGTGCGGGTGGTCGTAGCAGAGCAGCAGCTGGTCGATCCCGGGGTCGCGGCCAA
This sequence comes from Solirubrobacterales bacterium, assembly GCA_035620355.1. GTDB lineage: Bacteria > Actinomycetota > Thermoleophilia > Solirubrobacterales > 70-9 > WHSW01. The sequence goes on along the minus strand of DASPGZ010000124.1, from coordinate 3,504 downwards.
CCGTCGCGGCGATCCGGCGCAGGCGGTCGGTCTCGGTCCAGATCAGGGACGTGTAGTCGAGCGGGTTGCCGGCGGTTGCGGCGTCGGGCAGCAGCGCCGTGAGCCGCTCGCGGGTCGCGGGCTCGAACGGGCGCAGGTCCAATCCGATCCGCTCCGCCTCGTCCGCCGCGAGCCCCGAGTCGCCGCCCGAGCAGGTGAGCACCGCGAGGCCGCCGTTGCCGCGCGGCCGCGCCCGCGGCTCGGCCAGCACCCGGGCGAGCTCGAGCAGCTCGTGCGGATCGGCGGCCCAGGCGGTGCCCGCCTCCTCGACCAGCGCCCTGAACACCCGCTGGTCGCCGGCGAGCGCGCCGGTGTGAGCGGCCGCGGCGCGCGAGCCCGCCGCCGAGGCGCCGACCTTGAGCACGGCGACGCCGATCCCGCGCTCGGCGCACAGCCCCAGCGCCGACGCCAGCTTGGCGCCGTCGCCGTCGGCCTCGAGGAACATCGCCACCGAGCCGACCCCGTCGGCCTCGGCGAGCGCCGCGAGCCAGTCGCTGGCGCCGAGCACAGCCTGGTTGCCGGTCGAGACCAGGGTGTGGAAGTCGATCCCGCGGTTGGACCCGATCGCGTTGACGGCGACGTTGCCGCTCTGCGAGACCATCGCCACCCGCCCGGGGCGCAGCCTCGGCACCGAGTCGCCCCAGAGCGGCGCTCGGCCGTGGACCGCGACCACGCCGTTTCCGTTCGGGCCGCAGACGGGGAAGTCCGCCTCGAGCGCCATCCGGGCGAGCTCGGCCTCGAGCCCGCGGCCCGCCTCGATCTCGCCGAAGCCGGCCGCGAACGCGATCACGCCGCCGCAGCCGCGGGCGATCGAGTCGCCGACGACCGCCGGCACCTTCGCCGCCGGAATCGCGACCACGACCGCGTCGACCGGTTCGGGCAGCTCGAGCACGCTCGGCACGCACTCCCGCCCGTGGACCTCGGTCCGGGTGGGATGGACGCCCCAGACCGCCCCCTCGTACCCGGCCCGCTCGAGGTTGCGCAGGACGGTGTCGGCGTAGGAGCCGGGGCGGTCGTTGGCCCCGACGACCGCTACCGACCGCGGCTCCAAGAGCGGCCGCGGGTCCATGGTCAGTGCAGGATCGCCTCGACGCCGCGGCGCTCAAGCCCGCGGGCGACGATCAGCCGCTGGATCTCGCTGGTCCCCTCCCAGATCCGGTCGACCCGGAGCTCGCGCAGCAGCCGCTCGGCGACGTTCGCGCGCATGTAGCCGCGGCCCCCGAACGCCTGCACGCAGCGGTCCGCACAGCGGAAGGCGGCCTCGGAGGTGAACAACTTCGCCATCGACGCCTTGTGGTGGACGATCTTCGGGTCGGCGCCGGCGTCGGCGAGCTCGGCGACGGTCAACGTCAGCAGCCGGCCGCAGGCGGCGTCGGCAGCCGAGTCGGCGAGCGGGAACGAGACCCCCTGGTGGTCGAAGACGCGGGCGCCGCCCTGCTCGCGGGCCGTGGTCCAGGCGACTGTCTCGTCGAGCAGCCGCCACATCGCGCCGCCGCAGCGGGCGGCGATCCCGAGCCGCTCCTCGGTGAACCACTCGCGCTGCAGGTCGTCGCCGCCGCCGACGCCGCCGATCACGGCGCTCTCCGGGATCTCGACGTCGGTGAAGCGGATCGTCGGGTGGCCGTCGGGATAGTTGTGGGTGAAGGCGGGGTCGTCGACGATCTCGATCCCGTCGAGCCCGGCGTCGATCACGAACAGGGTCGGCAGCCGGTCGGCGCCGTCGATCAGGTTCGCCATCACCACGTAGACGGCGGCGTGGTCGCCACCGGTCACGAACCATTTCTCGCCGGTGACCCGGAAACCGCCGTCGGTGCGCTCGGCGGTCGCCGCGATCTGAGAGGGATCGGACCCCGCGTCGCGCTCGGTGACCGCGTAGGCGTCCTTGAGCTCACCGCGCAGCGCCGGACGCAGGTAGCGGTCGACCTGCTCGTCGGACCCGTGTGCCCAGACGTTGTAGGCCTGCGGCACGTGCCAGTGGATCGCGTTGGTCGAGCGCCCGTACTGCTCCTCGACCAGGCACCACTCGAGCCGCGACCAGCCCTGGCCCCCGTGCTCGACCGCGTGCATGCCGCCGTCGAGGCCGGCCTCCACCGCGGCGGCCTTGACCGCGGCGATCGTCTCCGCCGGGAGCTTGCCGCCGAGCGCCTCGGCCTCCTGCTCGAGCGGGATCACGACGTCCTCGACGAACCTCCGGGCGCGCTCCTGCAGCTGCAGGGCGGCCTCGGAGACGTCGAGCGTCGCGGGTTCGGGCGCCGACTTGACCTCCATCTGCCCGGAAGGCTAACATGCGGTTGACTACAAGGTCAATGAGCCCGCCGATGATGCCTGTGACGCCCAAAACACTGCCTCTCGACCCGCGCGAGGTCGCGCGGACCCAGCAGCCGGTCGAGCGGGCGACGATGCTGCCCCCGGCCGCCTTCGCCGATCAGGCGGTGCTCGAGTGGGAGATCGACCAGATCTACCGCGGCTGGATCTGCGTCGGGCACATCACCGCGGTCGACGAGCCGGGCAAGTTCCTGATGCGCGAGCTGGGCGACGACAGCGTCGTCGTCATCGGCGGCGAGGACGGGCACCCGCGGGCCTTCCTCAACGTCTGTCGCCACCGCGGCGCCCGCCTGGTCGAGGAGACCGAGGGCAAGGTGCGCAAGCGCCTGCGCTGCCCCTACCACGCCTGGTCCTATGACGTCCAGGGCGAGCTGCGGGCCGCCCCGCACATGGACGAGGTCGAGGACTTCGACTTCACCTGCAACGGCTTGCTCGGGGTGCGGCTCGCCGTCGTCGGCGGCCTGGTGCTGATCGACCTCTCCGGCGAGGCGCCGGACCCCGACGAGCACGTCGGCGACCTGATCGAGCACCTCGACCGCTACCGGTTCGCCGAGCTCGAGCGCGCCGGCGAGCGCAACTACGAGGTGATGGCGAACTGGAAGGGGATCGCCGAGAACTACAACGAGTGCCTGCACTGCCCCGGCGTCCATCCCGAGCTGAACGCGCTCAGCACCTACATGAGCGGCGAGGAGATCGACGGCTCCGGCGCGTGGTGCGGCGGTTCGATGGAGTTGACGGGCGAGGGCGCCGAGACGATGGGCAGCGACGGCGGCCACGCGAGCAACCGCCCGACGATCGAGGGCCTGACCGAGGCCGACGAGAAGCTGATCCTGTACTTCGTGCTGTTCCCGAACGCGCTGGTGTCGCTGCACCCCGACTACGTGATGCTCCACACCCTCGACCCGCGCGAGCCGGGCCGCACCGACGTCAGCTGCGAGTTCTTCTTCGAGGAGCGCGCGATCGAGGCGGCCGACTTCGACCCCAGCGACGCGATCAGCTTCTGGGACAAGACCAACCGCGAGGACTGGTACGTCTGCGAGCTGACGCAGAAGGGCGTCGGGACCCGCGGCTACACCGCCGGCCGTTACTCGCTCGAGGAGACCGACACCCACGAGTTCGACGGGATGATCGCCCGCCGCT
>DASPGZ010000123.1:0-18820 GCA_035620355.1 Solirubrobacterales bacterium | reverse complement strand
CTGCTCGAGCTCAATCCCGTGGTCGTCGACGGCGGGCGTGCGGTGGCGCTCGACGGCGTCGCCCGCCGCCGCGGATCGCCGCCCCGCGGGTGAGAGGATGGGCCCGATGCCCGCCGAGACAGCGTCCGAGCCCCGCGGGGTGCTGATCGCAGGGAGCTGGAGGACCGCGGCCGAGGCGTTCACCCGGCGGGATCCCTCGAACCCCGATCGCGCCACCGGCACCTACGCGGCCGCGTCGGCGGTTGAGGTGCAGGCGGCCTATGACGCCGCTGCTGCAGCCGCCCCGCGGTGGGGCCGGCGCCCTGCCCCCGAGCGGGCCGAGGTCCTGCGCCGGGCCGCGGACCTGCTCGAGGCGCGAAGCGGGTCGGCGGCGGAACGGCTGACCGCCGACATCGGGAAGGCGATCCGCGACGCGCGCGCGGAGGTCCTTCGCGCGGTGGCGATCCTCCGCTACCACGCGGGCGAAGCCCTGCAGGCCGACGGCGAGACCTATCCGAGCTCGGCCGCCGACACGATGGTGATCACGACCTCCGAGCCGGTCGGCGTCGTCTGTGCGATCACCCCGTGGAACTTCCCGCTCGCGATCCCGGCCTGGAAGCTCGCGCCCGCGCTTTCGGCCGGCAACCCGGTGGTCTGGAAGCCCGCAACCGCGGCCTCCGGCTCCGCCGTGCTGCTCGCTGAGATCCTGGTGGAGGCGGGCCTGCCGGAGGGCGCGCTCAACCTGCTGACCGGGCCCGGCCCCGAGCTCTCCGAAGCGCTGACCGTCGACCCGCGGCTGGCGGCGCTCTCGTTCACCGGCTCGGCGCAGGTCGGGTGGGGACTCCAGGCCGCCGTTGCCGACCGCGGGGTCAAGGTCCAGCTCGAGCTCGGGGGAAAGAACCCCGCGATCGTGCTCGCCGACGCCGACCTGCCCGACGCCGCGCTCCAGGTCGCGAGCGGCGCGATGGGCTCCACCGGCCAGCGCTGCACGGCCACCAGTCGCGTCTACGTCGAGGACCCGGTGCTCGAGCGGTTCACCGAGCTGCTGCTCGAGCGGGTCCGCGAGCTGGTCGTCGGCGATCCGTTCGACGAGGCCACCGACGTCGGGCCGGTCGCGTCGCTCGAGCAGCTGCGCAGCGTCGGTTCCTACCTCGATCTGGCGGTCGCCGAGCCGGGGGTCCGAGTGCTTGCGGGCGGGGGGCGCAGCGAGCCCGGCGACGGCTACTGGGTCGACCCGACGGTGCTCAGCGACGTTCCCGCCGAGAGCCGGCTCGCGCGCGAGGAGATCTTCGGGCCGGTGGTGATCGTCAGCCCGACTTCCGGCTACGAGGCCGCGCTCGAGGCCGCCAACGACACCCCGTTCGGACTCTCCGCCGCGATCTTCACGCGGGACCTCGGCCGGGCGATGTCGTTCGCGCGCGAGATCGAGTCGGGACAGGTGCACATCAACCGCGAGACCGCCGGCGCCGAGCCGCAGGCGCCGTTCGGCGGGCTCAAGGGGTCGAGCAATCTGCAGCGCGAGCAGGGCAAGGCGGCGAAGCGGTTCTTCACCAACTCGAAGACCGTCTACGTCCGCGCCCGCTGACCCTCCCACGCTCGCTCGCACATGCTCTGCAGCGTCAGCCGCGCCGCGCTGCCCGGCTCGGCGATCTCGTCCTCCGACCGCTCGGCGCCCTGATCGGGGCTCCCGAGCTCGGCTGAGATCGCGGCGGCCGTGCGCCGGACCGCGAGCGCATCGGTGACCAGGCGCTGCGGCTCGTAACGGGAGGCGATCCCGCTGATCGTGAGCGCGGCGGCGGCCCGGCCGTGTGGCTCGAACACCGGCGCGGCGATCGCCACCGCGTCCGGGACCCGCTCTCCAAGCGTCACGGCGACGCCGATCTCAGAGATCTCCTCGAGCTCGCCGATCAGGCGCGCCCGGTCGGTGACCGTGGCCCCCGTGAGCGCCTCGAGCTCGAGCCGATCGACGAGCGCCCGGCGCTCGCCCTCGGCGAGGTGGGCGACGAGGACCTTGCCGGTGGCGCCGGCGTGAGCCGGGTAGCGCCGGCCGACCTCCTGGTTCATGCGCATCTCGTGCAATCCGTCGGCGCGCGAGACCGGGACCACGAAGAGATCGTGCAGCTCGGCGAGCACGACCGTTTCCTGGCACTCGTCGCGGAGCCGCTCCATGTGCGGCCGGGCGATCTCGGGGATGTTGGTCGACGCCCCCGCGAGCGCGGCCGCCGACCGCAGCAGAGGCCCCAGGCGGTAGTCCTCGCGGCGTGCATCCTGGGCCAGGATCCCCTGCTCGGTCATCTCGGCGAGCGTCCGGTGGAGGCTGGCGCGGCTGATCCGGGTGCCCTCCAGCAACTCGACGAAGCCAAGCGAGGAGCGGCCGTCGCGGATGAAGCACTCGAGCACCTTCGACGCCTTCTCGAGTACCGACTGACCGTCGCGCCCCATCGCGGGCGATTATGCCGGAACGTGGTTTCGATCCGGTCCGGATGGTCGCGGGGTGTCAGCGCCCGACGTGGATCCCGAGACGCTCGGGGATCTGAGTCACGATCCTCGTCCACGCGCCCGCTCGCCGCCCGCGGTCCTCGGCGTCCTCCTGCCTCACGAGCGCGGCTCGGACCAGGGTGCCGCCGATGAAGCGGGCGGGCTCGCGCGGGACCGGCGGCTGCCGCGGCTCCACCAGCGCCGATCGCGTCAGCGAATCGACGTGGCCGAGCGCCAGCGACGCCAGGGTCGCGCCGGCCAGGTGCGCCGGACCGACGCCGTTGCCGGTGAACCCGCACACGTAGTGGACCCGCCCGCCCGCGAGCGTGCCGACCCCCGGAAGATGGGTCGGGGAGACGTCGACCGGCCCGCCCCAGGCCGCGTCGACCCGGCGCCCTCTGAGACCGGGGAAAAATCGCAGGATGTCCGCGCGGAGGCGCTCGACCACCTGCCGATCGACCTCGACCCTGCCGCCGAGCCGCGCCCCGTAGGCCAAGCGCCCGCCGCCCCAGCCGAAGGCGATCCGCCCGTCGGCGGTGGTGCGGAAGTAGTGCAGATGGCGGCGTGCGGTCGAGATGCACTCTCCCCCGGTCCAACCGATCTCCTCGAGCAGGTCGGGAACCGGCTCGGTCACGATCATGTGCGTCGAGGTGACCGCGAGCCGAGGCCGCAGCGGCGCCACGCCGGCGGAGGCCGCGTTGATCGCGAGCACCGCGGCGCCGGCGCGCACGCTGGCACCGTCATCGGTCTCGAGCAGGACGTCGCCGGACCGGGACTCGATCCGCCTCACCCTGGTCTGCTCCGCGAGCGTCACCCCGGCGTCGAGGACCGCCGACCGAAGGCCTCGCGCGAGCAGCGCGGGCTGCACCGAGGCTCCCTGCGGGACGAGCGCTCCCTGGCGAAACAACGGCGAGTCGCACCGCTCGCGGACGGCAGCGGCATCGAGCGCCACCATCTCGCCGCCGCGCCCGGCCCGCTCGCAGGCCCGCAGCGCCGGCAGCCACGATCCGTCCTGCGACGGGGTGGTCGAGACCTTCAGATGACCCGCCTTGCGATAGCCGATCTCGATCTCCCGCTCGCGGGCGAACACGCCGATCGCATCGACCGAGGCGGCGGCGAGATCGCAGAGCTCCAGCGCCCGGTCGCGCCCGTGGGCCGCTTCGAGGCGGTCGAAGAGGTGCCAGAAGCAGTTCGCGAAGCCCGCGTTTCGGCCGCTCGGCCCATCCCCGCACACCGCGGCCTCGAGCAGGACGATGCGCGCTACGGGGTCGAGACGCCGAACGGCGAGCGCCGTCCACATCCCCGCGTAGCCACCGCCGATGATCGCCACGTCGGCGACCCGGGAGCCGGCGAGCGGCGCTGTCCGTGCGACCGGGCCCGCCTCGGTCAACCAACGCCCGCTGGCGTCGTGGAGGAAGGCCGGCGAAGCTGCGAGCAGGTCGGTCGGAATCTCGGAACCCCGTTCGCAACAATACTGCGATGCCCGGCCCGAGGATCGAGGTGGAGGACGACCCGACGCCGCTGGTCCTGGCCCTGCGCGCCGAGCTGATCGAGCGGCTCACCGATCCCGCGTTCGCTGCGCTCACCGGCGAGCTGGCCGGAACCGCGGCGGTCCGGGTGGCGGAGAGCCCCGAGGCGGTTCGGTTCTCGTTCGGCGACCTGCTGACCGTCCGTCACGGCGCCGGCGGCGCCGAGGCGACGGCGACGATCGGGGGCCGGGGACGCTGGGACGGGCTCGCGATCGCCGGTGAGGCCGAGCATCCCGAGCTCGCGCGGTGGCTGAGGGCGCTGACCGCTCCGCCCGAGCGGCCGTGGCGCGTCGCCGCGGCTCGCTTCTGGGAGCGACTCGAGGGGTGGCCCGGGGCGCCGTCGGCGCTCCTGGTCGTAAATCTCGAAAGCGATCAGCGCGAGCGGTTCGGGAACGGGTCGCGCGCCTACGAGATCCACGCCCGGCCGGAGCCGCTCGTGGCGGTGCTCGAGGGGCGAGCGCCGTTGATCGCCGCGGCGTTCGAACGGGAGATCTACATCCGCGGCTCCTTCGCCGAGATCTCGGTTCTCTCCGGGGCCGCACTGCGCGTGCGCCTCGGCGCCGGAGCCGGCGATGCCTGAACGCACGCAGCTCGGGGCCTGGATCTCGGAGAACGGAATCAGCTCGATCCGGCTCGAGGCCACGAACCACGACGGGCTCGTACTCGGCAAGTACCTGTCGGCCGAGAAGTTCCTCGGCGCGGCCGAGCGCGGCGTGCAGATCGCCGACACCGCGTTCGGCGTCGACCTCTCGGGTGACGTGGCCCTGGGATGGGATTGGGGCGACTGGCGGGGAGAGGTCACCGACATCACCGCGGTCCCCGACCTCGAGACGCTGACCGTCGACCCGTCGTTTCCCGGGCTGGGGTCGGTGATCTGCGACTTCGCGACCGGTGACGGCCGCCCGGTGCCGATCTGCGGCCGCAGCATGCTCAAGCGGCTGATCTCCAGGCTCGCCGATCACGGGCTGAGCGCGATCGTCGCCCCGGAGATCGAGTTCTCGGCCTTCGAGGAGCCGATCCAGACGGCGCGGGAGCGCAACTATCGCGGGCTGACCCCGTTGGGAGGTCCGGCCCGGATCACCTACCTGCTCTCGCGCTCGGGCGACTTCAACGAGCTCATGAGCCGAGCCGCCGAACGGCTCACCGAGCTCGGCGTCGAGTGGGAGTCTTGGAGCAGCGAGACCGCCGCGGGCCAGGCCGAGATCAACATCGCCCCGACCGACCCGCTGAGCGCGGCCGATCACGTGATCAGGACCAAGCTCGCCCTGCGGGAGGTCGCCGACGAGCTCGGCCACAGCGTCACCTTCATGGCCCTGGCCGACGAGCACCTCGGGGCCTCGATGCACGTCAACCTCTCGCTGCTCGACGGCGATCGCAATCCGTTCTTCGCCGAGTCGGGGCGGCCCGAGGATGCGCCGGTCCTCCGGCACTGGATCGCCGGCCTGCTGGCGACGATGCCCGCGGCGATGTCCTTGTTCAGCCCGACCGTGAACTCGTACCGCCGCCTGGTCGAGATCGCGGGCCCGCCGACGACGGTCACCTGGGGTGACGAGAACAAGTCGACCGCGGTGCGAACCGTGACCAGGAGCCCAGGATCGGCGAGGATCGAGCACCGCCTGCCGGCCGTCGACTGCAATCCGTACCTCGCGCTGTCCGCGATCCTGGCCGGCGGGCTGATCGGGATGGAGGAAGAGCTCGAGCCCCCGGCGCCGTTCACCGAGATGGCCTGGGGATTGGAGCCCGACGCCGCTCCGCGGATCCCCGACTCGATCACGACCGCGGCCGACGCGCTCGAGGCGGACGAGCGCCTGACCGCGCTGCTCGGCGCGGAGGCGGTCGAGTACTGGCTCGGCAGCCGGCGCTGGGAATGGCTCACGTTCCACCGTTCCGGCGGCGATCCGGACTCGGTCTCCGACTTCGAGCTGGCGCGATACTTCGAGCACCTGTGATCAGCGAGCAGCCGAAGATCGTCGACGAGCTCCTGCGCTCCCCGAACCCCTGCTGCCTGACGACGCTGAAGCGGGGCGGCGATCCCTACAGCGTCGTCGTCTGGTGCGACCGCGACGGCGAGCGGGTGACGGTGAACGCGGCGGAGGGGGTCTGGCTCGCGCACCTGCGCCGGGACCCGCGGCTATCCCTGGTCGTCGTCGACACCGCCAACATCCTCCGCCACGTCGCGATCCAGGGTCGCGTCGCAGAGATCTCCCCCGACGCCGACTACGCCCACATCGATGCGCTCTCCGAGATCTACGAGGGACGCCCCTACGCCTACTCGGCGCCGGAGTTCGTGCCGCGGTTTCGGGTCGAGATCGAGCCCGAGCGCATCCGCACGCTCGACCTCGCTCCCCCTCCCTAGATCCAGGAGTCGAACAGGGCGAACGCGTGATCCCGCGCCGCGGCCTGTCGCTCGGCCGAGGCGGCGATCAGCGGCGCCGGGTCGATCCGCAGACGCCGCAGGCGCGCGGCGTCCCATTGCGCCCAGCGGGCGACGATCTCGACCGTCGCCTCCGGGTGGAACTGGACCGCGAGATGCGGTCCGCGGCGAAAGGCGGCGGGCGTCCCGCCCAGCTCTCCCAGCTGCTCGGCGCCCTCGGGCAGCGCGAACGCCTCATAGCTGAAGTGCAGCCACCGGCGGTCGCCGACCAGCCCGCCCCGAGGACCGGCCACCTCGCACCAGCCGATGCTCGGGCTCGCCGCGGCGCCCACCGAGGCGCCCATCGCGGCCGCCAGCATCTGTCCGCCGAAGCAGATCCCGAGCACCGGAACGCGGGTATCGATCGCCCGCCGCGCGAGCGCCAGCTCGCGCGCCACCCAGGGCGGGTCGAGCGAGTTCACCGAATGCTCCGAGCCCAGGATCACGAGCCCGGCGAACTCGTCGGCGGCCTCCGGCAGGGGCGCGCCCAGGTCGACCCTGACGACCCGGTGGTCGATTCGGCGCCGGTCGAGCCACTCGCCGAGCAGAGCCGGCGGCGTGTCCCCGGCGTGCTGGAGTACGCAGATCTCGGCTCGGCCGGGGGGCTCTGTCACAACATCGGAACTTAGGTTCGGTTTTGCGGATAGTATGCGCCGTGAGGCCCCGAGAGGTAGGAGGAGAGATGCACGAAGCGCGCGACGACGGCCGGCGGGTGGCCGGACCTCCGGGACGCATCTCGCTCGCGATTGCCGCGGTCGCGGTCAGCCTCGCACTCGGGGCCTGCGGCAGCGACCTCGGCTCCGATGACGAGGGCGACGGCGAGTCCGAGGTCGAGGTCGCCTCGACCACCCCGGTCGAGGGCGAGCCGCTGACGATCTCCAGCGCCGTCCTCTACATCGACAAGTCGGAGGGTGCCGTCGACGGGCCCGGTTCGACGCTCGCCAACTTCACCGAGGAGACCGGGATCGAGGTCGAGTACCTGGAGGAGATCAACTCGAACGAGTCGCACTTCGCGAAGCTGCGACCCGAGCTCGAGAACGGCTCCTCCGGCGGCCGCGACCTGATCGTCGCCACCGACTGGATGGCGCGCAAGTACTACGACCTCGGCTATCTCCAGGAGCTCGACAAGAGCGCCCTCCCGAACGTTGAGGAGAACCTGCTGCCCGAGCTGCAGAACCCCGAGTTCGACCCGGAGCGCAAGTTCACCGTCCCGTACCAGAGCGGGATGACCGGGTTGATCGTGCGCACCGACCTGGCCCCGGACATCACCTCGATCAACGACATCTTCGATCCCAGGTACAAGGGCAAGGTGGCGATGCTCTCGGAGCTGCGCGACACGGTCCCGCTGGTGATGAAGGCCGAGGGGATCGATCCGGCCGAAGCGACCAAGGAGGACTGGCTCGCGGCGATCGACAAGATCGAGGCGGCCGTCGATTCGGGCCAGATCCGTGACATCACCGGCAACGACTACGTCGACGACGTGCCCCGGGGCGATCTGGTCGCGGCGGTCGGCTGGTCGGGCGATGCGGTGCAGATGCGCCTCGACAACCCGGCGATCGAGTTCCGCGTCCCGGACGAGGGCTGCATTCTCTGGTCGGACGACTGGGTGATCCCGGTCGGTGCCCCGAACCCCGGCGCCGCCTACGAGTTCCTCAACTTCATCTACGAGCCCGAGAACGCGGCCCAGATCGCCGCCTACGTCAACTACACCACCCCCGTCGACGGCGTTCAGGAGGTGTTCGAGAAGCAGGGCTCCGACCTGGCCTCGAACGATCTGATCTTCCCGAGCGAGGGGTTCACCGAGGGATGCTCGACGCAGCCGATCCTCGAGGGCGACGACGCCGAGGAGATCGAGCAGGCGTGGGAGCAGGTCACCACGGGATAGCGACGTACGCCGGGGCGGCGCGCGGAGGGGCGCGCCGGGCTCGGTGCGGACCTTGAGCCGCCGTCGTTCGGCCCTCCCCCTGCTGGCGCCGGGGGCGCTGTGGCTCGGCCTCTTCTTCGTCGTGCCGATGTTCTTCATGGGCATCATCTCGCTCGAGAGCGGCTCGCTCGAGGACGGCTTCGTCTTCAACTGGGCGTTCGGGAACTTCAGCGATGCGCTCTCGACCTACCGCGAGCAGTTCGTGCGCTCGTTCGCATACGGCGCCGTGGCCACGGTGGTGGCTCTCGCGATCGCCTACCCGCTCGCATACGCGATCGCCTTCCGCGCCGGGCGCTGGAAGCGCCTGGTCCTGTTCGCCGTCATCGCCCCCTTTTTCACCACCTACCTGATCCGGACGCTCGCCTGGCAGACGATCCTCTCCGACCGGAGCCCGCTGGTCGAGGCCTTGAGCAGCGTCGGCCTGCTCGGCGACGCCGGCCGGATCCTCGACACGCCCTGGTCGGTGATCGCCGGGCTCACCTACAACTTCCTCCCGTTCATGGTCCTGCCGATCTACGCCAATCTCGAGCGGCTCGACGGACGGCTGATCGAGGCCGCCCAGGACCTGTACTCCTCGGCGCGCTCCGCGTTCATCAGGGTCACCCTCCCGCTCTCGGCCCCGGGAATCCTGGCCGGTGTCCTGCTCACCTTCATCCCCGCGGTCGGCGACTACGTCAACGCCTACTTCCTGGGCGGGCCGAATCAGGCGATGATCGGCAACGTCATCCAGGGACAGTTCCTGACCCTCGCCGACTACCCGACGGCCGCGGCGCTCTCGTTCGTGCTCATGGCCCTGATCCTGATCGTCGTCGTGGTCTACATCCGCGGCGCCGGCAGCCGGGCGCTGATCGGCGACGACGAGGCGGGTGGCGGCCACACACCGCATCCGCCGCCGCGCCCGCCTCCGGCGACCTCGCTTCTCGGGCGCCTGCGTGCCGGCGCCCTCACGGTCTACATGTGGCTGGCGACCGCGTACATGCTGATCCCGATCGCGATCATCGCGCTGTTCTCGTTCAACGACCCGGTCGGCAACTTCAACATCGATTGGCAGGGCTTCACGCTCGATCACTGGCGCAGCCCGTTCAGCGACGACAACCTGACCGAGGCGCTGTTCACCAGCCTCGAGCTCGCGATCGCGTCGGCCCTGATCGCGACGGCGATCGGCACGCTGATGGCGCTCGCGCTGGTCCGCCACCGGTTTCGCGGCCGCCGGACGGCGAACGTGCTGATCCTGATCCCGATGGCGACCCCGGAGGTCGTGATCGGCGCGGCCCTGCTCTCGATGTTCGTCTACATCGATCTCGCCCGAGGCTTCCCGACCCTGCTCGTCGCGCATGTGATGTTCTCGATCAGCTTCGTCGTCGTCGTCGTTCGGGCGCGGCTGATCGCGCTCGATCCGAGCCTCGACGAGGCGGCTGCCGATCTCGGCGCCGGCCCCTTCGCCCGGTTCAGGACCGTGACCCTGCCCCTGCTGTGGCCCGGGGTGATCGCCGCGGGCGCGCTCGCCTTCGCCCTCTCGATCGACGATTTCGTGATCTCGAACTTCAACTCCGGTACCACGGTCACCTTCCCGCTGTTCATCTTCGGCGCGTCGCAACGCGGGATCCCCGCCGACGTGAACGTGCTGGCAACGCTCCTCTTCTTGCTCACGACCGCCGCCGTCGCGCTGACCATCTGGCAGCAGAGCCGCGCCGAACGCCGCCTCGCCGGGACGCCCGGCGGGTGAGCGTCAGGTGCTCGAAGCGTGCGCCGCGCCGCCGCCGACCGCTCCCGGGGAGGGGGTGGACGGCCGTTCGGGGAGCTCGATCACCCGCGCTTCGAGCAGCTCACGGACCTCGTCGGCGCCCTTGCCCAGGGCCTCGGTGAGCACCGCGGCCGAGTCGGCCCCGAGCCGCTGTGCGGGCGCCAGTGGCCGGCGCGCGAACTGGCTCAGCGGGGTGCGGGTGAAGCGGATCCCGTCGAGCTCGTCGACGAGCTCGAGCGCCGCCCCCAGAGGGTCCTCGACCGCGGCCGCGGCGTTGCGGACCGGGGCCACCAGCACGCCGGCACGATTGAGCTCCTCGGTGACCTCGGCGGTGGTACGGGAGGAGACCGCGGCGGCGATCGTCGCGTCGACGAGGCCGCGGTTTCCGACCCGCCGCTCGTTCGAGGCCGCGCGCTCGTCGCCCGCCAGATCGGCGAGCCCCAGCGCCGCGCAGAGGCGCTCCCACATCAGCTCGTTGATCGCCCCGAGGACGACGAAGCCGTCGCGCGCCTCGAACGCCGCGTAGGGGACGATCGAGGGATGGCCGCTGCCCCAGCGCCCCTCCTGGCTCGCCCCGTCGACGCTCGCCGAGGCGATCACGGTCGCCAGGCAGCTGAACGCTGTGGTGTAGAGCGGGAACTCGAGCTCGCGCCCGAGACCGCTGCGGTCGCGCTCGAGCAGGGCGGCGAGCACGCCGCAGACGAGCGCGATCCCGGTCGCGATGTCGACCATGGCGACCCCGAAGCGGACGGGCGGGCCATCGGGCGTCCCCATCATCGCCATCAGCCCCGTCTGGGCCTCGACGATCACCTCCGTGCCGGCGTCCTGGGCGCGCGGACCGTGCGACCCGAAGCCGTTGATCGAGGCGTAGACGAGCCCGGAGTTGAGCGGCTCGAGCTGGTCGTAGGCGAGCCCGAGCCTGGCGCTGACGCCGGGACGGAAGTTCTCGATCAGGATGTCGGCGCTCGCCGCGAGCTCGACCGCGAGCGCTCGGCCGCGCTCGCTCTGCAGGTCGATCGCGACGCTTCTCTTGCCGCGGTTGACGGCGGCGAAGTAGGTGCTCATCCCGTTCACGAACGGCGGTCCCCACGATCTCGTGTCGTCGCCGGTGCCGGGCCGCTCTAGCTTGATCACCTCGGCGCCGAGGTCCGCCAGCAGCATCGTCGCGTACGGCCCCGAGAGGATCCGGGTGAAGTCGAGCACCCGCATCCCGGCGAGCGGCGCCGACGGCATCGTCACTCCATGTCCGGCCCGGAGCCGCGGCCGGAGCGGGCGAGGTCGAAGCTGATCTGCTTCGTCTCGGTGAGCGCGTCGACCATCCAGGTCGAGAGCTCACGTCCGGCGCCGGATTTCTTCATCCCGCCGAACGGCGCCAGCTGGTCCCAGTAGTTGGTCGACTCGTTCACGTGCACGGTCCCGTGGCGGAGCTCGTCGGCGAACTCCCACGCGTCGACCAGCGACTCGGTGAAGACCGCCGCCGTGAGCCCGTAGACGGTCTCGTTGGCGATCGCGATCGCCTCCGCGTTGGAGCGGAAGCCGATGATCGGCGCCACCGGCCCGAAGGTCTCCTCCTGGGCGATCAGCATCTCGCTGGTGACGCCGTCGAGCACGGTGGGCTCGTGGAACTGACCGTCGTGCCCGCCGCCGGCGAGTATCCGGGCGCCCTTGGCGACGGCATCGTCGAGGTGGAGCCGGGTCCGCTCGAGCACCTCGGGCGTGCACAGCGGCCCGAGGTCGGTCTCGGGGTCGAACGGGTCGCCGACCCGCAGCCTCGCTGTCCGCGCCAGCAGGGTCTCGAGGAACTCGCCCTTGATCGACTCGTGCACCAGCACGCGCTCGGCAGCGGTGCAGCACTGGCCCGCGAGGTAGAAGCACCCGCGCACCGCCGCGTCGGCGGCCCGCTCGATGTCCGCGTCGGCGAGCACGATCTGCGGGCCGTTCCCTCCCAGCTCGAGCACCCGGTTTCGCAGGCCAGCCTCCCTGGCGACCCGCTCGCCGGTGGCAACCGAGCCGGTGAAGACGACCGCGTCGACGCCCGGGTTGGCGACCAGCGCGGCGCCGGTCTCTCCGCGACCGTGGACGAGGTTGACGACGCCATCCGGGAAGCCCGCCTGCTCGAACACCTCGACGAAGAGCTGCGCGCACAGGGGCGCGTGCTCGGACGGCTTCCATACCGCCGTGCAACCGAGCGCCAGCCCGTAGACGATCGGGATCGCGGCGATGTCGACCGGGAAGTTCCACGGCGAGATCGCCGCCACCACTCCGACCGGCTGCTGGACCACGAGCACCTTCTTCGAGGTGACCATGTCCATGGTCGAGGGCAGCACCTGGCCGCGATGGCGGAGGACGTCCTCGGCCGCGCGCCGGAAGTGCTCGGCGGTCCCGCCCTCCATCTCCGAACGCGCCGAGGCGACCGTCTTGCCGACCTCCGCCGCGATCATCTCGCTGATCTCGTCGACGCGCTCGAGGCAGATCAGGTGGGCGCGGCGGCAGAGCTCGGCGCGTTCGAGCACCGAGGTGCGCCGCCACGACTCGAACGCCCGCGCGGCCTCGGCAACCGCCGCGTCCACCTGGAGCTCGGTCGAGGCGGCGACCGAGCCGATCTGCTCGCCGGTGGCGGGGTTGGCGACCGCGATCGGCTCGCCGTCTCCCTCGGTCCAGGAACCGCCGATGTAGGCGTCCCCCCCTGAGACGATCGTCGCCACGCTTCCTCCTCCGGCACGCCGCCGCCGCGGCTCAAGTTAATTACGGAACCTAGTTTCGCATTAATTCGAGGCCCGCGCAGCCCGCCTCCGCGTCGCCGCTGCCGGGCCGGGTAACGCGATGGGCTCGATCGGCGTCGACGGCGAGTTCGTGCTGCCGGCGCTGCGCGAGCAGGCCGCGAGCGGGGGCTGGGACCGGCTTTGGCGGATGCTTGACCTTGTAGTCAATCTCACGTATTTGCTAGGGTGGCGGCCATGGAAGCTGCCACCACGTCCGCCCCGTCCTCGTCCTCCCCCAACGGAAGCGCGCCCGGGCGAGGTCCCCGCTCATACGACGCGATCGTCGTCGGCGGTGGCCACAACGGCCTGACCACGACCGCCTACCTGGCGAAGGCGGGACTCCGCGTGATCTGCCTCGAGCGCCGCGACATCCTCGGCGGCGCCTGCGTCACCGAGGAGCTCTGGCCCGGTGCCCGGGTCTCGCGCTGCTCCTACGTGGTCTCGATGCTGCAGCCGAAGATCGTCTCCGAGCTCGAGCTCGAGCGCTTTGGGTACAAGGCGATCCCGCTCGACCCGGCCTACGTCTCGCTGACCGAGGAGGGCCCGATCTTCTTCTTCAACGAGGTCGAGCGCACCGCGGCCTCGATCGGCCGCTACTCGAAGCGCGACGAGGCCGCCTACCCCGAGTTCGAGGCGCTGATGGACCGCGCCGCCCGCTTCGTCAAGCCGATGATGCTGCGCGAGCCGCCCGCGCTCGGCTCGAAGTCGCCCGGCGATCTGGCCGCCCTGCTGCGCGAGGGCGCCCGCATGGCGGGCTTCAACAAGCGCGAGATCCACGAGCTCGTCCGCGTGTTCACAATGTCCGTCGGCGACCTGCTCGACGACTACTTCGAGCTCGACGGGCTCAAGGGCTCGACCGCGTCGAGCGGCGTGGTCGGCGTCTGGGCCGGCCCGCGCACCCCCGGGACCGCCTACAACCTGCTCCACCACGCGCTCGGCGAGTGCGGCGGGATCGAGGGAGCCTGGGGCCAGGTGATCGGCGGCATGGGCGCGATCAGCGAAGCGATCGCCGCCTCCGCCCGCGCCTCGGGCGCCGAGATCATGACCGGGGCCGAGGTCGCCTCGATCGACGTCCGCAACGGCGCCGCGATCGGGGTCACGCTGGCCGACGGGACCGAGCTCCGCGCGCCGGTCGTCGCCTCGGGCGCGCACCCGAAGACCACCGTGCTCGACCTCGCCGGAGCCGAGAACTTCCCCGCCGAGGTCGCCGAGGACATGGGCCGCTACCGAACCCGTGGCGGCTCGGTCAAGGTCAACCTGGTGCTCTCCGAGCCGCCCAGGTACGAGGGCGTGACCGAGGAGGAGCAGCAGCTGATGATGACCGCCGGGGTCAACATCTGCCCCTCGATCGACTATCTCGAGCGCGCCTGGCAGGACGCGACCCTGGGCAAGCCCGCCGAGCATCCCTACGTCGAGGCCGAGCTGCCCTCGGCCGTCGACACCACGCTCACCGACGACGGGCGCTGGGTGATGACGATGTTCACCCAGTACGGGCCGCCGAACGAGGAGGACTGGAAGCCCGGCGACCGCGAGCGCTACGGCGACACCTGCGTCGAGCAGCTGACCCAGTTCGCCCCCAACCTCAAGGACGCGGTGCTCGAGCGCGAGGTGCTGGCGCCGCCGGACCTCGAGCGGATCTTCGGCCTCCAGGGGGGCTCGATCTTCCAGGGCGAGCAGGGTCTCGACCAGATGGCGTTCATGCGCCCGCATCCGGAGATGGCCCAGTACGCAACCCCGGTCGACGGGCTCTACCTCTGCGGCGCGGGGACCCACCCGGGCGGCGGCGTCACCGGCTGCTCCGGCCACAACGCGGCCAACCGGATCCTCAAGGACCGCAAGCGCGCCCGGCGCCCGTGGCGGCGGGCGAGGGCCTCGGCCTAGGCCGAGTCGCCCCGACGTCGCCGCTCAGGCGAGCTCCGCAAGCGCGCCGGCGAGGTCGTCGACCTCGTCCGGGGTCGTGTAGTGGAGGAAGCCGACCCGCAGGCCTCCGTCGGGCAGCAGTCCGAGCCGCTTCAGCGGGCCGACGGCGTAGAAGTGCCCGTCCCAGGTGAACATCCCGCGCTCGCCGAGCTCGGCGGCGGCCGCGGCCGGGCGCTTGCCCGCCAGCTCGAGCAGGAAGGTGGGCGTGCGCTCGCCGACCCGCCCCGGATCGGTGATCCCGTGGAGGCGGACGCCGTCGAGCTGCTCGAGCGCCGCGAGGAAGCGCAGCGTCAGCCCCTCCTCGTGCGCGCGGATCGCCGCGAAGGCGGTGTCGAGGCGCTCGCGCCGATCGCCGTCGGGTCCGGCGAGCCCGGCGAGGTAGTCGATCGCCGCGACCGCGCCGGCGAGCGCCTCGTGGCTCAGGGTCCCGGTCTCCCACCGGTGTCCCGGCGGCTCCGAGGCAGCGGCGCGCACCCGATCGGCGGGCAGGCTCTGGGCCAGGTCGCGGCGGATCGCCGCCAGCCCGAGATGCGGGCCGAAGAACTTGTACGGCGAGCAGAGCAGGACGTCGGCGCCGAGCGCCTCGCGGTCGAGGCGGCGGTGGGGGGCGAGGTGGACCCCGTCGGCCCAGGCGAGCGCCCCGACCCGGTGCGCCGCCGCCGCGATCCGCGCCGAGTCGCAGACGTTGCCGAGCGCGTTCGAGGCCAGCGTGTACGCGACCACCCGGGTCCGCTCGCCGATCAGCGCCTCGAGCGCGTTGAGGTCGAGCGCGCCGTCCGCCGGGTCGATCGGCGCCACCCGGATCCGCAGGTCGCGGTCCTCGGCGGCGCGGAACCAGGGGCTGACGTTGGCGTCGTGGTCGAGCTCGGTGACGACGATCTCATCGCCCGGCTCCAATGTCCGCGCGAGGGCGTGCGAGAGCAGGAAGTTGAGCGTGGTCATGTTGGCGCCGAAGGCGATCTCGTCCGCCTCCGCGCCGACGAAGTCGCCGGCCGCCCGGTGCGCCTCGGCGAGCAGCTCGTCGGTCTCCCGCGAGCTGGCGAAGGCGCCGCCGGCGTTCGCGTTCGAGCGCTCGAGATAGGAGCTCATCGCCTCGATCACGACCTCCGGTACCTGCGACCCCCCGGGCCCGTCGAAGTACGCGGCCGGCCGGCCGCCGACCTGTCGTCGCAGCGCCGGGAAGCGGTCGCGGACCGAGTCGAGGTCGAGGGCGGGCGGGGCGCTGGCGGTCACTCGGCCATGCTCGCACGCCCACGACGTAGATCGCGGCTACGTCCGAGGCGCGGTCGGGCCGCGCTCAGTCGTCGTCGCGCTCGGGGGCGTCGATGACGATCGCCGAGTGCCCGGCGACGCCGGCCAGCTCGAGGATCGAGCGGACCCGCGCGCGGGCGCCCAGCAACAGCAGCCTGCGGCCCTGCTCCTTCAGCCGCCACGCCGCCCAGACCAGCACCGCGATCCCCGACGAGTCGACGAACGCGCATCCCCGAAGGTCGACCCCGACGTCCCCGTCGCGCTCCAGGCCCTCGGTGAGCGCCTGGCGAGCGCGCTCCGAGGTCGCCGCGTCCAGGTCGCCGAACACGGTCACGATCGAGCCCCCCTCGGGGCCCTCGGCAACGCTGATCCAGAACTCCAGTCCGTGGGGAGAGTCCGCTGATTTCACCGCCGCCTCCTTGCTCAGCCTCGTGGGGTCAGACAGCCATGATGGCGTCCTCGCCGGGCCTGATACCCGGGGCAGCCGGTGTTTACGCCTCGGCCGTGCCATGGGTGGATATCGTCACCCGACCGTGCACGGCTTCGAGACCGACATCGCGCTCGACGCCGGTGGCGACGGCGAGTGGGCGGGCGAGATCCAGCCGGGCTGGGACACCCCGCGCGGACCGCTCGGCGGCTACGTGATGGCGATCCTGTTGCGCGGGTTCGAGCTCACGGTCGACGACCCGGACCGCTCGGCGCGCTCGATCAGCGTCCACTTCCTGCGCTCGCCGAGCGCCGGCCCGGTGACCGTGCGCGCGGTCGAGGAGCGCCGCGGACGATCGCTCTCGACCGTGAGCGGCCGGCTCGAGCAGGGGGGCGAGCTGATCGCGCTCGGCCTCGGCGCCCACTCGGTCGCCTGGGAGAGCCCGCTGCTCGACGGGCCTCCGATGCCCGAGGTGGAGCCGCCTGACCCGGCGCAGCGGCCCGAGCCCGAGCGGGTCGACCTCGATGACACCCGCCGTCCCGACCGGCCGCCGTTCACCCAGCGGCTCTCGATGCAGCCGCGCTTCGGCGAGCCGCCGTTTTCGAACGCCGACGAGGGCCTGGTCGGCGGCTGGCTCGGGCTGCGCGAGCGCCGGCCGCTCGACGCGCCGGCGGTGGCGATGCTCGCCGACGCCTGGCCACCGGCGCCCTGGCCGCGGCTGCTCGAGCTCGCGCCGGCGCCGACGATCGACCTCACGGTTCACTTCCGCGCCCCGCTGCCGCTCCCGGACTCGCTGCTGCTGGGACGGTTCACCTCACGGCTGGTCCGCGACGGCTTCTTCGACGAGGACGGCGAGCTGTGGACGCCGGACGGCGCCCTCGTCGCCCAGTCGCGCCAGCTCGGGCTCCTGCTCGGCGCGTCGATCTAGCCTCGCTGCCCGATGCCCTCCGCGCCCGCCACCCTCGAGCCCCTGCGCAATCGCGACTACCGGCTGCTGTTCGGAGCGCTCGCGATCTCGCTCACGGGCGACGGCGTGTGGCTGGTCGCGATCGCCTTCCAGGTGATCGAGCTCGGCGGCGGTCCGGTGGCGCTGTCGCTGATCGCCGGCTCGTACAGCGTCGGGCTGATCGGATTCGTGCTCGTCGGCGGGGTCGCCGCCGACCGGCTCCCGCGGCGCACGGTGATGATCGTCTGCGACCTGATCCGGGCCGGCGTCGTCGTGCTGATCGGGGGACTGTCGATCGCCGGCTCGCTGGAGCTCTGGCAGATCGGCGTCGGCGGGTTCCTGATCGGCGGCGCCGAGGCCTTCTTCCTCCCCTCCTACACGGGGCTGCTTCCCCGGCTGCTGCCCGAGAGCGAACTGCTGGCGGCGAACGGCCTCGAGGGCATACTGCGCCCGCTGGCCGAGTTCGCCGCCGGCCCGGCGCTCGGCGGGATCGCGGTCGCGCTGCTGTCTCCGGGCGCGGCGATCCTGATCGACGGGGTCACCTTCCTGATCTCCGCCGCGCTGCTCGCCGGAATCAAGATCCGCGGGACCGCGCTACGCGAGCCGGCCGAGACGCCCGGGCTCGCCGCCGGGCTCGCGGACCTGCGCGAGGGCGCGGCCTACGTGCGACGCACCCCGTGGCTGTGGGCGACGCTCGGGTTCGCGATGCTCGCGGTGCTCGCGCTGATCGGCCCGATCGACGTGCTGACGCCGTTCGCGGTCCGCGAGCAGCTCGGCGGCGGGGCCGCCGAGTACGGGATCCTGCTGACCGCGTTCGGGGTCGGGGCGGCCGTCGGGGCGCTGGGGATCTCGTGGCGGCGGCTGCCGCGCCGGTACCTGAGCTGGATGCTGCTCGGCTGGGGGCTCGGGGCGCTGCCGGTGGCCGCGATCGGCCTCGTCCACGAGCTCTGGATCATGGTGATCGCGATGGTCGTCGTCGGGGTCTCCTCGGGGATCGGCGACGTGATCTGGGGCACCCTGCTGCAGCGCCGGGTCCCCGACGAGCTTCGAGGCCGCGTCTCCAGCCTCGACTGGTTCGTCTCGCTCGGGCTGCTGCCGCTCTCGTTCGCGCTCGCGGGGCCCGCGGGCGAGGCCTTCGGGATCACCGCGGTGTTCATCGGCGCGGCGCTGGTCCCGGCGATCGTCGGCCCGGTGGCGCTGGTCGCCGGGCGCCTGCGCGCCGACGAGGTCGCCCACCCGCTCGACTGAGACCGTCTCTCGGCTGACCCGCCCGTCCCCGGACGCGGAGCGGAGGAGGCGGGCGGAACGTTCGTTATTCCTGTTCGAGGTTGAGCATCACGTGCTTGACCACGGTGTAGTCCTCGACCGAGTACGCGGACATGTCCTTGCCGTAGCCGGACTGCTTGAAGCCGCCGTGGGGCATCTCGGAGGCCATCGTGATGTGGTT
>DASPGZ010000122.1:0-8451 GCA_035620355.1 Solirubrobacterales bacterium | reverse complement strand
AGGCCGAGGTCGACGAGTTCACCTACGAGGCGGCGTCCGAGCCGGA
The DNA here is from genome assembly GCA_035620355.1 of Solirubrobacterales bacterium. Lineage (GTDB taxonomy): Bacteria > Actinomycetota > Thermoleophilia > Solirubrobacterales > 70-9 > WHSW01. Next base: position 8,405 of record DASPGZ010000122.1, on the reverse strand, counting down.
GGACGCGGAGTCCGCGGTCGAGGCCGAGGTCTCCGACGACGCCGGGGTGACGCCGATGGGGCGGCCGCGCTCCAAGGACGGGGTCACCGAGTCGGAGGAGGTCGACTACAAGCTGCCGCCGGTGAAGGCGCTCGAGAAGGGCAAGGCCGACCCCGGGCCGGACATGCGCGACCGCGACGCGACCGCGACCGCCCTGCTGGAGTCGCTGCGCCACTTCGGGGTCGAGGCCCGGCTGCTCGGCACGGTCAGCGGCCCGCACGTGAGCCGCTACGAGCTCCAGCTCGCCCCAGGGACCAAGGTCTCCAAGGTCGCCCAGCTCAAGGACGACCTCGCCTACGCGCTCGCCTCCACCGACATCCGGATCCTGGCGCCGATCCCGGGCAAGAAGGCGGTCGGGGTCGAGGTCCCGAACCAGCGCCGCCGTCTGGTCCGGCTCGGCGACATCTACGGCGACCGGCCCAAGGGCGCCTCGCCGCTGGTCGCCTGGCTCGGCAAGGACGTCTCCGGCCAGTCGGTGAGCGCCGACCTGGCGCTGATGCCGCACATCCTCGTCGCCGGGACCACGGGGTCGGGGAAGTCCGGGTGCATCAACGCAATCCTCACCTCGATCCTCATGCACGCGTCGCCGAACGAGGTGCGGCTGGTCCTGGTCGACCCGAAGCGGGTCGAGCTCAACCACTACGAGCGCGTCCCGCACCTGCTCACACCGGTGGTCATCAACCCCCGGCTCGCCGCCAACGTGCTCGCGAACCTGATCGGCGAGATGGAGAGTCGCTACGCGGTGATGAGCGAGGCCCGGGCGCGCAACCTGGTCGAGCTCAACCGGGCGCGCAAGAAGGCCGGCAAGCCGGCCCTGCCGCACATCCTCTGCGTGATCGACGAGCTCGCCGACCTGATGATGGTCGCCCCGGCCGAGGTCGAGGACTCGATCATCCGCCTGGCGCAAAAGGCGCGCGCGATCGGCATCCACCTGGTGCTGGCGACGCAGCGGCCCTCGACCGACGTGATCACCGGGACGATCAAGGTCAACATCCCGTCGCGGATCGCGTTCGCGGTCGCCTCCCAGGTCGACTCGCGGGTGATCCTCGATCAGGGCGGCGCCGAGACCCTCCTCGGCCAGGGCGACATGCTCTTCCGCCCGGTCGGGACCTCGAAGATGAACCGGATCCAGGGCGCCTTCGTGACCGAGGAGGAGATCGCCCGCGTCTGCAACTTCTGGTCGAAGCAGGGCGAGCCCGATTTCGCCGAGGAGCTGCTCGAGGCGAAGGAGCCGGAGATCGAGGAGGGTGCGGAGGGCGAGTTCTCGCCCGATCAGGACGACTTGCTCGCCGACGCGGCCCGGATCGTGGTCGAGTCCGAGACCGCCTCTGTGTCGATGATCCAGCGCCGCCTGCGGGTCGGCTACACCCGCGCCGGGCGCCTGATCGACATGCTCGAGCGCCGCGGGATCATCTCCGGCTACGAGGGCTCGAAGCCGCGCCAGGTGCTGGTCTCGCAGGCGGAGCTGCCGCGTCTGCTCGAGCGGCTCGCGAGCGGAATCATCGAGGGCGCCGGCGACGGCGAGGGCTCGGGAACCGAGACCGACCTCGAACCGGCCGAGCGCTGAGCCGGCCCGCGACCCGCTCCGCGGCCGCCGATCGCGAGAATACGGCGCGATGAGCGTGCGCGCGGGAATCCTGGTCACCGGCACCGAGGTGATCACCGCCCGGATCTCGGACCGCAACGGGCCGTGGGTCTCGCAGCGGCTGGCGGCGCTCGGGGTCGAGGTGGCCCACATCCTCGTCGTCGCCGATCGCCCCGACGACCTCGAGGCCGGGCTGCGGTTCATGGCCGCCGAGGGCTGCGACCTGATCGTCACCTCCGGCGGCCTCGGGCCGACGGCCGACGACCTGACCGCCGAGGTGGTCGCCCGGTTCGCCGGGGTCGAGCTGGAGCTCGACGAGTCGATGGAGGAGAAGATCGCGGCGATCATCGCCGGCTTCGCCCGGCGCATGCAGTTCGACCCGGAGGCACTCAGGGAGGCGAATCGAAAGCAGGCGATGGTGCCGCGGGGGGCGGAGGCGATCGATCCGGCGGGGACGGCGCCGGGCCTCGTCGTCGGGGTCGAGAACGGCCCGGTGGTGATCGTGCTCCCGGGCCCGCCCCGCGAGCTGCACAAGATGTGGGAGCCGGCGATCCGGACCGCGGCGGTCCGCGGGGTGCTCGAGCGCGCCGAGCCGTACGTGGTCCAGACCGTGCGGATGTTCGGCCTGCCGGAGTCGTCGATCGCCCAGTCGCTGCGCGAGATCGAGGCCGAGACAGACCTCTCGCCGCTCGAGATCACGACCTGCCTGCGGCGCGGCGAGCTCGAGATCGACGTCCGCCACCGCCCGGGGGCCGACCAGGCGCGCGCGGCGGTCGTCGCCGGCCTGGTCGAGCGCCACGAGCGCTTCGTCTTCTCCACCGACGGCTCGACGATCGACGAGCAGGTCGCGGGCCTGCTCCGCGACCGCCGCAAGATCGCCCTCGGCGAATCGTGCACCGCGGGGCTGCTCGCGGCGCGGCTGGCCGACCCGCCCGGCGCCTCGGCCTATCTGCAGGGCGGCGTGGTCGCCTACTCGAACGAGGCCAAGGTCGACCTGCTCGGGGTCCCCGCAGAGCTGATCGAGCGCCACGGGGCGGTCTCGCCCGAGGTCGCCGAGGCGATGGCCGAAGGCGCCGCCGAGCGCTTCGGCGCCGACCTCGGGGTCGGGATCACCGGAATCGCCGGCCCCGACGGCGGCAGCGAGGAGAAGCCCGTCGGCTACGTCTGCGTCTGCGTCGAGGTCCCGGGCGGGCCGATGATCGCCCGCGACCCGGTGATCCCCGGCGACCGCCACGAGATCCGCGACCGCGCCTGCACCCTCGGGCTGCACCTGATCCGCCGCCTGCTGCGCGGCGAGGACTTCCCGCTCTAGGCCTGCTGTGGGCGAGCCGCAGCCGTTCGAGATCGCGGTCGCCGACGAGGTCCTCGACGACCTGCGCGAGCGGATCGCCCGCGTGCGCTGGCCGGAGCAGCCGCCGGGCACCGGCTGGGAGCACGGCGGCGACTTCGCCTACCTGCGCGAGCTCTGCCGGCACTGGGCGGCCGCCTACGACTGGCGCGCGACCGAGCGGGCTCTGAACCGGCTCCCGAACTGGCGCTGGGAAGGGATCCACACGATCTGGGAGCGGGCGGGCGACGAGGCGCCGGCCGCCGCGCCCGCCCGGCTCCCGGTGCTGCTCGTGCACGGCTGGCCCGGGGCGCCGATCGAGTTCCGCGACCTGATCCCGATCCTGGCCGGAGCCGGCCACGACGTGGTCGTCCCGTCGCTGCCGGGGTTCGCCTTCTCGCGGGTCCCGGACCCGGCGCTCAATGTCGCCGGGATCGCCGAGCGGCTGCGGGCGCTGATGCGGGCGCTGGGCTACGAGCGCTACGCGGTCCAGGGCGGCGACTGGGGCACGATCATCGGCGCCCGGATGGCGTTCGAGGACCCGGCGGCCGTCGCCGCCCTGCACCTGAACGCCGCCGGCCTGCTGCCGCTACCCGCCGATCTCGAGTACCCGCCGATGACCGAGGCCGAGGTGGCCTTCGTGCAGGCGGCGCAGCGCTGGCGGCTGGGCGAGGGCTTTCACCTGCTGGCGCAGGCCGCGGCGCCCGACGCGCTCGCCCCGGGACTGCATGACTCGCCCGCCGGGCTCGCCGCCTGGCTGGTCGACAAGTACCGGCGCTGGTCGGACTGCGAGGGCGAGGTCGAGCGGCGGTTCTCCAGGGACGAGCTCTGCGACTTCCTCACCATCTACTGGGCGACCGGGACGATCTCCTCGTCGATGCGCCTGTACGCGGCCGAGGCGCGCGACCGCTGGCGCCTGGCGCCCGGGGAACGGATCGAGGTGCCGGCAGCCGTCGCCGACTTCCCGCGCGAGCTCGTCCGCCCGCCGCGCGAGTGGGGCGAGCGGACGCTGCCCGACCTGCGCCGCTGGACCGAGTTCGACCGCGGCGGGCATTTCGCCGCCTTCGAGGAGCCCGAGCTGCTCGGGGCCGACCTGCTCGCGTTCCTGGCCGAGCTCTGAGCGTGGCGGCGATCGCGGTGCTCGCCGACACCCACCTGCCGCGGGGCAGGCGCCGGGTGCCGGACCGGTGGGTCGAGCGCCTGCGCGCGGCCGAGCTGGTGATCCACGCCGGCGACTTCTCCGGCGAGGCGGCGTTCGAGGAGATCGCCGGCCTCTGCCGCGAGCTGGTCGCCGTGCACGGCAACGTCGACGACGCGGCCCTGCGGGCCCGGCTGCCGGAGCGGACCGAGATCGAGGCGGGCGGCGCGCGGATCGCGGTGATCCACGACGCCGGACCGGCGCGCGGCCGGCTGGCGCGGCTCCGGCGCGCGTTCCCCGAGGCCGACGCGGTCGTCTTCGGGCACTCGCACATGCCGCTGCTCGAGACCGACGGCGGGTTTCAGATCTTCAACCCGGGGAGCCCGACGGAGCGCCGCCGGGCCCCGCGGCGGACGATGGGCGCGGCCGAGGCGACCGCGGGTCGGATCCGGTTCGAACACGTGGCGCTTCCCTGACCCCCTGCGCGGCTCCGGCGCCGCGAGGCGGCGTAGGTTGGGCGGGTGGCCAAACAGCGGCTGAAGAGCCCCAGGGCACGCCTGTTCGTCGCCCTCGACCTGCCCGACCGGGTGCGGGAGGGCATCGGGCGCTGGCAGGCGAAGGCACTCGCCGATCCGGCGCTGCGGCCGATGTCGCCCGAGTCGTTGCACGTCACCCTCTGCTTCCTCTCCTATCGACCGGAGAAGGCGATCCCGCGGATCGCGGAGCTGATCGCCTCGCTGCCGGTGCGCCCGGTCGAGCTTCGCTTCGACCCCGAGCCGTCGGCGATGCCGAAGGGCCGCCCGCGCCTGTACGCGGTCGGCGGGCGCAGCGAGGGCGCCGCCGCGCTGCAGTCGGAGCTCGCCGAGGTGCTCGCCCGCGAGCGCTTCTACGAGCCCGAGAAACGCGGCTTCTGGCCGCACGTGACCGTCGCCCGGGTGCGCTCGGAGCGGCTCGCCCCGGAGCCCGGCAAGCGCCGCGGCAAGGGGCGCCCGCGGCGGGTCCGGCAAGCGCCCGAGCCGCTGCCGAAGGCGCTCACCGAGCCCTTCGAAGCTGTCCGATTGGCTCTCTACCGTTCCGATCTCAAGCCGCAGGGAGCCGAGTACGTGTCCCTTGCAGGCGTCGACTTGCCGCCCCGTGAGGGGCTTCAGAAGAGGTGATGAAGATGGCGGATACGAAGAAGGCCGAGCTCAAGGCGGCCGACAAGGAGGCCCAGGCGAAGAGCGCGGCGCTGGAGGCCGCGGTCTCCCAGATCGAGAAGGACTTCGGCCAGGGCTCGGTGATGCGGCTGGGCGACAAGGCCAGCGTGCCGGTCGAGACGATCCCGACCGGGGCGCTGTCGCTGGACCTGGCGCTCGGGGTCGGCGGGGTGCCGCGGGGGCGGATCGTCGAGATCTTCGGCCCCGAGTCGTCGGGCAAGACGACGCTCGTCTACCACATCATCGCCCAGGCTCAGGCGCTCGGCGGGGTCTGCGCCTTCGTCGACGCCGAGCACGCGATCGACCCGATCTACGCGAAGCGAATCGGCGTCGACACCGACGAGCTGCTGGTCTCGCAGCCCGACTACGGCGAGCAGGCGCTCGAGATCGTCGACGTGCTGGTCCGCTCGGGCGCCGTCGACGTGGTCGCGGTCGACTCGGTCGCCGCGCTCACCCCACGGGTCGAGCTCGAGGGCCAGATGGGCGAGCAGCAGGTCGGCCTGCAGGCGCGGATGATGTCGCAGGCGATGCGCAAGCTCGCCGGCAACCTGAACCGGGCGAAGACCGTGTGCCTGTTCACGAACCAGATCCGGGAGAAGATCGGGGTCATGTTCGGCTCGCCGGAGACCCAGCCGGGCGGCCGGGCGATGAAGTTCTACTGCTCGCAGCGGCTCGACATGCGCCGGATCGAGACCCTGAAGGAGGGCACCGAGGCGGTCGGCAACCGGGTCCGGGTGAAGGTGGTCAAGAACAAGGTCGCGGCCCCGTTCCGCCAGGCCGAGTTCGACATCACCTACGGCCTCGGGATCTCCCACGAGGGCTGCCTGCTCGATCTGGCCCTCGAGCACGATCTGGTCCAGAAGTCGGGCTCGTTCTTCTCCTACGGCGAGCTGCGCCTCGGCCAGGGCCGCAACAACACGAAGCAGTACCTGCACGAGAACGGCGACCTCGCCGGCGAGATCGAGGCGAAGCTGTTCGAGCAGCTCGGGATCGAGCGGAAGCCGGCGGCGCCGCGCGCGGTACCAGACGCCGAGGACGCCGAGGGAGCGGAGATCGGCGAGGGCGCCGAGCAGGCGGCCGAGGCGGCGGCCGAGCCGGAGCGCAAGGCCGCCTAGCCGGCGCACCGTGTCGCAGGAGGCGTTCGAGCGCGCGCTCGAGGCACTCGCCCAGCGCGAGCGCACCAGCGGCGAGCTCGCTTCGTGGCTGAACGAGCGGGGGTTCGCGCCGGCGGCGGTCGAGGACGCGGTCGGGCGCCTGATCGAGACCGGCACCGTCGACGACGCCCGCTTCGCCGCGGCGTTCGCGGCCGACAAGCGCGAGCTTCGCGGCTGGGGGCCGGAGCGGATCCGCGAAGCGCTGCGCGAGCGCGGGGTGGAGGCGGCGCTGATCGACGCGGTGCTCGCCGACGACGGCCACTCGAGCCAGCTCGAGCGGGCGATCGATTTGCTCCGCGGCCGCTCGGGGCCGCCGCAGGACGAGCGCTCGCGCGCCCGTGCGCTCGCCTTCCTCGCCCGCCGCGGCTACGACGCCGAGCTCGCCTACGACGCCGTGCGCGGGTACGAGCGCGACGCTGCATAGCGCCCGGCGCTCTTGCCAGAACGCCCCCGCGGGGCTACGATCGCCGTGCGGCCGTTGCCGCCCCTAACACGCAGAGCGACCCGCTGAATCCCAAGCACTTGTTCGGTTCCACGACCACCAGGAAGACGAGGTCTCAAGCCGGGCGGACCTGAGTCCGCAACGCTCTGAGCGCGCGCTCGCGCGCCGAGCTTCAGCAGTTCCTTTAGCGCGCTTCGGGCTGCACGCCGCGGCGTCGCCAGCCTGGCGACGCCGGCAGCGGGACCGACAGGCTTCACCGCTGGGCCACTGAGAGGAAGCGATGGCTCAACGCGCGCTCTGGCTACCTTGGAGACGCGATCGCGCCGCCGACCGGGGAACGCCCCCCGAGGCTGCGAAGCCCGGCCCGAGCCCGAACGGGGCCGGCGCGGGCGACGAGCTCCGCGCCCGCCGCGAGGAGTTGGCGCGGATGGAGGAGCGGGCGTTGCTCGAGACCGAGTCGCTCACCGTCCAGCGCGCGGACCTCGAGCGTCGCGCGCAGGTGCTCGCCGATCGCGAGCGCAACCTGGCCAAGGAGGGCGAGGAGCTGAAGCAGGCGAAGCGCGTCCAGCGGCGGGAGCTCGAACGGGTCTCGGGGCTGAGCGCCGCCCAGGCGAAGCAGCTGCTGGTCGCCGAGGTCGAACAGGAGGCCCGCCAGCAGGCCGGGCTGCGGCTGCAGCAGATCGAGGAGGAGACCCGGACCGAGGCCGAGCGGCGGGCGCGGAGCATCCTCTCGGTGGCGATGCAGCGGCTCGCCGCCAAGCACTCGAGCGAGTCGACCACCCGCCTGGTCGAGCTCCCCAACGACGAGATGAAGGGGCGGATCATCGGCCGCGACGGGCGCAACATCCGGGCGCTGGAGAAGCTCACCGGAGTCGACGTGATCATCGACGAGACGCCGTCCGCCGTCGTCCTCTCGAGCTTCGACGGGGTCCGGCGCGAGGTCGCCCGCGAGACGCTCGAGCGCCTGATCGCCGACGGGCGCATCCACCCGGCGCTGATCGAGGAGACCTACGAGCACGTCCGCGACGAGATCGACGTCCAGATCGTCGAGGAGGCCGAGAAGGCGGCGCTCGAGGCCAGGGTCACCGGCCTCGATCCCGAGCTCCTGCGGCTGCTGGGCCAGCTGCGGTTCCGCACCTCCTACGGCCAGAACGTGCTCGACCACCTGGTCGAGTGCTCGCACCTGGCGGCGCTGATGGCCGAGGAGCTCGGCGCCTCGGTCGAGACCGCCCGGCGGGCGGCGCTCCTGCACGACATCGGCAAGGCGGTCACCCACGAGGTCGAGGGCCCGCACGCGCTCGTCGGCGGCAAGATCGCCCGCCGCCGCGGCGAGTCGGAGGCGGTCGCCCACGCGATGGAGGCCCACCACGGCGAGGTCGAGCCGCGCACGGTCGAGGCGGTGATCGTGCAGGCCGCCGACGCGGTCTCGGGCGCCCGGCCCGGCGCCCGTGGGGACGCGCTCGAGCAGTACGTCGGGCGCTTGCGCGACCTGGAGGAGATCGCCACCCGCCACGCGGGGGTGGA
>DASPGZ010000121.1:0-9435 GCA_035620355.1 Solirubrobacterales bacterium | reverse complement strand
CGCCACTGACGGCCTTCAGCGCGGCGACGACTTGATCCACACCGGCGGGCCGATTTCGGTGCCGGTAGGTGAGAACACCCTTGGCCGGATCTTCAACCTCCTCGGCGAGCCGATCGACGACATGGGCGACGTCGAGAACCTGACCCCGACTCAGGAGATGCTGGAGACCGGGATCAAGGTCGTCGACCTGCTCGCTCCCTATCCGAAGGGCGGCAAGGTCGGCCTGTTCGGCGGCGCCGGCGTCGGCAAGACCGTGCTGATCCAGGAGCTGATCCGCAACCTCGCCGAGGAGCACGAGGGCCTGTCGGCCTTCTGCGGCGTGGGCGAGCGTTCCCGCGAGGGCAACGACCTCTGGGGGGAGATGAAGGAGTCGGGCGTCATCGACAAGACGATGCTCGTCTTCGGCCAGATGAACGAGCCGCCGGGGGCGCGCCTGCGCGTCGCCCTCTCCGGGCTGACGATGGCGGAGTACTTCCGCGATCAGGGCGGTCAGGACGTGCTGCTGTTCATCGACAACATCTTCCGCTTCGTCCAGGCGGGCTCCGAGGTGTCGGCGCTGCTCGGGCGGATGCCCTCCGCCGTCGGCTACCAGCCGACGCTGGAGACCGAGATGGGCGGCCTGCAGGAGCGGATCTCCTCGACCCAGAAGGGCTCAGTGACCTCGATCCAGGCGGTCTACGTCCCGGCCGACGACCTCACCGACCCGGCGCCGGCATCGGTGTTCGCGCACCTGAACGCGACCACGACCCTGTCGCGGGCGATCTCGGAGAAGGGGATCTACCCGGCGGTGGATCCGCTCGATTCCACCTCGACGATCCTGAAGCCGGACATCCTCGGCGAGGAGCACTACCGGACGGCGACCCAGGTCCAGGAGAACCTGCAGCGCTACCGCGAGCTCCAGGACATCATCGCGATCCTCGGCATCGACGAGCTCTCGGACGAGGACAAGCAGGCGGTCAACCGCGCTCGCAAGCTCGAGCGCTTCCTGAGCCAGCCGTTCTTCGTCGCCTCCCAGTTCACGGGCCGCGACGGCGAGTACGTCCCGGTCTCGGAGACCGTGCGCTCGTTCCGCGAGATCCTCGACGGAACCCACGACGACCTGCCCGAGTCGGCCTTCTACATGAAGGGCTCGATCGACCAGGTCACCGGGACCGAGGAGAAGGGCGACAAGGACGAGGGAGTCGAGCGCGAGCGCGACGACCAGGATGCGAAGGCCGAAGAGGAAGCCGAGAAGGTCGAGGCCTAGGCGATGGCGCGCGAGAAGAAGCTCGAGGCGGAGGTCCTGACGCCGGAGGGCGAGGTGTTCTCCGGCGAGCTGCAGATGCTCTCGACCCGGACCTCGGTGGGTGAGGTCGGGATCCTCGCCGAGCACATCCCGATGATCGCCCGGCTCGTCCCGGCGGAGTTGCGCCTGCACAAGTCCGACTCGGAGGTCGAGACCTACGCCCAGGGCGAGGGCTGGCTCGAGGTGTTCGCGAACCGCGCCCGGGTGCTGATCGCGGAGGCGCGCTCGCCCGAGGAGCTCGACGTATCGGAGCTCAGGCACCGGCTCGAGGAGGCCGAGCGGAGTCTCTCGGAGGCGGAGGAGGGCTCGGCGGCGGCCGAGCACGCGGAGCGCGAGCGCGCCCGCAGCGAGGCTTTCCTGAAGATCGCCGAAGGCGGCTGAGCCGCGTTCGTCGCTTCGCTGATCCTCCCGGGGGCGGGGGGGTGGTCCTCTAACCTCCTCGGGTCGTGGATGAGCAGCTGCTAACAGAGAAGCTGATCGGGTATGACACCTCGACCCCCGAGGGGATCAAGGAGTGCGCCGGCTTCGTCAAGGGGTGGCTCGACGCGCGCAACATCCAGACCCGCCAGATCGACTGCCGCGACCTGCCGGTGACCCTGGCCGAGGTCGGGCCGGCGGAAGCGAAGACGACCCTGCTCCTGCACGGCCACATCGACGTCGTCCCCGGGCGCGAGCAGCAGTTCCACGCCCGGCTCGACGGCGACCGGCTGATCGGCCGCGGCGCCTACGACATGAAGGGCGCGCTGGCGGCGATGCTGCTCGTGGTCGCCGACCTGCGCGAAAACGACGGCGTCCGGGTGCGGCTCGGGATCGTCCCCGATGAGGAATCGGAGGAGGAGGTCGAGCGCGGTGGCGACCTGATCGTCACGGAGGGCTTCCTCGGCGACTTCGTGATCACCGGCGAGCCCACCGACATGCACGTCGGCGTCGCCGCCAAGGGCGTGGTCGCGATGCGCGTCCGGGTCGACGGCCGCGCCGCCCACGGGGCGACCCCGTGGCTGGGCGAGAACGCGATCCTGCGGGCGATAGACGTGTTCCGCGCGATCCAGTCGCTACCGTTTGCGTCGCGCAGCTCGGAGCTCTTCGACCGGCCGTCGATCAACCTCGGCCGGATCCTCGGTGGTGACGCTTTGAACAAGGTCCCCGACACCTGCTACATCGACGTCGACGTCCGCTACCTGCCGGAGCAGGATCCCGAGACGATCCTGGCCGAGGTTGAGGGGATCCCCGGGGCGACGATCGTCTCCACCTTCCGCCGGCCGCCGGCGATGGTCGATCCGCAGTCGCCGTTCGTGCGCGCGCTCTGCGCCGCGACCGCCTCGCACCACGACGGCGAGGTGACCAGCGTCGGCCGCGACGGCGCCTCGGACGCCGTCTCGTTCCTGCGCGCCGGTGTCCCGGCGGTCGAGTTCGGCCCGGTCGGCGCCGGCCATCACGGCCCCGACGAATGGGTCTCGGTGAGCTCGCTCGCGGGCTACCGGCTCGCCCTGGCAGATTTCGCCGACGGCCTGCGCACGCGCCTGCGCGCGGTCGACGATGGGGAGGCCGCTTGAGGCCAGACGACGAGACGCGCGAGCCGGACGAGCACGAGGAGGGCGCGCCGGTCGAGCCGGAGGGCGCGCCGGTCGAGCCCGGCGACGGCGCCGACGCGGGCGAGCACGAGGCCCCGCCGCCCGCCACCTATGCCGGGCGCCAGCGCGCCGAGCAGCCCGAGGCCGAGGGCGATCAGGGCGGCGAAGGCGAGCCCGGCGAAGGCGAGCCCGGCGACGGCTTCACCGAGGAGTTCGACGAGATCGAGCGCGACCTCGACGCGGAGCTCGCCGGACTGGCCGAGCCCGAGACCGCCGACGAGCCCGAGCCCGAGCCCGAGGCCGAGCCCGGCGGGGATGAGCTCGACGAGGCCGAGCCGGACCCCGCGGAGCTCGATGACGAGGACCTGGATCCGGCCGACGACGAGCTCGAGGTCGACGACCCGGGCGACGACGACGGGCACGACGGGGAGGAGCTCGCCGAGGAGCCCGACTCGGCCGCGCCCGAGGCGCCCTCGCACGAGACGGTCGAGGCCGAGACGGTTGCGCTCGCCGACAAGGCGGAGGCCGAGGAGGCGGCGCTCGCCGGGCTGCGCGCCCGGGCGGCGAAGAAGCCGGGCGGGTCGGCGCCGCCCCCCGCCTCGGCCGAGCCCGAGGAGCAGCCGGAGCCGGTGGTCGCTGCGACCGCCGACGAGCCCGCCGAGGAGGAGCCGAAGAAGGGGAAGACGCCGCGGGCGAAGCGCCTCTGGGCCCGGTTCGCGACCGGCTCGGTGATGATCGTCGCCTCGATCGCCGCGGCGACCTCGATCAGCCTGCTCGTCTACCTGACCGACATCGCCGCGGACCTCTCCGACAACGACGCGCTCGCCGGCCTGCGTCCCGACCTGACCGCGGCCGACGGCGGCGACCCGCAGACGATCCTGATCCTCGGCTCCGACAAGCGCCTCGACACCAAGGGCGATCCGGGCAGGTCCGACACGACGATGCTCCTGCGGGTCGATCCCGACAAGGAGCGGATCGCGCTGCTCTCGATCCCCCGCGACCTGCGGGTCAACATCCCCGGCGTCGGGGTCGACAAGTTCAACGCCGCCTACTCCGCGGGCGGGCCGGAGAAGACGCTGAAGGTGGTCAAGCAGCTGACCGGGGTCCCGATCCACCACGTGGTCAACATCAACTTCACCGGCTTCGCCGACGCGGTCAACGCGATCGGCTGCGTCTACGTCGACGTCGACCGTCGTTACTACATCCCCGAGGAGGACGAGACCTCGGAGATCAACCTCGAGGCGGGCTACCAGCGCATGTGCGGCTTCAACGCGCTCGCCTACGTGCGCTTCCGCCACTTCGACAACGACCTCGTCCGCGCCGCGCGCCAACAGGACTTTCTCCGCGAGGCGCGCCAGAAGCTGCCGCCGGAGAAGCTGATCGAGGACCGCAACGAACTGCTCGACATCTTCACCGACTACACGACCTCGGATATCGGCGAGGCCGTGCAGCTGCTCGAGCTGCTGAAGACGTTCGCCGCGGTGCAGTCGGTGCCGGTGACCGAGGTCCACTTCCCGGCCGAGCTCGGAACCACCTACGTGACCGCGAGCGACGACGCGATCCAGGCGGCGGTGCAGCAGTTCCTGGCGGTCGAGGGGACCCCCGGCGAGCGCCCGGCCGGCGAGCAGCCGCCGCCCGACGAGGACGTCCAGAGCGACGGCTCCGGGGGCGCGGACAAGCCGCAGGGTGGCGACAAGCCGCACGGCGGCGACGACCCGAAGCCCGAGGAGGAGAAGCCGGAGAACGACTTCGTCGGGCCGGCGATGGACGACTCGACCGAGATGGGCCAGACCTACGCGAAGCAGGTGTTGGCGAAGCGCAAGAACGACGGCGACCCGATGGTCGACTTCCCGGTCTACTACCCGACCCGGCTCGCGCCCGGCTCCTTCCTCGCCCGCGACAGCCGCGCGTTCGTGATCGACGGGCCCGACAAGGACGTCTACTACGGCTACAAGATGGTCGCCGACGTCCCCGGCGACACCTTCAACCACGGCCTGCTCGACGAGTACTACGGGATCTCGGGGACCAACTGGGTCGACGCGCCGATCCTCTCCAACCCGAGCGAGACCCGGACGATCGACGGCAAGGACTACCTGCTGTTCTACGACGGCGACCGGCTGCGCCTGGTCGGCTGGAAGACGGACAAGGCCTCCTACTGGGTCAACAACACGCTGCTGCAGTCGCTCGACGAGGGTCAGATGCTCTCGATCGCGACCTCGATGCGCGAGTTCGAAGACAAGTAGCGTCCGGCGTCATGGAAGCGAGCGAGAAGCCGCCGATCGGCGTCATCGGGGTGGGCTGGGTCGGTCTGGTTACCGGCGCCTGCTTCGCCGAGATCGGCCATCCGGTGGTCGCGGTCGACATCGACGCCGGGAAGATCGAAGCGCTGCGCTCCGGCGCGCCGCTGCCGATCCACGAGCCCGGGCTGCCCGAGCTGGTCGAGCGAAACCGCGAGCGGCTCACCTTCACCACCGAGATGGACGAGGTTCTGGCCGCCTCCCGGCTGCTGTTCTGCTGCGTCGACACCCCACCGACCTACTCCGGCGACGCCGACCTCTCGCGGGTCGATGCGGTGGTAGCGGCGCTCCCCGACGGCGCCGACCACGCGCTGGTGATGAAGAGCACCGTGCCCGCCGGGACCGGGGAGACGATCCGCCGCTCGCACCCCGACCTCGTCTACGTCTCCTGTCCCGAGTTCCTCAAGGAGGGCTCGGCGGTCAGCGACTTCCTCGAACCCGACCGGGTCGTGGTCGGCGCCGACCCGGGGTCGGAGTGGGCGGCCGACGCGGTAGCCGCCGCCTACGAGCCGCTCGGCGGCGAGCTGGTCCGCACCGACCTCGCCTCGGCCGAGATGATCAAGCTCGCCTCGAACGCCTTCCTGGCGACCAAGATCTCGTTCATCAACGAGATCGCCAACGTCTGCGAGGGGGTCGGAGCCGACGTCAACGAGGTCGCCCGCGGGATGGGCCTCGACGGGCGGATCGGGCCGCACTTCCTGCAGGCGGGGATCGGCTACGGCGGCTCCTGCTTCCCCAAGGACGTCTCGGCGCTGAAGATGCTCGCCGGCAACACCGGCTACCACTTCCAGCTGCTCAACTCCGTGATCGAGGTCAACGAGCTGCAGAAGCGCCGCGTGATCTCGAAGCTGACCAAGCACCTGGGTTCGCTGGTCGGCAAGCGGGTGGCGCTGCTCGGGCTCGCGTTCAAGCCGAACACCGACGACATGCGCGAGGCCTCGAGCCTGGTGCTCTCGGCGCGGCTCCAGGGCGAGGGCGCGACCGTGGTCGCCTACGACCCGGTCGCCGAGGGCCCGGCCGGGGCGATGCTCCCGAGCGTCGAGCTCAGCGTCTCGGCCGCCGGGGCTCTGACCGGCGCCGACGCCGCGATCCTGGTCACCGAGTGGCCCGAGTTCGCCGAGCTCGACTGGGAGGAGCTGGCCGGCCTGATGTCGAACCCGCTGATCGTGGACGGGCGCAACTTCCTCGATCCCGAGCGCCTGCGCGGCGCCGGGTTCTCCTACGAGGGCATCGGGCGCGGCTGATGCAGGCGGTCGTGCTCGTCGGCGGAGAGGGCACGCGCCTGAGGCCGCTGACGCTGACCCAGCCGAAGCCGGCGCTGCCGCTGGTCGACCGCCCGTTCATCCGCTACATGGTCGACTGGCTCGGCCGCCACGGGATCGACGAGGTGGTCATGGCCTGCGGGTTCAAGGCCGACGACCTGCGCGAGGCGCTCGGCGACGAGGTCCCGGGCGGGCCGTCGATCCGCTACATCGAGGAGGAGAAGCCGCTGGGCACCGCGGGCCCGATACGGCTGGCGGCCGACGAGGGCCTGCTCGGCGACCGCTTCATGGTCCTCAACGGGGACTCGCTCACCGATCTCGACCTGACGGCGCTACAGCGCCAGCACGCGGAGACGGGCGCGGTGATCACGCTCGGCCTCCACCCGATCGACGACCCGAGCTCCTTCGGCCTCGTGCGCCGCGACGACGACGGCGTCGTCCTCGGCTTCCTCGAGAAGCCCGACCCGGAGCTGATCGACACCGACGAGGTCAGCGCCGGCGCCTACGTGATCGAGGCCAGGGTGCTGGAGCTGATCCCGCCCGGTCGGGCGGTCTCGATCGAGCGCGAGGTGTTCCCGCGGCTGGTCGGCCACGGCCTCTACGGGCGCCGCTTGGAGGGCTACTGGATGGACATCGGCACCCCCGAGCGTTCTCTGCAGGCGAGCTGGGACATCCTCGAGGGGCGGGTCGAGACCGAGCTCGCGGGCGACGGCGGGCCGTTCGTCGAGGACGGCGCCGAGATCGACCCGGGGGCGACGGTCGAGCGACGGGCGGTCGTGCGCTCGGGCTCGGCGGTCGCCGAGGACGCGCTGATCGCGGACTCGGTGCTGCTCGACGGCTGCCGGGTCGGCGAGGGCGCCGAGGTCCGCGGCTCGATCCTCGCCGCCGGGGTCCGCGTGGGCGCCGGGGCGACGATCGGCAGCGAGACCGTGATCGGCGCCGGCGCCACGGTCGACCCCGGCGTCACGGTCGCGCGCGGGTCCCGGATCCAGCCCGAAGAGGTGGTCGAGGCCGAGGTGACCGCTTGAGCCCCGAGGACGCGATCCGCGCCACCGACCCGAGCGGCCAGCTCGATGACGTGCTGGCGCTGCCCGACCATCTGCGCGACGCCCTCTGGAGGGTCGAGTCGGCCGCCTTGGAGCCGGAGGAGGCCAGCGGCCTGATCATCTGCGGCATGGGTGGCTCGGCGATCGGCGCGGTGCTCGCGCGCGCGGCGCTGGGCGACCGCCTGGTGCGCCCGATGCTGGTCTTCCGCGACTACGAGCTGCCACCGTGGACCGCGACCGACCGCGCCGTCCTCTGCACCAGCTACTCCGGCGACACCGAGGAGACGCTCGCCTGCTTCGAGGCCGCGGAGATCGTCGGCGCGCGGCGCTACGCCGCGACCACCGGCGGCGCCCTCGCCGAGGCGGCCCGGGCCGCCGACGTGCCGGTGATCGGGCTGCCCGGCGGGCTTCAGCCCCGCCACTCGGTCGGCTACGGCTTCACCGTCGCCTGCGAGGTGGCGGCCCTGGTCGGGACCGCCTCCGCGATCCGGACCGAGATCGACGCCGCGGCCGCCGCGCTCGAGGAGCGGCGCGAGGCGCTGATCGCCCGCGCCGCCGAGATCGCCGACCGGATCGCCGGCAGCGTGCCCCTGATCTACGGCTGCGAGCTGACCGTCCCGGTCGCCTACCGCTGGAAGACACAGGTGAACGAGAACGCAAAGCAGCACGCCTTCGAGCACCAGCTCCCCGAGCTCGACCACAACGAGATCGTCGGCTGGAGCGGCAACGGCACCGGCGAGTTCTCGGCGATCTTCCTCGACGACTCCGACCAGCACCCCCGCCAGCGCCAGCGCGCGGACCTGACCGCGGAGCTGATCGAGCCCGCGGCCCACGCGGTGGTCCGGGTCGAGACCGAGGGGGAGACCCGGGTCCAGCGGCTGCTCTCGACCGTGCTCCTCGGCGACCTCGTCTCGCTGCACCTCGCGGCTCGCAACGGGGTGGACCCGCAGCCGGTCGAGGTGATCGAGAAGCTCAAGGACGAGCTCGGCCGTCCCTAGGCCCGGCGCCCCCGGCGACCCTCAGGCAGCTGGAGCTCCCTTCGCTTCGATCGCCCAGTCGACGACGCGATCGCGCCCGGGCCGCGCGGTCACCGTCGCGATTCCATTCTTGATCCGGGCGGGCGCCGGCCGCCCGTCGATCCAGACTTTCGCCGCTCGCCCAGGCGGGTCCAGCGCCAGCTTCAGCGGCGATTTCGACTCGGTGCGGACGTAGCCGCGCATCAACCCCGGCTCGGTCGCGATCCCGACCCGCGGCAGGCGGATCGAGTAGCGATTCAAGGGCAGCGACGGCGCGAACGAGTACCCGGCCCGGGTCGGCTCGATCCCGGCGAGCCGCAGCATCGAGAGCAGCCCCCACGCCGGCTGGTGCGTGATCTGCCCGTTGTAGTCGCGGTCGGCGAGCTCGAGCAGCAACCCGATTCCGCACTGGTCGGGCGCCGAGGAGTAATAGGAGTTGCAGGCGTCGTCGACGTTGAGAATCCCGCTCCAGTGGGCCGGGTAGGCGGTGGCGTGGGCGGCCAGGGTGTTGCGCTTGAGCTCACCGAACGCCTTCCTGGCGGCGTCCGGGACCTCGCCCGCGAGCTCGCCGAGCGCCCACGTCAGGGTGCCGTTGAGCGCGTACCAGGTGCCGCCGACGAAGACCGCGTTGCCGTCCCCGACCCCGGTGACCGAGTCGAACTCGCTGACCTCGGGGTCGGCGGCGGCGGGGGACTGCGAGGTGCCGATCCGCGTCGGCCCGTTGAGCTGCGCGGGAGCGCCGCGGCCCTGCAGGAAGCGCTCCACATTGGCCACCAGCGTCCGCGACTGGTCGGAGCTCGGGGCGCCGGCGAGGATCGCCCACGGCTGCGGCTCCAGGTACTCAGCGCCGACCCCGACGGGCTCCGTGCCGTTGTAGCCGCGCGCGTACCAGCCACCGGCGGTCCACTCGCCGCGCAGCCGATCGAGATCTCGCTCGCCGAGGCTACGCAGCCGCTGC
>DASPGZ010000120.1:0-3881 GCA_035620355.1 Solirubrobacterales bacterium | reverse complement strand
GGCTCGCGCGGCGGCCAGGGCGGCTCGCGCGGCGGCCCGGGCGGCGGCTCGCGCCAGGGCGGCCAGGGCGCCGCTCCCGCGCAGCCCGCTCCCGCGCAGCCCGCTCCCGCGCAGCCCGCTCCCGCTCAGCCCGCGCCGGCGCCGGCGGCCGAGCCCCAGGGCGGAGGTGACGGCTGATGTTGATGCCGAAGCGGGTCAAGCACCGCAAGCAGATGCGCGGCAAGCGCCGCGGCTACACCAAGGGCGGCGCCACGGTCGCTTTCGGCGAGTACGGCCTCAAGGCCGTCGGTCGCGGCTGGGTCACCAACCGCCAGATCGAGGCTGCCCGCGTCGCGATGACCCGCAAGATCAAGCGCGGCGGCAAGGTCTGGATCAACGTCTTCCCGGACAAGCCCTACACGAAGAAGCCCGCCGAGACCCGCCAGGGCTCGGGCAAGGGCAATCCGGAGGGCTGGGTCGCCGTGGTCAAGCCCGGCAAGGTCATGTTCGAGCTCTCGGGCGTGCCCGAGGACCTCGCCAAGGAGGCGATGCGACTCGCTGGCCGTAAGCTTCCGATCAAGACCAAGTTCGTCACCCGCGAGGGGGTGGGGCAGTGAAGGCGGCCGAGGTACACGCCCTCGGCGACCAGGATCTGGTCCAGGCGATCAAGGAGGCGCGCGAGGATGCGTTCAACCTTCGCCTCCGCCACGCCACCGGCGAGCTGGAGAACACCTCCGGGCTGGGCGGCTCCCGCCGTGACTACGCCCGGCTGATGACCGTCGCCCGCGAGCGCGGGATCGACATCGACAAGGAAACGAAGTGAGCGCAGAAGAGAACGAGAACTCAGAGACGGTGGACGAGGCGCCGGCCGAGGAGGCTCCCGCGGAGGAGCCGGCGGCCGAGGACGCCCCCGCTGAGGACGCCCCCGCTGACGAAGCGCCCGCCGAGGACGCGGTCGAGGAAGCGCCCGCCGCGGCGCCGGCCGCTGCCGCGCCCGCCGACGACGCCGAGCCGGCAGAGGTCCTGACCCCGAAGCAGCAGCGAAAGCTCGACCGCTCGATTCACGCGGGTGAGGCGAAGCCGCAGCGCGGCCCCGAGGAACGCGCCGCCGAGCGCGGCGAGGTTCGCGCCAAGGCCGCCGCGGCGCGCAGCCGCAGCCGCGCCCGCAGCCGCTCCAAGCACGAGGCCGGCGAGGGCACCGTGCCCGCGGAGCGGCTCGAGGGCGCGAAGAAGGTTCGCCAGGGCACGGTCGTCTCCGACAAGGCCGACAAGACGATCACGGTGCGGATCGAGGTCGTCCGCCGCCATCCGGTTTACGAGAAGGTCGTCCGCCGCACGGCGACGATCCACGCCCACGACGAGGCCAACGACGCCAACGCCGGCGACGTCGTCCGCGTGATCGAGTCGCGGCCGCTGTCGCGGACCAAGCGCTGGCGCCTGGTCGAGGTCCTGGAGCGGAAGCGATGATCCAGCAGGAGTCGCGGCTGAAGGTCGCCGACAACTCGGGCGCCCGCGAGATCCTCTGCATCCGGGTCAAGGGCGGCTCGCACCGCCGCTACGCCGGGGTCGGCGACGTGATCACCGCGACGGTCAAGCAGGCGACCCCGCACGGCGGCGTCCGCAAGGGCGAGGTCGTGCAGGCGGTGGTCGTCCGCACGCGCAAGCAGCTCGGGCGCGCCGATGGGACCTACATCGCCTTCGACGAGAACGCCGCGGTGCTGATCGACCCGCAGAACAACCCGCGCGGTACCCGAATCTTCGGCCCCGTCGCCCGCGAGCTCCGCGACCGCAACTTCATGAAGATCGTCTCCCTCGCGCCGGAGGTTCTCTAGTGAGCGCGGAGCAGATCCATTTGATGATCGGCGAAGCGCGAAGCAGGTGTTGTTGATGTCGAAGGGCATGCACGTCCGCAAGGACGACCAGGTGATCTTGATCGCCGGCAAGGACAAGGGCAAGACCGGCCGCGTGCTGCGCACGGAGCCGGGGCGCCGCCGCGTCTACGTCGAGGGCCTCAACATGGTCAAGCGCCACACCAAGCCGCGCTCGGTCAAGGACACCCAGAAGGCGCAGGCGAGCGGGATCATCGACCAGGAGGGGCCGATCGCGGTCTCCAACGTGATGCTGCTCGAGCCGACCGACAACAAGCCCACCCGGGTCGGGATCAAGGTCGCGGACAACGGCAGCCGCCAGCGCTACGCAAAGCGCACCGGCAAGGTGATCGAGTGATGGAAGCCGCGACCGAGACCGTCCAGAGCCAGGCGGCGCCGCCGCCACGGCTGCGCGAGACCTACGAGAACGAGGTCGCCGGCGCGCTGACGAAGCGATTCGGCTACTCGAGCCCGATGCAGACCCCGAGGCTGCTGAAGATCACGGTGAACATGGGCGTCGGCGACGCGAAGCAGTCGACCCCGATGCTCGAGGCGGCGACCGAGCAGCTCGAGACGATCACGGGCCAGCACCCGAACCTCCGGCGGGCGCGCAAGTCGATCGCCAACTTCAAGCTGCGCGAGGGGATGCCCGTGGGCGTCTCGGTGACCCTGCGCGGCGCCCGCATGTGGGAGTTCCTCGACCGCCTGATCACGATCTCGATCCCGCGGATCCGCGACTTCCGCGGGCTCAACCCGCGCTCGTTCGACGGCCGCGGCAACTACTCGCTCGGCGTCCGCGAGCAACTGATCTTCCCGGAGATCGACTACGACTCGATCGACGAGGTGCGCGGCCTCGACATCGCGATCACGACCACCGCCGCCACCGACGAGGAGGGGTTCGAGCTGCTGCTCGGGCTCGGGATGCCGTTCGCCGAGGACGGTCGCCCGGGACAGGTCGACAGGGCCGCCGAGGAAGAGGAGGAGCGCCGCAAGGACGAGGCCCGGCTGCGGGCCGAGGCCGAGCAGGCGGCGCTCGAGCAGCTCAAGGAGGAGAACCCCGAGGCCTACGCGAAGCCCGAGCGCCCCGAAGAGGGCGAAGAGGGCGAAGCGGGCGAGGGTGCCGGCGACGGCGACGGCGAAGAGACTTCAAGCGACGAGAGCTCCGAGGAGTAAGAGAAATGGCGAAGACCTCACAGCGCGTGGCCCAGCGACGCGCGCCCAAGTTCAAGACACGCGGGTACAACCGCTGCCGCAAGTGCGGCCGCTCCCGCGCCTACTACCGCAAGTTCGGCCTCTGCCGCATCTGTCTGCGCGAGCAGGCGCACCAGGGCTACGTGCCCGGGATGAGCAAGGCGAGCTGGTAAACGAGAGACCGTGCTTACCGATCCGATTTCCGATTATCTGACCCGCGTCCGCAACGCGCTCGCGGCCGACCACACCGACGTCGAGGTGCCCGCTTCGCGGCTGAAGAAGGAGCTCAGCCGCATCCTCACCGAGCAGGGCTACATCACCTCGTTCGAGGTCGAGCCGACCGCGATCGGCGAGGTGATCAAGATCCAGCTCAAGTACACCGAGGACCGGCGCCCGGTGATCAGCGGCATGCGCCGGGTCTCGCGCCCGGGGCGGCGCCGTTACGTCACCCACGACGATGTCCCGCGCGTCCAGGGCGGCATGGGCACCTCGATCATCTCGACCTCGACCGGCGTGATGACCGGACACGAGGCGAAGGCCAAGGGTGTCGGCGGCGAGGTCGTCGCGTACGTTTGGTGAGTTGAGATGAGCCGAATCGGAAGAAAGCCAATCACCGTGCCCGAGGGCGTCAGCGTCTCGGTCGGCCCCGGCCGGGTGACCGTCAACGGCCCCAAGGGCGAGCTCGAGCAGCGCGTCTCCACGCGGATGGAGATCGTCGAGGACGGCGACACCCTGACCGTCAAGCGCCCGACCGACCGCGGACCGGACCGCGCCGTGCACGGGCTCACCCGGAGCCTGGTCGCGAACATGGTCGAGGGCGTCACCGAGGGGTACGAGAAGCGG
>DASPGZ010000119.1:0-3558 GCA_035620355.1 Solirubrobacterales bacterium | reverse complement strand
GCTCAGGTTCGGACCGGCTCCGGGGTGACCTCGTCCGAGTTCTCGGCGAAGAGCTCGGCCGCGGTCCCGACCGCGTCGCCGCCGCTGCGCTTGGCCATGTACATGGCCCGGTCGGCCGCCATCCAGAGCTCGTCCAGCCGGTTGATCGGGTCGAACAACCGTCCGCTTGAATCGGCGGACGGCTACTGGATCAGGACGCCGCTGAGTCTGACGTTCGAGATCGTCAGCGGGCCGCCGCCCTGTACGAGCCTGATCAGGTGGGTGCCCGCCTCGAGCGGGCGCGAGATCCCGACCATCGTCACCTGCTGCTCGACCGCCGGCTGCTCGAGGGAGATCGCCGCCTGCTCGACCGGGAAATTGTCGATGTCGACCGCGAAGTGGCACGGCGGGGTGGCGCAATCGGTGAGCACGGTCGCGACGACGTAGACGCGCCCCGCTCGCTTGATCGAGAAGTTCTGCCCGAAGTCGGTCGGGAAGACGAAGGCATCGCTGATCTGCCCGGGCGCGAAGTCGTCGCCGAGCAGGCTGGCGTCGGCGACCTTCTGCGTAGTGACCGCGCCGTCGGCGATCTTGTTCCCGGTCACCGCCTGTGCCTTGAGCTTCTTGCGCTCGACGGCGTTGTCGGCGAGCTGGGACGGGCCAACGGCGCCGGCGGAGAGCTTGGCGGCGGTCACCGCGCCGCCGGCGAGCTTGCCGGAGACGACCGCGCCCCCGGCGATCGCGCGCTTCTTGACCGCGGCGTTGGCGATGTCCTTGCCCTTGACCGTCTTCTGGCCCGGCAGGGCCAACGCAGTGCCGCTGAGGGCGACGAACAGGGCCAGGTAGCCGACGACGTGGCTCTGGAGGTGGCGGCGGATCCGCGAGGAGAGCGCCATGGCGGCTACATCAACACCGTGTGGCGGTCGATGATGCGGTCGAAGTCGGTGCCGGCCGGGAGGGTGCCGAAGGCGCGGCCCCAGTCGCCGCCGAGGCGCGAGGCGCAGAAGGCGTCGGCGACCGCCGGATCGCCGAAGCGGACCACGAGCGAGCCCTGGAGCACCAGCGCCATGCGCTCGACCAGGCGCCGGGCACGAGACTCGATCCCCTCGAGGTCGGCGAGCTCCTCGCGCAGCGCGACCGCGGCCGCATCGAGGCGGCGGTCGGCGCCGGCAGCCTCGCCGACCTCGCCGAAGAAGGCCTCGAGCGCCTCCGGCCCGCGGACCATCGCCCGCAGCACGTCGAGGCACTGGACGTTGCCCGAGCCCTCCCAGATCGAGTTCAGCGGCGACTCGCGGTAGAGGCGCGGCATTCCCGACTCCTCGACGTAGCCGTTGCCGCCGAAGCACTCGAGCGCCTCACCGGCGTGCGGGACGGCCCGCTTGCAGAGCCAATACTTGAGCACCGCGTTGGCGATCCGCTTGAACTGGGTCGCGCCCTCGTCGCCGCCGATCGATTCGTCGTAGGCGCGGGCGAGGCGCATTGCGCCGATCGTCGCGGCCTCGGACTCGATCGCGAGGTCGGCGAGCACGTTTCGCATCAGCGGCTGCTCGATCAGCAGCGCGCCGAAGGCCGAGCGCTGCGAGGTGTGGTGGATCGCCGCGGCGACCCCCGCCCGCATCCCCGCGGCGGCGCCGAGGCAGCAGTCGAGGCGGGTGTGGTTGACCATCTCGATGATCGTCGCCACCCCGCGACCCTCCTCGCCGACCATCCGCGCCCAGGTGTTGCGGAACTCGACCTCGCTGGAGGCGTTCGAGCGGTTGCCGAGCTTGTCCTTGAGGCGCTGGATCAGGATCGGGTTGCGCTCCCCGTCGGGGGTGAAGCGCGGCATCAAAAAGCAGGAGAGGCCGCCGTCGGCCTGGGCGAGGACGAGGAAGGCGTCGCACATCGGCGCCGACATGAACCACTTGTGGCCGGTGAGCGCGTACTCGGCGCCCGGGCCGCCGCCGTTCAACGGCACGGCGACGGTGGTGTTGGCGCGGACGTCCGAGCCGCCCTGCTTCTCGGTCATCCCCATGCCGCACAGGGCGCCGGGCTTGTCGGCTGCGGGGCGCAGCTCCCCGTCGTAGCCGAGCGAGGTGAAGCGCGGCTCCCACTCGGCCGCGATCTCGGGCTGCTTGCGCAGCGCCGGGATCGCCGAGTAGGTCATCGAGAGCGGGCAGCCGACCCCGGCCTCGGCCTGGGAGGAGACGAACATCGCCGCACGGGCGACGTGGGCGCCGGGCTGCGGCTCGCGCCACGGCAGCGCGTGCGAGCCGAAGCCGACACCGGCCCCGAGCAGCTGGTGCCAGGAGGGGTGGAACTCGACCTCGTCGATCCGGTTGCCGAAGCGGTCGTGGGTGCGCAGCCGCGGCGGGTTCTCGTTCGCCTCGAAGCCCCAGCGGATCGCCCGCGCCGAGCCGGAGAAGGCGCCGACCTCGCTCACCCGGTCCTCGGCCCACTCGCCGCCCTCGCGGCGCAGCGCCTCGACCAGGACCTCGTCGGACTCGTAGGTGTTGTAGCCCTCCAACGACGTCGCCTGGTTGGCGACCTCGTGGGTGGCGGCGTCGCCTCGCGGGCGCTCCGTCGTTGCCATCACCCGGATTGTCCCATGTGCGCCAGCAGCTCCCGCTGCAGCTCGGTCTCGAGCTTCAGCGCCTCGGCGGCCGCGAGGTCGGGCGCCTCGTTCAGCAGCCGCTTCGCCCGCCGCACCGCGGCCGCTGGCCGCTCGGCGATCTCGGCGGCGAGCCGCCGCGCCGCGGCCTCCGGATCGTCCGCTATCCGGGTGATCAGGCCAAGCTCGAGCGCCTCCGCGGGCTCGACCTTGCGGCCGGTGTAGACGAGCTCGCGGGCGACGTCGTCGCCGACCAGGCGCGGGAGCGTCTGGGTGATGCTCATGTCCGGGATCAGCCCGTGGACGATCTCCATCGCCGAGAGGCGCGTATCCGGCGCCGCGATCCTGATGTCGGCGCCGAGCGCGATCTGCAGCCCGCCGCCGAAGCAGGCCCCGTGCAGCGCCGCGATCACCGGTACCGGCAGCTCGCGCCACCCGTAGGCGACCTTCTGGGCGAGGTTGGCGAGCTCGCCATCCGGGCGCTCGAGCAGGTTCGGCCCGCCGTCGGAAGTGAAGCTCTTGAAGTCCAGCCCGGCGCAGAAGCTCGGGCCGTCCCCGGAGAGGACGACCGCGCGCAGCTCGTCGTCGCCGGCGAGCTGCTCGATCGCCGCGATCAACGAGGTGAACATCCGCCCGTCGAGCCCGTTGTGCTTGTCGGCGCGGACCATGCGCGCGTCGGCGACGCCGTCGGCGATCTCGATCCGCACGCGCTCGGGGTCCATCCGCGGGACTCTACGTCGCGAATAGGCTGCCCGGGTGCCAAGCGTTCGGCTTCACCGCTGCCTCCTCACCTTCGTCCACAACGACATCGACGCCTGCTGGAAGGTCCAGAAGGCGCTCGATGATCAGGGGATCGAGTACGAAATCGTCAAGTCGCCGACCCACCCGCGCCGGCGTCGCAAGCAGGTGATCGCGATCAGCGGGCAGGACATGGTGCCGATGATCGAGTTCGAGAACGGCTCGTCCTATCGGGCCGAGTCGAAGGAGAT
>DASPGZ010000118.1:0-12835 GCA_035620355.1 Solirubrobacterales bacterium | reverse complement strand
TCCGCGGGGAGATCAACGCGGGCCAGACCGCCCGGGCCGCGTCGTCATGACCAGCACGGGTTGCACCGCTTTCGCGGAGCGCCGGTGGACAACCCCGATCGAGGAGCGCTGATGCCCACAGTGCCGACCGAGCGGCCCGGCTCGGCTGACGGTGGGGCTCAGCTCCTCAAAGTGCCGAGCGCCCGCTTGATCGTGCCGACCACGTAGACCAACGAGAGCACGAAGAACAGTGCGCCGATGGGTGCCCGAACCGCGTCCTCATCGACCGGGGTTCTCGCCGCCACCGGAGGCGCGGCCTTGTCAGCGACCGTCTCCCGCCATCCGGCCAAGCCGGCCCTTCCTACGTCATTCGCCTTCACCGCTGTCACCGTTACTCGCCGCCGGTGTCCGGCGTCGGCTCGTCCGGGTCCGGTAACGGGGGTGTCGGCTCCGGGGGGTCTCCCGGCCCGACTGGGGTCTCTGGAGTCTCAAACAATGGTCGCTCCTCAAAGCGCGTCGTAGGGGTGTCCCCGGACTACCCGGAGACGACCCGCGGAAGCTCCGCGGCGGACTGAAGGTCGGTCGCCGCCGGTCGCGCAGGTGGGCAGTCATGGCCGGGAACCGGGGTCCCTCGGATGCGGAAACTCCTATCGTCAGGCCACGATGGAGCATCGGAGCCCGAGGCCACTCAGGGTCAGCGGTTCGCTTCCCGCAGGACGCGAGCGCGACCTCAAGGTTGCCAATCTCGCAGCCTGGCCCGCTGAAAAGGCCGAAGCTCGCCATCGGCCTCGGTTGAAGAGCTGCGTCGGAGGCGGTAGGAACCCCCCCTCCGGCTAGCGATCGACGGTCCCCTCGCGGACACGGATGCGAACCGTCCCGGGGGTCGGAACGGTTCGCTCTCCGTTGTTCAGACCTGGAGGGCTCCCTCTCACCAAAGGTGACCCCGGAGGTCTGAGTCCTCGCCCAAGAGGCTGCCCCTTGGGTGATCTGTGAACCAACGATCCGACGCGTTCGGCCGGTTCGTGCGGACGCGTCATTCGGTACGAATCTCGTTCCCCGTGGGTGCGCGGCCCGCTAGCCGAGCCGAGCCAGCCGAGGCTCGACGGCGTAGAAGGTCGCGTGGACCCCGGGGCCGATCAGCAGCGCGAACGCGACCGTCCCGATTCCGACGGTGCCGCCGAGGGCGAAGCCCGCGATCAGCGCGCTGAGCTCGATCAGCGTTCGGACCAGCCGCAGGGAGCGGCCGGTGCGAGCGTGCAGCCCGGTCATCAGGCCGTCCCTCGGTCCGGGCCCGAGGCGGCAACCGAGATAGATCCCGCCGCCGACCGCGACCGAGGCGATTCCGCCGGCGAGCAGGATCCAGGCGACGGCATCCGAGGGGTCGGCGGGGAGGACCTCGACCATCACCCCGATCGCGACCCCGATGACGATCGCGTTCAGGACCGTCCCCAGCCCCGGGATCTGGCGCAGCGGAACCCAGGCGCAGAGCACCAGGGCCGAGATCACGATCGTCGCCGCACCGATTCCGAGCGGGGTGTTGAGCGAGACGCCCTGCGCGAGCACCGTCCACGGGGAGTTGCCGAGATCGGCCGCGACCAGGCACGCCTCGCCGGTGCCGAACAGCCACAGCCCGGCGAGCAGGATCGCGAGGCGCGGCGGGCCGGGCCGCCAGAGATAGGCCGGAAACACCCGGCGACGCTATCGCTGCGCTAGCGGGGGCTCCGCAGAACGACCCGGCGCCGGTAGTAAGCGCGCGACTTCTGGCGGTCGCCGCAGACGCTCATCGAGCACCAGCGCGAGCTCCCGTTGCGGGAGACGTCGTAGAAGACCCAGCCGCAATCGCGGCCGGGACAGGCCTTGAGCCGGGTCCACGAGCCGTCGAGCATCGCGCGGGCGACGATCGCCAGCAGGGCGCCGAGCGCGGGGCCGACGCCGGGCGCCTGGGCGGGATCGAAGCGGGGGCCGCCGGGCTCGATCCGGATCCCGACCGCGGCGCCGGCCGAGGCCCGGTCGAGCGACGCGACCGCCGACCGGTCGAGCTCGTGGCCGTTGTTGGCGAAGGCGAGTGCGCGCAGGCCCTCGCGCACCGCCAGCGTCCGTTCGAGATCCGGGCCCGAGAGCTCGCGGGAGGCGGGCGAGAGACCGCGGACCGCGAGCCAATCGCGAAGCGCCGCTGGATCGGTCAGCGACTCGGCGTGGTCCGGGGTGCCGAGATCCCAGCGGGTGTTGAGGAAGGCCTGCAGGAGCCCGAGCTCGGCCGGCGCCGGCGGCCGTCCTCCGGGCTGGGGGTCGTCGCTGAGTCTCACCAGTCATAGTATGAACACTGGTGAGACGGATTGCGACCATCGCGCTGCTCGCCGCCCTGCTGTTCGGCGGCTGCGGCGACGACGACGAGGCCGGCGAGCCCGAGACGACGCCGTCGGGCCCGTTCGCCGAGACGCTGGCCGAGCTCGGCGGCGGCGGGGCGAACGCGTCGCTCGGGGTGAGCTGGGTCGACCCGCGTCAGGTCGCGCGCGCCGGCGGTGGCGGCGAGCTGATCGCCGACGTCCTGGCGCCGAACGCCGACACCGTGGTCGAGGCGAGCCCGGCGCTCGAGCGGCGCTTCGGCTTCGACCCGCTCGAGGCCGACCGGCTGGTCTCGGTTGGCGGCTCGTACGCGTTCGGGATCCGCCTCGACGGGGTCGATGGACGCGGCCTCGCGCGGGCGCTGGTCGACGCCGGGGGTCGATCGCGGCCCGGCGACGGGGTCAGGATGATCGAGATCGGCGACTACGCCGTCGTCCCTAGGCCGCTGCTCGACGCCGACGTCAACGGCCTCGGAGCCTACGACGCCCTCGGGCCGGACCTCTCGGTGCTGGCGATCTCCGACCGGGCCCGCTCGGCGCTGCTTGGCGAGGGCGACCGGCTGTTCGACGAGCCCACCTACGCGGCCGCCGCCGGATGCCTCGGGAACGACGTGGTGGCCGCCCGCATGGTCCCCGACAAGCAACTGCTCTCGATCGAGACCGGGATCGACATGGTCGCGATCGGGGTGACGGCCGGGGGCGACGTCCTCTGCGCCCTCGGCGGGAGTCCGGAACGGGCCGACGAGGTCGAGAAGGCGCTGCGGGTGTCGCTCGCCCCCGACGCCCGCGATCCGGTCACCGGCGAACCGCTGAGCGCCTCGGTCGACGGAGTCGAGGTGACGCGGGAAGCGGTCGGCGAGGTGGAGGTTGTCCGCGCCGAGCTCGAGCTTGCGCCCGGCGCCGACCCGGGCTTCCTGTTCGCGACGATCCCGACCGGGAGCCTCGTCTCGATCCTCAACGGCGATCCGGAGAGCTTTCTGCCTTGACCGAACCCTGACGCAGGAGAACTGTCCAAGCGCCGTGCGCGTCGTCTGAGCGGGCGCCCCGCGCTACATCGGGCCGGCCGTGGATACTCGGGCCGCGTGAGGATCCTGCTCGTAACCCAGATGTGGCCGAGCGCCGAGCACCCGGACCTCGGCAGCTTCCTGGTCCCGGTCGTGCGTGAGCTCGAGGGCCTCGGTCACGTAGTCGAGGTGAGCGCGATCTCGGAGCGCGGGGGCGGGCCGGCCAAGTACGCGCGGCTGAGCAGCGAGGCGCGCCGCGAAGCGCGCCGCTTCGGCCCCGACGTCGTCTTCGCCCACTTCCTCTTCCCCGCGGGCGCGGCGGGAGCGTTCGCAGCCCGCGCAGCCGGCGTCCCGCTGGTGGTCATGGCCCACGGCCAGGACGTCGAGAACCTCGAGTCGATGCGCTGGGTCCGTCGTCCGACGCGGTCGGTCCTCGGCCGCTCGAGCTCGCTGATCGTCAACTCGCGCTGGCTCGGCGAGCGGCTCGAGCGCAGGCTCCCGGGGGCCGGCCCGCCGCCGTTCGCGGTGATCGACTGCGGCGTCGACCTCGACGCCTTCGCGCCGCGCCCCGCGGGTCCGGCGCGGACCGCGGTCGGCTGGGACGGCGAGGGGCCGGCGCTGGTCTGCGTCGGCTCGCTGATCGAGCGCAAGAACGTGGTCGCGCTCGCCGACGCCTTCGCCGGGCTCGGTGCGGGCCGGCTCGCCTTCGTCGGCGACGGCCCGCTGCGCGCCGAGCTCGAGGGGCGGCCGGGGGTCCGCGTCGTCGGCCGCGTCCCGCACGACCAGGTGCCCGCCTGGATCGCCGCCGCCGACGTGCTCTGTCAGCCCTCGCTGATCGAGCCGTTCGGGCAGGCGGCGCTCGAGGCGATGGCGATGGAGCGGACCGTGGTCGCGACCAGCGTCGGGGGCCCGCCCGAGTTCGTCACCGAGGAGGCCGGGGTCCTGGTCGATCCCCAGGACCGCGCGGCGCTCGTCGCGGCGCTCGAGCGCGCGGTGGCGATGCCGACGCCGAACCCCGCCGCCCGCGAGGCGGCCGCCGAGCACGACGTCAAGCGCCAGGCGGCGCGGATGTCGGAGTTGCTCGAGCGCGCGGTCGCCGGCGCCTGAGCGCCTCCGTTTTCGAGGAATCGGACGGGGTATCCCGCCGGCGAAGAAGATCGACAGGAGGAGGTCGGCGAGCTGGACGAGTCGATCTCCGCCGTGGGTTGAGAGGAGGGATCGCGATGGCAAAGGATCACGGACCGAGCGTCAAGGACGACAAGCAGTACGAGGGCCTGCGCAAGAAGGGAATGAGCAAGCAGCGAGCGGCCTCGATCGCCAACTCGCCGAATGCCTCGAGCAAGGGCGGAAAGAAGAGCGGCAAGGGCAGCGGCGGCTCGAAGTCGCAGAAGCGCGCCGCCGGCCGCGAGGGCGGCAAGAAGAGCTCCCGCTGAGGCTCAGAGCTCGCGCTCGTAGAAGCGCATCCGCGGCCCGCCGGGGCCGCCCTCGCGGTCGATCAGGCCGCGGCTCTCGTAGAGGCCGATCGCGGCGGTGTCGTCATCGCTGGTGACCACGTCGACGATCTCGGCACCGCGCTCGCGGGCGAGCTCGATCGCGGCGTCGAGCAGCGCCCCGCCGAGGCCCCGGCCGCGAAGCTCCGGGCGCACGTATAGCTCGGCCAGGTAGAGGTCCGGCCGCTCGGCCCAGACCGAGGGGCGGAAGGCGAGCTGGGCGACGGCGTCGGGCCCGTCGCCCGCGAGCAGGACGACGATCCGCTCGTCGCCGATCATCGCCGCGAGCCGCCCGGTGAGCACCTCGACCCCGGGCGTCGGGTCGTTGTACTCGCGGTTGAAGGCGTCGAGCAACCGGGCCGCGTCGGCGGCGTCCGCGGCGGTCGCCCGGCGCACCCCCGCCGGCCGGCTCACGCCAGCCTCTCGGCGAGCCAGGCGACCAGCGGCGCATAGCGCGGAGTGAGCCCGCCGTGCTTGCCGTCGAAGAGCTCGAAGCGGTGTCCGATCCCGGCGGCCTCAAGCTTGCGATGCAGGATCGCGGTGCCGGCGTAGAGCCGGTACTCGTCCCGGATCCCGCACTCAAGCGAGATCGCCCGCATCGAGCCGAGCGTCTCCAGATGCCGATCGATCATCCGCACCGGGTCGAGCTCGAGCCAGCGCTCCCAGACCTGCTCGCGCAGGGAGCAGTCCTCGCGGGCGAACGGGAGCTCGGGCTCGCCGCCGGGGCCGGGGGAGTAGCAGGCGGCCATCGCGATCACGTTGACGGCGGCGAAGGTCGACTCCGAGGGGCTCGGATCGTCGAGCATCGCCTCCCAGAACTCCTCGATCGAGTCGTGGTCGCGCAGCGCCGCCCAGGCGAGCGGCAGGTCGGGCAGGTAGCAGTACTCGAACGCGGCGTCGCCGGAGACGTCGCCGAGCCCGCCCCAGAGCTCCGGTCGCATCATCGGCAGCACCAGGGCCCCGTAGCCGCCTGACGACTTGCCCTGCACGGCTCGGCCGTCGCGCTCGGCGATCGTGGCGAAGCGCTCGTCGACCCAGGGGACGAGCTCCTCGCAGAGATAGGTCATGTAGCTGCCGGTGCCGGCGGAGTCGAGGAACTGCGAGCCGCCGTAGGCGGTCCAGCAATCGGGCATCGGCACGATCACCGGGCGGCACTCCCCGGCGACGATCATCCGGTCGAGGTGCTCGACGAAGGTCTGCGAGTACGGCTGGCGGTTGCTCCACATGTCGATCTGGCCGGTGAGGCCCTGGATCGACCAGACCGCGGGGTACGGGCCATCGTTCGGATAGCCCGGCGGCGTGTAGACGTAGAGTGGACGCGTCGACGGATCGCCGAGCGGGTTCCCGGCGAGCGCCTCGCTCTCGAACTCGAGCTCGTGCAGCTCGCCGGCGAGATCGCGGCCCCAGGGGTCATGGCTCGGCGACCGGATCACGGTCCGATCATCGCAGCGATTACCCGGGCTTTGGGAAGGGCATGGAGACTGCCGACGATGAGCACCCCGATCAGCCGCCGCCAGGCCCTCGCCGGAGTTGGAAGCGTCAGCCTCGGCGCCCTGCTCGCGGCCTGCGGCTCGGACGAGCCCGAGGCCTCGACCGCGACCGCCGAGGTCCAGACGAGCACCGGCGCCACGACCACGGTCGAGCCCCGCGGCGGCGGCGACCTCGCCTCGCTGTTCGACGACGACTCCGCCTGCACGCTCACCCCGGAGGAGACCGAGGGCCCGTTCTACTTCGACGCCGACGCGATCCGCAGCGACATCCGCGAGGATCGCCAGGGCACGACCCTGCGGCTGGCGCTCCGCGTCCGCGACGCCGAGAGCTGTGAGCCGCTCCGAAACGCGGTGGTCGACATCTGGCACTGCGACGCCGAGGGCGCCTACTCCGGCTTCGACCCGGCCTCGACCGGCGATCAGCAGCGTTACCTGCGCGGCGCCCAGGTCACCGACCGCGACGGGATCGTGGAGTTCGTCACCGTCTACCCGGGCTGGTACCCGGGCCGCACCGTCCACGTCCACGCCAAGGTGCACCTCGACGCGGCGACCGTGCTGACGACGCAGCTGTACTTCGACGACGCGGTGACCGCGCGGGTTTACGAGGCGGAGCCGTACGCGTCGCGGTCCGGGCGCGACACGTTCAACGACGGCGACTCGATCTTCGACCCGTCATTGGCGATCGCGCTCTCCGAGCAGCGGGACGGCTACCTCGGGATCGCCTCCTTCGACGTCGCCTCCACCTGACCGCCCCCGGGCGCGATACTGCGTCCAATCCGTTCTCAGACCTGGAGGAGAGAGGCGTGATCCACCGCAGCAACGACCCCGAGATCGAGGTCCCGGATGTCGACGTGAGCTCGTTCGTGTTCGAGCACGCCGCCGAGCGAGGCGACAAGCCGGCGCTGATCGACGGCCCGAGCGGCCGCACGATCACCTATGCGCAGCTGGCGCAGGCGGTGAGGGCGTTCGCGGCCGGGCTCGCCGCCCGCGGCTTCGGGTCCGGGGACGCGCTCGCGATCTACATGCCGAACGTGCCCGAGTACGCGATCGCCTTCCACGGCGCCGCGGCGGCCGGCGGCAAGGCGACCACGGTGAACCCTCTGTACACGGCGAACGAGCTCGCCCACCAGCTCGAGGACTCGAAGGCGAAGCTACTGATCACCGTGCCGCCGTTCCTCGACGCGGCGCGGGAGGCCGCCGCGGAGGTCGGGATCGGCGACGAGGTCTACGTGCTCGGCGAGGCCGAGGGCGCGAAGCCGTTCAGCGACCTGCTCGGCGACCCCGCCGACGCGCCGGAGGTCGAGATCGACCCCGAGAACGACCTCGCGGTGCTCCCGTACTCGAGCGGCACCACCGGGCTGCCGAAGGGCGTGATGCTGTCGCACCGCAACCTGGTCGCGAACCTGATCCAGATCCAGGACGTGTTCCGGATCGACCCGGAGGACACGACGATCGGGGTGCTGCCGTTCTTCCACATCTACGGGATGACGGTGATCATGAACCAGGGCCTGCGGGCGGGCGGGACGATCGTGACCATGCCGCGGTTCGATCTCGAGCAGTTCCTCGGCCTGATCGCCGAGCACGGCGTCACCCGGGCCTACGTGGTGCCGCCGATCGCGCTCGCGCTGGCGAAGCATCCGGCGGTCGACGGCCACGACCTCTCCTCGCTCGAGGTGGTCATGTCGGGCGCAGCGCCGCTCGGCGCGGAGCTGGCCGAGGCGGTTGCCGAGCGGATCGACACCAAGGTGATCCAGGGCTACGGGCTCACCGAGACCAGCCCGGTCACCCACGTGGTCCGCCCCGACGGTGAGAACAGGCCCGGCTCGATCGGCACCGCGCTGCCGAGCACCGAGTGCCGGCTGGTCGACCCCGAGACCGGCGAGGACGTCGGCGAGGGCGAGCGCGGCGAGCTCTGGATCCGGGGTCCGCAGGTGATGAAGGGCTACCTCAACAACGACGAGGCGACCGCCGCGACGATCGACTCCGACGGCTGGCTGCACACCGGCGACATCGCGGTGATCGACTCCGACGGCTTCTACGAGATCGTCGACCGGCTCAAGGAGCTGATCAAGTACAAGGGCTTCCAGGTCGCCCCGGCCGAGCTCGAGGCGCTGATCATCAACCATCCGGAGGTCAGCGACGTGGCCGTGATCGGGGTACCCGACGAGGAGTGCGGCGAGCTGCCGAAGGCCTTCGTCGTCGCCGGTGACGAGCTCGACGACGAGCAGCTGATGGAGTGGGTCGCGGGCCAGGTCTCGCCGCAGAAGAAGGTCCGGCTGGTCGAGCGGATCGAGGAGATTCCCAAGTCCGCGTCGGGGAAAATCCTGCGCCGCGTGCTCAAGGACAGAGCGCCGGCTTAGCGCCACCCGCCGCCCAGCCGCAGGAGCGCCACCGCGGGCGGCGTAGCTTCTCCGCACGGGTGATGTCGCGCCGGACGATCTCTCTGCTCGCCGCCATTTCGGCGGCCTGGACGCTCGCCGCTTCGCCGAGCGGCGCCGCGCTGCCCACGCACGCCGAGCTGCGGGCGAAGACGGACCGTTTCCTCGAGCGCCGGCCCGCGGTCTCTCAGCGACTTGGCGGCAGCGGCGGAGTGCGCGGGGGAGGTGGGCCCGGGGCGGTGCTCCCGGGGAGCCGGGTGGTCTCGTTCTACGGCGCCCCGCAGATGAACCAGACGATCCTCGGCATGCGCGGCCCGGCGAGCGCGGCAAGCGCGCTGGCGCAGCAGGCGGCGCCCTACGAGACCCTGGGCGAGCGGCCGGTGATCGCGGAGTTCGACCTGGTCTCGGTGTTCGCGACCGCCGGCGGCGGTCCGGACGGCCTCTACCGAAGCCGCCAGGACCCGGAGGTGATCGACATCTACCTGCGCCGGGCGCGCGCGGCGGACGCCCGGCTGATGCTCGACATCCAGCCCGGGCGGGCGACCTTCGCCGACGAGCTCGAGGCGCTCGCCGACTACGTCGCCGAGCCCGATGTCGACGTCGCGATCGACCCGGAGTGGAACGTCGGACGGCGCGGGATCCCAGGCCGCAGCATCGGCCGGGTGACGGCCAAGGAGGTGAACGCCGTCAGCCGCACGCTGGCGCGGACCGTGCGCGCGTACGGCCTGCCCCCGAAGCTGCTGGTCGTGCACCAGTTCCGGCGCGGCAGCGTCCGCGGCCGCGGCGAGATCCGCCAGCGCCCGGGCGTCCAGGTGTTGCTCAACTTCGACGGGATCGGCTCGCCCGAGCCGAAGGCGGCGGGATATGCGGCGCTGACGACGCCGAGGCTGTTCGACGGCTTCTCGCTCTTCTACTCGCGCGACACGCCGCTGATGAAGCCCGGCGCGGTGCTCCGGCTCGAGCCGGAGCCCGACTTCCTGCTCTACCAGTAAGCAGGCGTCAGCGCCGGCGCGCCAGGTGGCGGAAGCCCAGCGCCATCGCCAGGTTGCCGGCGCCGGCCAGCCAGAGCCCAGCGCGGGCGCCCGGGCGAGAGAACGCGGGGGAGCGCGACCAGACCACGTCGGTGACCAACTCGGTTCCCCGCAGCCAGGCGAGCGCCCACCAATCCTCGGGCCGCCCGCGCCGCTCGGCGACCAGGTGAGCGGCGGCGAACGTGAGCCAGATCGGGCCGCAGCGCCGGAACAGCTCGCGGGCGTCGGGCGAGGGGTCGTCGTGCCCGAGCGCCCGCAGGGTCGCGTCGGGCGCCGCCAGCGCCGCGGTTCCGAGCGCCAGGTCGAAGCCGATCATGTTGCGGTTGGTCACCCGCAGGACGTCCTCGAGGTCCACGCGGCGATCCAACCACACCGTCCGCGCGGTTGCATCGTGCGCCCCGGCGAAAAGGAAAACCCCTGGTGGACGCGAATCAACCGCCCGTGACCAAGACCGCCACCAAGTCCCGCCCCGCCGCCCGCCCCCGCTCCTCCGCCAACGGCGGCTCCCGCCGTCCGGCGACCCGCCCGAACGGCAAGGCGCTCTCCGTCTATATCACCGAGCGCTTCGACGAGTTCTCGCGCTCGCAGAAGGATGTCGCCCGCTACATCGTCGACCATCTCGACGAGGCCGCCTTCCAGACCGCCGAGGAGCTCGCCCGCCGCGCCGACACGTCGTCCTCGACCGTGGTCCGCTTCTCGCAGGCGCTCGGCTTCGAGGGCTACCCCGAGCTTCAGCAGGCCGCGATCGAGGAGTACCGCAGCCGCGGCCCGGCGGAGACCGGCACCTCGACCGCGCCGCTGTTCGACTTCGATCACTCCGAGTTCGAGGCCTCGCTGGCCGCCGACCACGCGAACGTCGAGGAGACGGTTCGCAACCTGACCCGCGAGCAGGTCGAGGCGTGCGTGACCGCGCTCGGCGCCGCCCAGCGGGTGATGATCGTCGGCATGGACCAGCTCGCCTTCTTCGCCAGCTACCTGCGCCACCTGCTGGCGCTGCTCGATATCCGCGCCGAGGTCGTCGCCAGCCCGCGCCAGGACTCGATCACGCGGCTCTCCCGAGTCGATGAGGACTCGCTCGTGATCGCCTTCTCGGCCGGCCGCGCCCACCCGATCGTCGTCCGGGCGATGAAGCTCGCCAAGCACCGCGGCGCCTCGACCATGGCGATCACCGACGCGACCCTCTCGGACATCGGCCAGCACTCCGACCTGACGCTCTACTACTCGTCGAACGGGCCCTCGTTCACGCGCTCGAACACCTCGCTGCTGGCGATCGTCCAAGCGCTCTCCTACGGCGTCTACGCCCGCGACAAGGGCGCGTACAAGGACCGGATCCGGGCCTTCAAGGTCAAGTAAGCGGCCGCAGCGCCCGCTCTCGGGTTCCGGTCACGCCCAATGGGAGATTTCTCCCATGCAACGGATCCTGCAGACGCTCATCGAACGCTGACATTCGGCCGGGCGCCATCTACGGTCGTCGGTGCCCCAGGCCTCGCAGCCCGGCGCATGCATGCCGAGTGCGCAGACCGATCTCCGCCCCCTCAGCCACCGGTTCGCGGTGGCCGTTGCCGCGCTCGCCGGCTGCCTGGCGATCGCGCTCACGGCGGGGTCCAGCAGCAGCGCCCAGAGCGGGCGCCTCGATGCGGTGCGCGGAGAGCAGGAGCAGGTCCGCGCCGAGCTCGCCGAGCAGAACGCGGCCGTCGACGCCCTGCTCGGAGAGGTCTCGCAGCTGCGGCAGCGCGAGGATGCGGTGGCGGCCGAGCTCGCCGAACAGGAGGCGGACCTCGCCGCGGCCAGGAGCGAGCTGACCGAGGCCCGCGCTGCCCTCGCGGAGACGAAGCGACGGCTGGGCAAGTCGATCGACGAGCTCGAGCGCCTGCTCGTCTCGATCTACCGAAACGGCGAGCCCGACGCGGTCATGCTGCTGCTCGACTCCGACAGCCTCGACGACCTCGCGACGACGTCGGCCTATCTCGAGCGGATCCAGGACTACCAGACCGGGGTCGTCGCCAGGGTCCGCGAGCTGCGCGCCGCGGCCGGCGCCTACGTCGATGACGTGGAAGCGTCGATCGACCGGATCGAGGCGGCTCGGTCGGCGATCGAGGAGCGCCAGGAAGCGCTGGCGGCGTCGCGAGCGACGCTCGAGCAGCGCGAGTCGGCCCTGCGGGCGATGCAGGAGCGGCGCCGCGAGCAGCTCGCGCGGTTGCAGGGCGAGGAGCGAAGCCTGGTCGAGGCGCTGTCGGCGCCCGCTCCGGAACCGGCACCGGCCGCCGAAGCCCAGGCCCCGGCCCCCGCGGAGGACGTCGCGCCTCCGAGCGGATCCCAGGCAACGCTCAACTCCGACGGGACGGCAACCGCCCCGGCCGACGCTCCTCAGGCGGTCAAGGACGCGATCGCCGCCGCGAACGCGATCTCGGACACGCCGTACGTCTACGGAGGGGGCCACGGCTCGTTCGAGTCGTCCGGGTACGACTGCTCCGGGGCGGTCAGCTTCGCGCTCCACGGCGGCGGCCTGCTCTCCTCGCCGCTGGACTCGACCGGCTTCATGACCTGGGGTGAGAGCGGGCCCGGTAACTGGATCACGGTCTACTCGAACCCGGGGCACGCCTACGTCGTGATCGCCGGCCTCCGCTTCGACACCTCCGGTGGAGCCGGGCCCCGGTGGCAGGGCCCCCGCGACCCGGGCGGCTTCGTCGCCACGCACCCGCCGGGCTACTGATCGCCGCGCGACGACCCGGACAACGCCGCCCGGCGAGATTGGACCGAGTCACCCTGGCCGCGAGCTCTCCCGCCTCTATCCTTCTGCGCCGTGGGTGAGACAGGCACATTCCGGGTCAAGCGCGGGCTCGCCGAGATGCTCAAGGGCGGCGTGATCATGGACGTCGTAACCCCGGACGATGCGCGGGTCGCCGAGGAAGCCGGGGCGGTCGCGGTGATGGCGCTCGAGCGCGTGCCTGCCGACATCCGCCGTGACGGCGGCGTCGCGCGGATGAGCGACCCCGACATGATCAAGGGGATCCAGGACGCGGTGACGATCCCGGTGATGGCGAAGGCCCGGATCGGCCACTTCGCCGAGGCCCAGGTGCTGCAGGCGCTCGAGGTCGACTACGTCGACGAGTCGGAG
>DASPGZ010000117.1:0-6155 GCA_035620355.1 Solirubrobacterales bacterium | reverse complement strand
CTCGCGGAGGCGGTCGGCGTCTGCCGCCGGGATGATCCCGCCGACCACCACCGGGGCGTCCACCTCGCGCTCGCGCAGCAGCCGCACGGTCTCGGGGTCGATGTTGTGAAGCCCGACGGGCCCCCAGCACCCCCCCGTCCTCGGCGTCGACGATCACCGTCGTCAGGTCGGTGCCGGAGTCGATCCCCGCCTGCGAGGTCCGCCGCCATTGGCGGGCCTCGTCCTCGCCGTAGGCATCGGGCACGGTCGTGAATCGCTGCAGGTCGGGGTCCTGGGCCGCTACGACGACGTCCTCGACGTCGGCCTCCGCCATCAGCCGCAGGCGGATCCCGCCACCCTCGAGCCCGCGGACGGGGAAATCGATCGGCGGCGGGCTCACGCCGGGTCCGGGGCCGGTTCGTCGCTCAGGGGGTAGACATTGACCTCGACCTCGTTCGCCGACGCCGACGGGAGCCGGTCCTGAAACGCGCCGCCCTGCAAGGCCTCAGGCCGCGGCGGGAGACCCGGCGCGATCGCCGACCAGGTCGACGATCTCGCCCATGATCCGGTTGACGTCGAAGTCCCTTGGCGTGTAGACGGCGGCGACCCCAGCCTCGCGGAGGCGGTCGGCGTCTGCCGCCGGGATGATCCCGCCGACCACCACCGGGGCGTCCACCTCGCGCTCGCGCAGCAGCCGCACGGTCTCGGGGATCAGCTCGAGGTGAGAGCCGGAGAGGATCGAGAGGCCGACCACGTCGACGTCCTCCTGGTTCGCCGACTCGGCGATCTGCTCCGGGGTCAGGCGGATGCCCTGGTAGATCACCTCCATGCCGACGTCGCGGGCGCGGACGGCGATCTGCTCGGCGCCGTTCGAGTGCCCGTCGAGGCCGGGCTTGCCGACCAGGATCCGCGGCCGGCGGCCGATCCGCTCGGCGAGCTCGTCGACCCGGGCGCGGATCTGAGCCAGCAGCTCCTCGTTGCCACCGGCGGCGGCTCCGGAGACGCCGGTCGGTGCGCGGTAGTCGCCGAACACCTCCCGCAGGGTGCCGGCCCACTCGCCGGTGGTCGCGCCCGCCTTCGCGGCCTCGATCGTCGCCGGCATGATGTTGCGGGACTCGTCACGGGCGGCCGCGGCGAGCTCCGAGAGCGCGCGCTCGACCGCCTGCGAGTCGCGCTCGGCCTTCCATTCGGTGAGCGCCTCGCGGCGCTCCCGCTCGACCTCGGGGTCGGGGGTGAGGATGCCGCCGTCGGCGCCCGCGGTCAGCGGCGAGTCCTCGGTCTCGGTGAAGCAGTTCTGGCCCACGACCCGGATCTGCTCGCGCTCGATCCGCGCGATCCGCTCGCGGTGCGACTCGACCAGGCGCGCCTTCATGTAGGCGACGGCCTCGACCGCGCCGCCCTGTTCCTCGACCACCGACATCTCCTCCTCGGCCCCGGCGACCAGCTCGGCGACCAGCCCATCCATCACCTTCGAGCCCTCGAAGATGTCGGGGTACTCGAGCAGGTCGGTCTCGAAGGCGAGCACCTGCTGAATCCGGAGGCTCCACTGCTGATCCCACGGCCGCGGCAGGCCCAGCGCCTCGTTCCAGGCCGGCAGCTGGATCGCCCGCGCGCGGGCGTTGCGCCCCAGCGTGACCGCCAGTGCTTCCAGCACGATCCGCTGCACGTTGTTCTCCGGCTGTGCCTCGGTCAGCCCGAGGCTGTTGACCTGGACGCCGTAGCGCATCCGCAGCAGCTTCGGTTCGGTGACGCCGTAGCGCTCGCGCCCGATCCCCTCCCAGAGCTCGGACATCGCGCGCAGCTTCGCGTGCTCCTCGACGAAGCGGACGCCCGCGTTGACGAAGAACGAGATCCGGCCGAACACCTTCGGGAAGTCCGCTTCGGCGACCTGGCCGCGCGCCTTGACCTCGTCGAGGACGGCGATCGCGGTCGACATCGCGTAGGCGATCTCCTGCACCGGAGTCGCCCCGGCCTCCTGCAGGTGATAGCTGCAGACGTTCGTCGGGTTCCAATTCGGGATCTCGTTGACGCTGAAGGCGACCGTGTCGGCGATCAGCCGCATCGAGGGGCCGGGCGGGAAGGCGTAGGTGCCGCGCGAGAGGTACTCCTTGATGATGTCGTTCTGGGTCGTGCCCTTGAGCGCGTGGCGGTCGACCCCGTTCTCGTCCGCGACCGTGACGTAGAGCCCCAGCAGCCAGGCCGCGGTCGCGTTGATCGTCATCGAGGTGTTCATCTCGTCCAGCGGGATGCCGTCGAGCAGGGCGTGCATGTCGCCCTTGTGGGCGATCGAGACACCGACCTTGCCGACCTCGCCGCGCGAGAGCACGTGGTCGGGGTCGTAGCCGGTCTGGGTGGGCAGGTCGAAGGCGACCGAGAGGCCCGTCTGCCCCTTGGCCAGGTTGCGGCGGTAGAGCTCGTTCGAGCGCCGCGCGTCCGAGTGGCCCGCGTACGTGCGCATGACCCAGGGGCGGTCGGGCTGCTCCAGCCGATGCTCGCTCATCACGGGGATTCTAAGGGCGCTTGATCGGCCGGGGCCGGGTACGGTCCCGGCCGTGGTAGAGCAGATCGACACCCGCCACCTCGGCCGCGAGCGGGTGATCGCCGCCCACCTGGTCCGCGGGCTGATCGTCGATCCCGGGCCGGCGTCGGCGTTGGGCAACTGGCTCGGCGGGCTCGAGGAGGAACCGCGCGGCGTCCTGCTCACCCACATCCACCTCGATCACGCCGGCGGCACCGGCGTGCTCGCGCGCCGCTGGCCCGGGCTACGCGTGTACGTGAGCGAGGTCGGGGCGCCCCACCTGGCCGACCCCGAGCGCCTCTTGCGCAGTGCCGGGCGCCTCTACGGCGAGCAGAACATGGGCCGCCTCTGGGGCGAGGTCGCCCCGGTTCCAGCGCAGAACATCGTCGCGCTCGGCGGCGGGGAGGAGGTCGAGGGCTTCCGGGTCGAGCACGTACCCGGCCACGCGAGCCACCACCTGTGCTGGTACGACCTCGAGGCCGGCGCCGCCTACGTCGGCGACATGGCCGGCGTCAGGGTGCCGCCATCCGAGCTCACCCTGGCGCCGACGCCGCCGCCCGAGATCGACGTCGAGGCCTGGCTGGACTCGGTCGACCGGATCGAGGCCCTCGGCCCCGAGCGCCTGCGCCTGACCCACTTCGGGCTGGTCGAGGACGTCGGCGAGCAGTTCGACCGGGTCCGCGAGGCGCTGCGTGAGGGGGTCGAGCTCTCGCGCCGCGGGCGCGAAACGTTCCTGGAGGCCTACGAGGCCCGGATCGCCGCCGGCACCGACGCGGCGACCGCCGCGGCCCTGATCCAGGCGACGCCGCCGGAGCAGCAGTGGCTGGGCCTCGAGCGTTACCTGCAAAAGGGCCAATTTTCGGGATGAAACAAAGCGCCCGCAGCTTTCCGGGCGCGCGGGTGTTGGGGGAGGTTCAGCGGCTACGCTGCGATCAACACGGGGAGCAGAACTGATGCCACGCCGACTCAAGCTGTCTCGGGCCCTCGCGGCGGTTGCCGCGACAGCGCTCGTCGCCGGTGCCGCGACCACACTCGCGGAGGTGCCCGTCTACGACAACGACATGTCGTCGCAGGGCGATTTCAACGAGATCCTGCGCTCGGGCGGCGGTAAGCGCTGCGACAAGAAGTACCGCGAGAAGACCAAGGTCATGCACGCCTCGGTCAAGAAGAGCCCGACCACCTGCTCGTTCCGCCCGCCGGTGCAGGGCGACGACGAGCTCCCCAACCACTCGTTCGCGGTCGACGGCAAGATCCTCAAATCGACCCCGAAGTCGATGCGGGCGGGCGCCTTCATCGAGCTCACCGTCCGCGCCGGCGGCAGCAACACCGGCTACTCGCTGCGGATCTTCCCCGATCGCCAGCGCTTCGAGCTCTCCCGGGGCCCGTCGGGCGGCGGCTTCCCGGCCCAGGGTGAGAACCGCGCGATCAAGAAGGTCAACGAGCGCAACCGGATCGAGCTGATCGCGACCGGAGCGGAGATCCGCGCGGTCGTCAACGGCGAGGAGATCGCCAAGGTCAACGACTCGAACCCGGGCCAGGTCCAGGGCCGCAAGCTTCGCTTCGCGCTCGGCAGCAAGTCCTCGAAGAAGAAGACAGTCGCCGCGACCTTCAAGCGGGTCGCCGTCTCCGTTCCGGATCCCTAGGCCGCGAGCTGGGGAGGAGCGATCGCCACCGAGACGATCGAACGGCCGCGTTCAGCCGGCCCCGGCTCGGACCTCGGTGGCCATTGGCAGGTGATCGTGCTCAACGACGACCACAACACCTTCGACCACGTGGCTAAGACGCTCTCCCGGGTGATCCCGGGCGTCTCGCTCGACCAGGGCCACCGGCTCGCCGACCGGATCCACGGCTCCGGCCGGGCGATCGTCTGGACCGGGCCGCGCGAGCCGGCGGAGCTCTACTGGGAGCAGCTGTCCGAGGCGGGGCTGACGATGGCCCCCCTCGAACAGCATTGACCAGGCCCCGCTAGGGCCGGGGGAGGCTGATGATCTGGCCGGCCGGCGAGCCGCCGACGGCCGGACGCGTGCGCCGGCCGAACAGGCGCAGCTCGCGCTTCGGGAGCCGGCCGGGCCGGTTGTCGAGCTGCGAGGCGCGCAGCTTGAGCAACGCGCGCAGTTCGCTGGTGCGGCTGAACGGGTCGGCGATCACCTTGCCGGTCTCGATCTCGATCGCGGCGAGCAGGCGGCCCTCGACCTCGATCCCGAGCACCGCACCCTCGAGAGCCTCGCCGGAGTCGAGCTCGGCGAGCTTCTCCAGCGCCTCGAGGTCACGGTCCGTGAGATCCAGCCTGCGGATCGTCATCGCCGAATTCAGCTGCGTCTCTTGGGTCGTCATCTGCATTCACCTCGCTCGTTGGCGGTCCGATGTTGGAAACGTGGCGGGCCGCCGGTTTCGTGATCGAGGCCAGGATCCCGCGACCGGCGTATAAGCGCAACATCGAAGCGTGACGCACTTGATAAGGTGACCTAATGCTCGATGTGAAGCGGTTGCGGATCCTGCGCGAGGTCGCCCAACAGGGGTCGTTCTCAGCCGCCGGGGACGCGCTGTACCTCTCCCAGTCCGCCGTCAGCCAGCAGATCGCGACCCTGGAGCGCGAGGTCGGCATGCAGCTCCTCGACCGCACCCGCGAGGGGCCGAAGCTCACCGATGCCGGCAGGGTCCTGGTCTCACACGCCGAGGCCGCGATCGCGCGGCTCGACGAGGCCGAGCGCGAGCTGGCCGCGATCGCCGGGCTCGAAGGCGGCGAGCTGCGCCTGGCTAGCTTCCCGAGCGCCAGCGCGACCGTGCTCACCGAGGCGGTCTCGATCTTCCACCGGCGGCACCCGAAGGTGCGCCTGAGCGTCGCCGACGCGGAGCCCGAGGAGTCGTTGCCGCGACTGCGGGCGGGCGCGCTCGATCTCGCGCTCACCTTCGATTACCCGTCGCTGCCGAACCCCGAGGAGCGCGACCTCGAGAAGACGCTGGTGCTGACCGAGTCGATGCACCTCGCGTTGCCGATCGACCACGAGCTCGCCGACCGCCCGGTCGTCCCGCTGCGGGCCTTCGAGGACACCGAGTGGCTCTGCGGATCGCGCCCGAGCAGCTGCGGCGAGGTCGTCTTCGCCGCCTGCCGCGGCGCCGGCTTCGAGCCGCGGATCGGGTTCGAGTCCGACGACTATCACGTGATGCAGGGGTTCATCGCCGCCGGGCTCGGGGTCACCCTGCTCCCCGACCTGGCGCTGGCGACCCTGCGCTCGGACCTGGTCGTGCGCCCGACCGACCCGCCGTCGCCGCAGCGGCGCGTCTGGGCCGCGAGCCGGACCGAGGGTGCGCGCTCGCCGGCGACCGACGAGATGCTGACGATCCTGACCGAGGTCGGAGAGGCGTTCGAGAAGCGCAGCGCCGAGCTGCGGCTGGTCGCCTAGCGCTCGCAGCCCCGGAGCTATGCCGAGGCGCCGTTGGTCGGGATCGCCGCCTCGGCGACCCGCGCATGCCAGTGCTGGTCCACGGGCTTGTGGTAGTACGACAGCGCCTCCTTGCGCAGGGCCGAGAGCTCGTCCGAGAACCACCAGCGCTCGTGGTCGGCGCGACTGTCCCAGACGGTCACCTGGCGCAGGTGCAGGGTGTCGTCCTCGTTGCGGGTGAGGAAGGCGGCCTTGGCTCCGTAGGCGAGCGCCCG
>DASPGZ010000116.1:0-2944 GCA_035620355.1 Solirubrobacterales bacterium | reverse complement strand
CGGCTCTCGCGCGCGATCGCCGCCTTCTGCGAGCGCCCCGACGTCGCCGCCGCGCTGCGCGCCTGAGCGGTCCGCTAACGCCGCTCGAGCCGCCAGACCAGGCGCAGCCCC
The DNA here is from genome assembly GCA_035620355.1 of Solirubrobacterales bacterium. GTDB lineage: Bacteria > Actinomycetota > Thermoleophilia > Solirubrobacterales > 70-9 > WHSW01. The sequence continues at coordinate 2,833 of DASPGZ010000116.1, read as the reverse complement.
GACCAGGTCTCGTCGATCGCGCAGACCTTGTTGTCGACCAGCCCGTCGGGCAGGGCCAGCTCGCGGACGACGTCCTCGGTGATGTCGGTCGCGACCCCGGAGGAGCGCTTCGGCCAGGCGATCCACAGCCCGCCGGCCGGATGGATCGCGCGCCCGAGTGCCGGCAACCGCCGCGCGAGCTCGGCGCGGCGGGTGAAGAAGGCGACGCAGACGTCGAGCGGGGCGACGGCGCGGCGCTTCAATCGGACCCCTTCGGGGAGCTCGCCGAGGACCGCCGCGAACCCCTGCGGCGCTGCCGCGAACGCGACCGTCGACCGATCCTTGATCCCGAGCTTCGCTGCGAGCGGGGTTTCGGAGTACCCGGCGATCCAGTCAATCTATGCTCTGTGGCCGTGATCGACGATGGCCCCGCGATCCATTACACGGCGGTCCCGCGCGGGACCCCGGTCTACGCGAGCGACGGGACCCAGGTCGGCACCGTCGACCAGGTGGTCGACAACTATCGCGAGCACATCCTCGACGGGATCGTGATCCGCACCGAGTCCTCGGACCTGCGCTTCGTCGACGCGCCGGAGGTCTCGCGGACTGCCGAGCGTGGGGTCACCCTGACCATCGGCCCGGACCAGGTCGACGCCCTGCCGCCGCCGGAGAGCGGCCCCGGCACGTTCAAAGCGAACGTGCCGACCGGACGCCTCGGACGGCTGTTCGGGCGCGGCTGGAAGCGCGATTAGTCGCCAAACGCCGGGGGTAACTGAGCGATCGTGGAGGCCGAAGCAAGAGTCGAGTTCTCACTTCCGGCCTTGGCGGAGAACGTCTCGCTGATCCGGCATGCGCTCGCCGGCCTGGCGGAGGCGCTGGAGATGGAGCCGGCCGAGATCGCCGACCTGAAGACGGTGGTCACCGAGGCATGCATGAACGTGGTCACACACGCCTACGCCATCGACGAGACCGGGCTGCTCGAGGTCGACGCCTGGCCCGAGGATGGCTGCCTCGCGGTCACCGTGCGCGACTTCGGCTCCGGGATCCGGCCGCTGGCCGACATCGAGCACCGCAGCCTGCGCCTCGGGCTGCCGCTGATCGCGGCGCTGACCAAGAGCTTCGAGCTCAGCGGGGCGCCCGGGCGCGGCACCGAGGTGACGATGCGGGTGCCGCTGTCGCCGAACGGAGCCGGCGCCACCCCGGCGCCCGAGGTCGGCACCGAGACGAAGATCTCGCTGCCCGCCGGCGAGCTGCTGGCCCCAATCCTCTCGCGGGTGGTCTCGATGTTCGCGACCCGGGCCGACCTCTCGGTCGACGAGCTCTCCGACGCCTTCCTGCTCAGCGACGCGATCTCCGCCGGCGGCACGGCCGGCTTCCCGGACGGGACCGCCCACCTGACCGTGGCCGAGGCCGACGGGTCGTTCGAGGTTCGGCTCGGGCCGCTGGAGCAGGGGGGAGGGCACCGGTTCGTCGACGGGATGCGGATCCCGGCGCTCGACGCCTCGCTCGAGACGCTCGCCGACGAGGTCAGGGTCGACCCGGCCGAGGACGGCGAGGTGCTCGCGATCCGGATCGGGCGCAGGCCCTAGTCGGCCTTAGCCGGCGTTACTGGTCCGCGGCCGCGTCGCGCAGCTTGCCGAGCGCCCGGCGCAGGATCCGGGAGACGTGCATCTGCGAGTAGCCGACCTGCTCGGCGATCTTCGACTGGGTCAGGTCCTCGGCGAAGCGCAGCCTCAGCACCTCGCGCTCGATCTCGTCGAGGACGTCGGACCCGGCGTCGATCGCGGCCCGGTCCTCGACCAGCTCGAAGCCCGGGTCGGCCTCGCCGATCCGCTCCGCCATCGGCGCCTCGTCGCCCGGCTCCGAGCCGAGGGTCGGGCGGTCGAGCGAGACCAGCCGGCGCGCGGCGCCGGCCTCAAACGCCTCGAGCACGTCGGCCTCGCCGATCTCGAGCATCTCGGCGATCTCGGCGACCGTCGGCGAGCGCTCGAGCTCGTGGCTGAGCTTGGTGATCGCGTCCTCGACCGAGCGGATGCTCTCCTGCAGCCCGCGGGGGACGCGCAGGGTCCAGACGCGGTCGCGGAAGTGGCGGCGGAGCTCGCCGAGGATGGTCGGGCCGGCGAAGGCGGCGAACGGCACCCCTCGTTCGGGGTCGTAGCGCTCGAGCGCCGAGACCAGCCCGAGGCTGGCGACCTGGATCAGGTCGTCGGACGGCTCGACGCCGCCCGAGTAGCGCATCGCGAGGCTGCGGGCGAAGGGCAGGAAGCGCCGTACGAGCTCCTCGCGCGCGTTCTCGTCGCGGGTGAGGGCATAGTCGCGAAGCAGCCGCTCCTCGGCGGCGAGCGCGTCGCCGGGTCCCCCGGGTGGGGGAAGCTCTCCCGGTCGTCTACGGTGCCTTCGCTCGCTCATCTCGCTCGGGACAGCGCCGGCCGCCGCGGCCGGTCCCGCCTCTCTCGCCGGTCAGCCTAGCCAGCGGCGCCCCTGTTCACACCGGCGCCCCTCTCCAGGCAAAAGACGAGGGCCCAGGTGGGGGGTGACCTGGGCCCTCGAGCACACCCCCCAACGCTTACGCGTTCGAAGGGTTGTTTCGCGGATACCCATGGTCTGAGGACGCAAACACGCTCCGGTTGACGTTTTATCCTCGGCCCGTGGCGAGCTGGGAGACCGTCTGCGAGATCGGCGCCGAGCTGCCCGAGGTCGAGCGGAGCACCTGGTTCAACACGCCGTCGCTGAAGGTCCGCGGCAAGGGCTTCGCCCGGTTGCGAGAGGACGGCGCGCTGGTCGTGATGATCGACATCCTCGAGCGCGAGGCGCTGCTGCAGCAGGACCCGGAGACGTTCTACATCACGCCGCA
>DASPGZ010000115.1:0-7675 GCA_035620355.1 Solirubrobacterales bacterium | reverse complement strand
GGTGGGGGGCTGTGGGGCCGCCGCGCTCGGCGCGCCCGGCTCGCCGGCCGCCGGGGCGGGGTCGTCGCTCGAGCCCCCGCGCGCGATCAGTGCCCCAGCGACGAATGCGAGCGCCGCGACCACGATCACGGCGACCCGACGCCGGCGCGCGACCGCGGCCCGGTTGTCGGCGCCCGCGCTCAGCGAACCCGGGCGACGGAGGGCCGCCCGAGGTTGCCGACGATCAGGGCGACGACGGTGACCAGGTAGATCTGGCCGAACAGCGCCTCGGTGACCGCCAGCGAGCGGCCGAGGTCCTGCGCGGCGGTCAGGTCGCCGAACCCGGTGGTGGTCATCGTGGCGAAGCTGAAGTAGAGGCAGTCGGACTGGTCGGGGTCGGTGATCTGGGCGAAGAAGGTGCCGTCTGCGAACGCCGCGATCGTCGAGTAGGCGAACGCGAACGCGGTCCCGATCAGCAGGTAGACGCAGAGCACCCCGAACATCGTCCGCACCGTGATCCGGCCCGAGAGCCGCGCCTGTCGGATGATCCCGCGCAGGATCGCCGCCGGGGCCAGCAGCGCGAGCATCAGCCCGAGCAGGCCGCCCCCGTGGGGGACCGTGTCGCTCGGGCCGATCGCGAGCAGGGTCACGGCGACGAGCGCCAATGCAGCGACCACGGTGGCCGCTTCGAGCAGCCAGCGGCGCACGCCCGAGATCGAGAGCGCTGCGACCAGGGTCAGCCCCTGGAGCAGGATCGTCATCACCCGGGTCCAGTCCTCCTCGGGCGCCGCCATCTGGAAGCCGAGCGAGAACGCGATCAGCGCCAGTAGCCAGCCGTAGCCGTAGCCGTCGCCGTGGAAGTGGCGCTGCCAGGCGGGCGCGTCGGCGGGCAGCATCGCGCGGTCGGCCATCGCCCCTTGATAGGGCCCGGCCCGGACGGAGAACGGCCCCTAGTGCGCCCCGGCCACGGGCAGCCCGCGGGCCACCCGGGTCAGGCTCCAGGCGGAGACCAGCGCCCAGACCGTCTCGAGCAGGACGAAGCCCCACTGCTCCTCGGCCAGGGCGAGGAAGGCGAGCACCGCCGAGCCGACCAGGTTGAGAATCAGGTAGGTCCACGAGTCGGCCCGCAGACGCCCGAGCTGGGTGCCGGCGAAGCCGGCGAGGATCATCAGCGCCCCGACGATCTGGATCACCTGGTCCACGCCAGCCAGGTTAGTCGCGCGCGAACCGGGGCTGGTAGCCTCGCGCGCCCATGGCCGAGGACGAATACCGGGTCGAGGTCGACATCCACGAGTCCGTGCACGGGAAGCTCTCGGAGCGCCTGCGGACGCTCGACCTCGACGACGAGGTGGCCGAGCGGCTCGGCGACCGGGTGGTCGTCACCCGCGACGGCGAGAAGCTCTACGTCTACACGCAGAGCGCCGAGGCGGCGGCCGAGGCCGAGCGGATGGTCCGCGAGGTGCTCGCCGAGGAGGGACTCGAGGGCGAGCTGAGGCGGCGGCGCTGGAACCCCGAGGATCGCTTCTGGCAGGACGCCGACACGCCGCTGGAGCCGGCCGACGAGTCGGCGCCGCCCGATCCGGCGGATTCCGCGACCAACAAGGACCTGCCACACCCGCTGTTCGTCTTCATCGAGGGCCACGAGCCCGAGTTCCTGCGCGACCTCGGCGTCTAGCGCCACCGCGGCGCGCGGCCGCTAGGACCAGAAACGGTCGCTCTCGGCGGGCTTCGCGTCGACCATCCGCCACTCGGAGATCCGCCCGCCGGCGGCGCGGAACAGGTGCGCGGCGAAGTTGTGCAGGGTCCGGCCGTCACGCTCGGCGCGCACCTCGACCATCACCAGGGCCCGCTCGGCGTCTACCTCGACCGGGGGCTGGGTGAGCTCAACGCTGTAGCGGACGGCGGGCAGGTCCATCGCCTCGATCCGGGCGAGCAGCGTCTCGCGCCCCTCGACCCGGTCGATACCGCCGCCGGCGTTGGTGATGTGGGCGACGACGTGCTCGTCGAGCGTCTCGCGCATCCGCTCGAAGTCGGCGACCGAGAAGGCGCCCAGGAGCGCCTCGGCGGCGGCGGCCGGCCCGCCGGGCTCGCTCACGCGACCACCTCGAACTGCGACATCAGCCCGTGGTCCTCGTGGTCGAGCATGTGGCAGTGGATCGCGTACTTGCCGGTGAAGTCGGAGAAGTGACCGGCGACCACGATCCGCTCGCCCGGATCGAGCAGGAAGGTCTCCTTGAGGCAGCGCTCGTGGGCCGCGGGAGCCTTGCCGTTGCGGCTGAGCATGTACCAGTCGGTGTGGTGCATGTGCATCAGGTGGGCGACTGCGGTTCGGTTGTGGAGCTCCCAGGTCTCGGTCGTGCCGAGCTTCGGCGAGGCGTCGGCGCGCGCCGGGTCGAAGGTCTTGCCGTTGACCAGCCAGGAGGGCACCAGCCCCTTCGAGATCGTCAACTCCCACTTGCGGTCGGGCTGCTGGTTGGCGCGCTCGGTCCAGCCGGGAAGCGGGCGCAGCGACGCCGGGACGGAGGTCGGGTCGGCGAGCGGTCCACCGACCCGGAACTCGATCAGCGGCCCCTCGTGGGTCTTCGAGGCGATCCCCCCGCTCGTCTTGCGCCTGGCGCTCTGCAGGACGACGCGCTTGCCCCGCAGCTTGGTGAAGTCGAGGATCAGCTCGATCCGCTCGCCAGGCCCGATCAGCGCCTTCTTGCGCCGCACCGGAGCCGGCATCAGGCCGCTCTCGGTAGCGATCTGGATCAGCCGGTCGCCGTTCGAGAGCTCGAGGTTGTAGAGGCTGAAGTTGGCGGCGTTGAGGACCCGGACCCGATAACGGGCGGCGGCGACCCGGTGGAAGGGCAGGTGGACGCCGTTGACCAGCGCCAGACGGCCGACGATCCCGTCGTCGGGCGCGCCGCCGCTGCTCGTGAACGGGTTCGTGAGCTGATTCCGCTTGTCGAACGAGCGGTCGACGATCATCAGCGGGATGTCGCGATCGCCGGTCGGCAGCGGCAGCGAGGCCTCGAAGGCGTCGTCGATGATCATCATCCCGGCGAGCCCGCGCCAGACGTTCGGCGCCGTGCGCTCGAGCCGGTGGTCGTGGTACCACTGGAACGCCGCCCGCTCGGGGCCGCCGTCCTCGATCAGGTCGTAGGTGTAGGTGCGCCTCCCGCCCGGAGCGATCAGCAGGTCGTTACCCGAGTCGGCGGGCGCCAGCTTCGAGGAGATGTCGCAGTACAGCGCCCGCGGCTGGCTCGCGGTCAGCCCGCCGGGCTGTCCGTCCTCGGAGGAGCGGTTGTGGCCCCCGTGCAGGTGGACCGTGAGCTCGCCCGCCTTCGCCGGCAGCGAGTGCACGAACGAGACCTCGGTCCGCTCGCCGGCGGGACGGCGGATCGTCGGGCCCGGGAAGCTGCCGCCGTAGGTCCACATCTTCGTCTTCTTTCCGGGCAGCACGGCGACCTTCGCCTCGCGCATCTCGATCTCGAGCTGCGAGGCGCTGAGCACCGGCGGGATCCGCAGCGGCTTGCGAAACGCGGTCTTGGCCGCGGCCGCGCGCGCCCACGCGCGCGGGTCGAGGCCGGCGGGGCGCACGCGGGAGGGCAGCGTGACCGCCGCCGCGCCCGCGACCCCGGCGGCGAGCACGGCGCGGCGCGTCAGGCGCCGGCCGTGTCCGCCGGGATGTGACGAGGTGCTCGTCCTAGTCCTCGATCACGGTGATCGAGCCCTGCATGTCCGCGTGGACCGCGCAGATGAAGGTGAGCTCCTTGCCCGCCGGGGCGGTCACCTCGCGGGTGAAGGCCTGGCCCTTGGCCTCGCTCACCCACGAATCGCCCTTGCGCTTCAGGCTGCCCTTGCGGTCCCAGCCCTGCTTGCCGACCTCGACCGGGTTCTCGCCGACCTCGCCGGTCTGCAGGTTGACGTCGTGCCAGAGCACGATCGCGCCGCAGATCCCCTTCAGCTTCTTGCTGCAGGCCTTGATCTTCTTCGGCTTCGTCGGGATGTCCTGCTCGCGGACGAGCGAGAAGGTGTGCGGGCCGACCTGGCGCGGATTGGTCTTGTTCTTGATCTTCAGATCAGTCCCGGCGACCACCGTGTCGGGATAATCGAAGAACAGCTTCTTGCCGTCGCGCTCCATCGTGATCACCGTGGCGCCGGCCTTGTCGGCCGGGGCGCTCGCCGCAGCCCCTCCGGCAGCACCGACGACGGTCACCGCCCCGAGCGCAGCCAGCGCACCGGCGATGCGCAGCGTTCTTACGTTCGTCAACAGGGTTCCTTTCGCGCGGCCCCCCGATGAGCCGCTGTCTCTGAGTTAACGCCCGACACGACACCCCCGGCCGGGCCACAATGCGCGAGCAGATTACCGCGCCGAGCGGGCGCCCGCCAGCTCTTCCGGGTCAGGCCCGCGAGGCCCGAGCCGGCGCGCGCCTGGCCGGCCGGCGGCTCGGCTTCTCGGGCGGCGCCAGATCGGCGAGCTCGGCGAGCGAGTCCTCGAGGTCGACGGCGAGCGTCTCGAGGTCGCCGAAGGCGTCGTAGTCGGCGGTCAGCCCGAAGTTGACCTGGCCGTTGTAGCTCATGATCCCGAAGCAGACGGCCTGGCGCTTGGCCAGCGGCACCATCGGGAAGATCGCCTCGAGCTCGCGGCCGAGCAGGTAGAGCGGGAACTGCGGTCCGGGCACGTTGGTGACCACCAGGTTGAAGAAGCGCTGGCGCGACTGCAGGCGCGCCGCCTGGGCGGCGATCGTCGGTGGGGCGAAGTCGGTCAGCTCGGTCATCAGGGTCGCCCCCATGGCCTGCTTCGACTGCTTCAGGTCGCCCATCGTCTCGCTCACCAGGCGCAGCCTCGCGGCCGGGTCCTCGCACCAGACCGGGAGCGGGGTCATGTAGGAGGAGACCCGGTTGCCGAGCGCCCCGTGCTGGTCGTCGGTGCGGACGCTGATCGGGACCATCGCCCGCAGCTCGAGCTCGTGGGTCGAATGCCCGTGCTGGCGCAGGTAGCGGCCGAGGGCGCCGGAGACGGCGGCGAGGACGACGTCGTTGACGGTCCCGCCGACCGCGTTCTTGATCCGCTTGATCTCGCTCAGGTCGGCGCGCACGGTGGCGAAGCGCCGGTAGGGACCGATGTCGACGTTGAACGGCGAGCTCGGCGCCGCCAGCCCGGCGCGGGCGAAGGTCCCCGCCGCCTCGGCGGCGTCGATGGCGGCCGCCGCGATCCGTCGCGGGGCGCGGAAGACGGCCCGGACGCCGCGGACGATCTCGGCCGGGCTGGTCGCCCGCTCCAGCAGCGCCTCGGTCAGCACCTGGGCGCTGCTGGGCTCGGGGTGGGGGGTCCAGGGCTCGCGCGCGGGCACCGACTCCGGGTCCGGGGCGGTGTCGAAGAGCACGTTGGTTATGTCAACCCCGGAGACGCCGTCGACGAGCGCATGGTGGCTCTTGGTCACGAGGGCGAAGCGGCCGCCCTCGACCTTGTCGACCAGCCACATCTCCCACAGCGGCTTCGAGCGGTCGAGGCGCTGGGAGAACACCCGGGCCGCCAGGGTCAGCAGCTGGGCCTCGTCGCCGGGGGGCGGGAGCGCGGTGTGGCGGATGTGGTAGCGGAGGTTGAACTGCGGATCGTCGATCCACTTCGGCCGGCCCTGTCCGAGCGGGACAGAGCGCAGCTTCTGGCGGAAGCGGGGGACCAGGTGCAGGCGCGACTCGATGTGCTCACAGAGCTCGTCGTAGGACGGCGTCGGGCCCTCGAACAGGGTCGTCGAGGCGACGTGCATGTGCGCCGGGCCGTGCTCGAGGTGGAGAAACGAGGCGTCGAGGCCGCTGAGGCGATCTGAGGCCATCTGCGGATCTTCTCAAACCGGCGGTGGGTAGAGTCGATGGCGGGGCCAACCGATCCGAAGGAGCGAGATGGAGGAGCCAGAAGAGCGCGAGTCACTCGAGGAGCGCCGCGAGCAGGCACAGCGCGCCGTCAGCGAGGGCGGCGGCGGTGAGTCCGAGGGCTTCGAGCTGGCGGAGGAGGAGCTGATCGAGCACGCCTCCCACGGCGACTCCGGCCCCGACCCGAGCAATCTCGCCGGCGAGCCCGAGGAGGACGCGGGCGCCGAGTACGGCGAGGCCGACCACGAGCGCTCGAGCGAGACCGAGGAGGAGGACTAGCGCGACTTGGGCTCCGAGGCGAAGAATCTCGAGGCGATCTCGAAGGCGATCGACCAGCACAACGCGACCTGCCCGTGGCCGGCGTCCGAGGTGCGGATGAACCCCTACGAGATCGAGCGGCTGGGCTGGGAGGAGATCCGCGGCCTGCCGCTGGTCGGCGATCCCGAGATCGGCACCGGCCGCTTCCGGATCGTCTGCTCACGCGAGGGTGACGGCGCGGAGCTCGAGGAGGTCGAGGCGATCGGGGCCCGGTCGAGACCCCGGCCGAGGTCGGCGTCGGCGCCGACGACCCGCCGCTCAGACCCCCGGTCTGAACAGACGCGCCACGAGCGCCGATGCGACACCGCGCACGCCCGGACGCGGAAGCAGCATCAAGAGTCCGCGGCGTAGCCGCGGACAACTGATTCGAGCGAGAGCGGAGGACGTGGCGCGAGTTGTGTTCAGAGATTCAATCCGAGCTCCGAGGTCAGCTCCTGGGCCCAGATGTTGAGCTCGGTGAAGCCGCCGCTGAGGATCAGCACGCCCATCGCGATCAGGATCGCGCCGCCGAAGCCGACGATCGCCCGGTAGTGGCGCTTGATCGCGTCGAACGCCGTCGTCGCCCGTGAGAACGCCAGCGCCGTGATCAGGAACGGGACCGCGAGCCCGAGCGAGTAGACCGCGAGCAGGAAGGCGCCGTGGGCGGCCTCGCCCTGGATCCCGGCCAGGGTGAGGATGCCTCCGAGCGCCGGGCCGGTGCACGGCGTCCACGCGATCGAGAAGGCGGCGCCGGCGACGATCGGCCCGCCGCTGCCGGCCCGCGCCAGGAGCGCGTCGACGTGCCACTCGCGGTTCAGGCGATCGATGAAGCTCGCGGCGATGAACAGCACCCCCATCACGATCAGCAGCACCGCGCCGATGTCGGTGAGCAGGTCCTGGTTCTCGCGCAGGCGCTCGCCGAGCGCGGTCGCGGTCAGCCCGAGGAGGATGAAGACGGTCGAGAACGAGGCGATGAACAGCAGGCTCGGGCCGAGCACCCGGCGCCAGTCGCTCTGCTCGATCTCGTCGACCCCGACCCCGGTGACGACCGAGAGGTAGCCGGGGACGAGCGGCAGCACGCAGGGCGAGACGAACGAGACCAGGCCGGCGATGAAGGCGACCGGGACGTCTGCTCCGCTGATCGGGTCCATCGCTCGCGGCGGGACCGGCCGGGTCAGTTCAACGCCGCGGCCAGGCGTCGCCGGTGGGTGCGCGCGAGCTCGTGGTCCGCCCCGAGCTCGGCAAAGATCCCGACCATCGCCGCGCGGATCAGGTCGCGGCGGTCGGCGTCCTCCTCGGCGGCGATCGCCTCCTGAAGTCGCTCCAGCGCTGTTTCGTAGTCACCGGAGTCCCAGGCCGCGAACGCCTCGGCGAGCACCGGGTCGGGCGACTCGCTTCCGTTCGGTCGCGAGAGCCGCGCCCGTGCGGCCAGGCCCTGGGCGGCGAAGTCGCCGGGCAGCGGCTCGAGCAGCTCGAGCGCGTCGTCGAGGTCGCCCCGCTCGATCAGCATCCGCCCGAGCGCGCCCGCGGCGGCGGAGTG
>DASPGZ010000114.1:0-2494 GCA_035620355.1 Solirubrobacterales bacterium | reverse complement strand
GAAGCGAGTCCTCGTCGCCGGCCTCTGCGAGCTCGTCGGCGGGGGAGGGGACCAGGGTGTCGAGCCAGGCCTCGATCTGGGCGGGCGGGATCGCGCCGGTGAACTCGGCGACCACCTGCCCGTCGCGAAACGCCTTCACCGCGGGAATCCCCTGGACGCCGAAGCTGGCCGAGAGCGACTGATTCGAGTCGACGTCGACCTTGGCCAGCTCGACCTTGCCGGCGCGCTTGTCGACCGCGGCCTCGAGCGCCGGCCCGAGCTGACGGCAGGGGCCGCACCATTCGGCCCAGAAGTCGACCACGACCGGCAGCTCGCGCGATCGCTCGACCACCTCGGTCATGAACTCGGCTTCGTTCACATCCTTGACCACGGTGCCATCGAGATTAGCGACCCGCCAGAATCAGCTCGATGGCTGAATTCGAGGAGTTCGGGCCCGCGGAGGACCCGGGCGAGCTGCCGGAGTCGCTGCGCGGGAGCCTGCTGATCGCCTCGCCGGCGCTCGCCGATCCGAACTTCGCCCGCTCGGTCGTGCTGATCACCGAGCACGGCCCCGACGGCGCCATGGGCGTCGTCCTCAACCGGCCGTCCGAGGTCGAGGTCGGGGACGTCGCCCCGGAGCTCGGCGAGATCGCCGAGGGCGAGCCGGTGTTCATCGGCGGCCCGGTGCAACCCCACGCGCTGGTCGTGCTGGCCGAGTTCAACCGGGTCGAGGCCGCCGCCTGGGTGGTCGTCGACGAGATCGGCTTCGTCGCCGCCGAGACCGAGTACTCGGAGCTCTCGGAGCTGGTCCGGCGGGGCCGGGTTTACGCGGGTTATTCGGGCTGGGGCGCGGGTCAGCTCGAGGGCGAGCTCGAGCAGGAGGCCTGGATCGTCGAGCGCCCGCGCCAGGCCGAGCTGTTCGCCGCCGACCCCGAGACCCTGTGGCGGGACGTGCTCGCGCGCAAGGGCGGGCAGTTCGCGCTGATCGCGCGGATGCCCGCCGATCCGACCCTGAACTGAGATGCGGGCGACGGGGGAGACGGGCACCTGACGGGGGCGAGCGTGGCGGCGCGCGTACCGGCGGCCTGGCGGCTTAGGGGCGCGCCGCTGCCGGCGATTCGGCGCGGCTTCTGCGTCGCGATCCCGGTGGGGCTGGCGCTGATCTCCGATCTCGAGCTCGAGAGCGAGCAGGCGGCCGGGCTGGCGACCGCGGCGATGATCTGCGGCTTCATCGCCTTCGACGCGCCGGCGCGGGTGCGGGTCCGCTGGCAGCTGCTCTGGGCGCCGGTCGTCGGCCTCTCGGCGGCGCTCGGGGTGCTCTCGAGCGCCCACACCTCGACCGCGGTGGTGGCGATGGCGGCGGTCGCCTGCGCCTGCGCCTTCCTGGTCGCGGTCTCGCTGCGGCTCGCGGTCGCCGGGCTCACGGTGACCCTGGCGCTGGTGATCGCCCAGGGCGTCCTGGTCAGCCCTGACGACGCCGGCGCCGCGTTCGCCTACGGGCTCGCGGGCGGCGTCGGCCAGGCGGCGATGGCGGCGCTCACGTGGCTGGTGGCCGACCGCGAGCGGGAGCCGGGACGGTTCGGGCCGCTCGTGCGGGCCGGGATCGCGAAGCTGCGCGGCGCCGCGCACCGCCACAGCGCCGCCTCTCGCCACGCGCTGCGCTTCGGCGCCGCGATGGCGATCGGGGTCGCGATCTACCGGCTCGCCGGGTTCACCGACCACGGCTACTGGGTGCCGCTGACGATCCTGTTCGTGCTCAAGCCGGAGGCGCACCAGACCACCGAGCGGATCGCGATGCGCGCCGCCGGCACCTTCTTCGGCCTGATCCTGGCGACGCTGCTGGCCGAGCTGCTGACCGAGGATCTGATCCCGGTGACGATCATCCTGGTCACCTCGGTGGCGCTCTCGTATGCGCTGCTGGCGATCGAGTACGCGCTGTTCACGACCGCGATCACGGTCTACGTGGTGCTGCTCACCGACACGCTCGGAGCCTCGCCGTTCGGCGCCGCGGGCGAGCGCGGCCTCGGCACGCTGCTCGGGATCGTCGTCGCGGCGATCGCCTTCCGCACCTACGGCGACTACGCCGAGCGCCGGGACGAGCACGCCCCCGAGGCGGGCGCGAGGCCCTAGGCCGCCATCGCAGGGGGGAAAGCGCGTGGATCAGGCTCTCGAGGCGCTCTCGCGCGTTCTACGCGCGAGAATCACGGTTATGTCAACTCGGGCACGGATTCACTCCGAGCCCGCCTGCTCGGCCTCCCAGGCCCTCAGGAGCCGTTTGGGGGCCTTTCGGCACCAGGACTCGGTCAGCAGCTCCCGCAATTCCCGCTCGTCGACGCGCTCGAGGTCGATCAGCATCGCCGGATAGTCCTGGTAATGCGGCGTGATGTAGAACGTCTCCGGGTCCTGCTGCAGCAGCGCCTCGCGCTCGAGGATGTCGATCATCACGACCAGCGCGCCGTCCTCTCGCAACCGGGCGAAGCCCTTGCCGCGGACCTTCAGCGACGGCGTGTTGAAC
>DASPGZ010000113.1:0-4231 GCA_035620355.1 Solirubrobacterales bacterium | reverse complement strand
CCCGTCGGCCAGCGTATACACGGTGATCGCGATCGGCACCTGGCCGAGCTGTGCGAGGCGCATCGGGTCGAGGCTGAGCACGATCTGCTCGCCTCCCGGGCGCTCGACCACCAGCGCGCTCTCCCCGGTCACGGTCGGGTCGATCGCGATCCCGCAGGCGCAGGCCCCGGCGGGCGCCGAGGCGAACGCGAGCGCGGTCGCCGCCGCCAGCGCCGCGCCGGCGCCCCAGAGCCCGGTCCGCCGGCTCACCGGCGCAGCACCCCGCCGACGAGCGCCCGGCCGACGGTCAGCGGGTGGTTGAGCACGGTGGCCACGCGCCCCCTCAGCGTCAGCGGGTCGTGGGCGATCCCGAGCTGGCGCAGGATCGTCGCCGCGTCGAAGTAGACGCGCTCGCAGACGAGCCGCTCGCCCTCGAACAGGAACATGGCGCAGAACCGCATCTCGAACTCGCGCCCGGTGGCCGGCAGACCGCGGAACGAGCCCAGGTGGGTGCCGCGGAGCAGCGCCTCGACGATCACCGCGTCGTCGGCATGGTGCAGCGCGATCAGCTCGTTGCGCTGGTCGGGGAACGCCGTCCGCGTCTCCTCGAAGTAACGCTCGACCTCGGCCTCGCCGTCGAAGATGTCGCCGGTCGCGATCAGCTCGTAGCGGGGATGGTCGAAGGTCTCGATCGTCGCGGCGTACTCGTGCCGGTTCTCGGACTCCATGTGCTCGATCACGAGCGCTTCGCGCCTCTCGCGCAGGGCCTTGGTCGGCGGCATCGGCGCCGAGCCTACCCGGCGTCGAACATCGCCTCGGCGCCGGCCTGGTTCGGGAACAGCCCGAACTTGGCGATCTTCCGGTCGGCGATCTGCATCGCGACCGAGACCCGCGGCTCGAAGTCGTGCGGGCTTCCACGCCCGCGGACCCGGGCGACGACCCGCATCATCACCCAGCCGCCCTCGCGCTCGGAGACCTCGACCTCGCGCACGTCGATGAACGCCCAGAGCTCGGCGAGGCGGTCGAACCAGTGCCGGAGCCCGTCGCGGCCGCTGAACTCGGGCTTGGTGCCCGGTTGGTCGAACAGCGTCCACAGCTCGACCTCGTCGGTGCAGAGGCGCTGGGCCTCCTCGAAGCTCTGCCGGGCCAGCGCGTCCAGGCCGCGTCTGGCGATCTCCTCGTTCTCACCCACCCGCCCGAACATACCTGCCCCCGGGCCGAGGGGGCAAGCGAGGCTCAGTCCGGCTCGAGCAGCATCGAGAGGTCGAGCGCCGGCGCCGAATGGGTGAGCGCCCCGACCGAGATCATCTCGACCCCGGTCGCCGCGACCTCGGCGACGTTGGCGAGCGTCACCCCGCCGGAGGCCTCGAGCCGAGCATCGCTGCCGGCGGCGTCGCGGGCGGCCACCGCCGCGCGCAGCGTCTCCGGCGCCATGTTGTCGAGCAGCAGCCGGTCGGCCCCGGCGGCGAGCGCCTCGGCCACCTCGTCGAGGTCGCGGCACTCGATCTCGATCTCGAGCCCCGGGTGGGCGCCGGCGACCAGCTCGACCGCGGCGCCGAGTCCGCCGGCGATCGCGACGTGGTTCTCCTTGATCAAGATCGCGTCGTCGAGCCCGAGCCGGTGGTTGCGACCGCCGCCGGCCGCTACCGCGGCCTTCTCCAGCGCCCGCAGCCCCGGGGTCGTCTTGCGCGTGTCGAGGATCTCGGTCCCGGTGCCTCGCACGGCCTCGACGAAGCGGGCGGTCAGGGTGGCGACGCCGGAGAGGTGGGCGAGCAGGTTGAGCGCCACCCGCTCGCCGGCGAGCAGCGCCCGCGCCGGGCCGGCGATCACCGCGACCTCCGCCGGGACCGCGTCGCGCCACTCGCCCTCGATCGCGAGCGGCTCGAAGCGCTCGGCACCGGCCTGCCCGAACGCCTCGGCCGCGGCGTCGAGCCCGTAGATCGCCCCGGGGGCCTTCTGCGAGATCCGAGCCCGGGCCCGGGCCCCCGCGGGGACGGTCGCCTGCGAGGTCAGGTCGCCGGCGCCGAGGTCCTCGGCCAGCGCCCTGGCAACCAGCTCCCGCAGAGCCGCCGCCTCCATCAGGCGCGGGGGAAGACGGCGATCGTCGCGGTGAACCCGTGAAGGAAGTTGCGCCCGCCGACCGGCCCGATCTCACCGGCGCAGAAGAAGCCGCCGGCTGGCACCCCGAGAGCGTCCTCGAGCGCCAGCGCGTCGTGGTCGGGCGTCTCGAACATGTGCGAGCCGCGGCCGTTGCAGGTGAACAGGAGCGCGCCGGCGGCGCCGTCCTCTCCCAGCGCCGCGGCCTGCAGCCCGAGCGCCTCGCGCAGGTCCTCGTCGGCGGTGGCGCCGTCGCGGACGTGCATGCGTACCGTTTGACCCACCCGAACCCGCTCGCCGAGCGCCACGGTGGCGGCCTCGGGGTCGGCGCCGAGGATCGGGCGGACGAGGAAGTCGCCACGCTCGTACTCGGGCTGGTTCTCGTCGATCACGATCCCGAGCATCAACCCCTGGGCGGCGAGCGTCTGCTCGCGCGGATCGAGGTCGGCGATCCCGTCGCGCAGGCGCTCGATCGCCGGCTTCGAGGCGAGCTCGGAGATCACGTTGCCGTCGGCCGCGGTGATCGTCATCTCAGGCCCGATCGGGGTCGCGCCCTGGGAGACGCAGGGGATCATCCCGACGCCCTCGAGGGTGGCGGCGACGGCGCCTCCGGCGAGCACCGAGCCGTCGCGGAAGAGCGTCGCCGAGCCGCCGGCGGCGGCGCTCGCGAGCCCGCCGAGCACCGGCATCCCGGGTCGCTCCGTGTTCAGCCACCCGAGCAGGGCCTCGGCGCTGAACGTGTACGGATCGGCGAGCAGGATCATCGCCTCGCCGAGTTCATCCGGCTCCGGCAGCCCGGCGACCGCGATCCCGTCCTCGGCCTGCTCGGCCCGCAGGTGCATGGTCCCGATCCGCGAGCCCGGCGCCGAGAGGCCCCAGACCACCGCTCCCGGGCCGCTCTCGAGCTCGCGGCCGGCGCCGAGCACGCCGCCTGCGCCGCAGCCGATCAGCGACGCGGGGCGCAGCCGCTCGTCGACGATCGGCAGGATCGACTCGGCCTCGGGCAGGTGCGGGGCGCCGGCGAAGACGACCGCCAGGTCGCAGCGCCCGTCGAGCCCGGCCCGCACCTCGGCGGCGGCCGCGCCGAAGGCCGCGGCGGGATCGGGATCGTCGGAGACGCCGACTGCGACCTCGAGCGCCATCGTCAAACGGAGTCGGCGGCCGCCTGCAGCAGGTACTCGCGCACGAACCCGTCGAGGTCGCCGTCGAGGACGCGGTTGGCGTCGCCGACCTCGAACCCGGTGCGATGGTCCTTGACCCGGGTCGACGGATGCAGGGTGTAGGAGCGGATCTGGGATCCCCACTCGGCCGCCTTCTGCTCGCCGCGCTCCGCCGCCAGCTGCTCGGCGCGCTTGCGCTCCTCCTGCTCGAGCAGCCGCGCGCGCAGCATCCGCATCGCGGTCGCCTTGTTCTGGGTCTGCGAGCGCTCGTTCTGGCACTGGACCACGATCCCGGTCGGCAGATGTGTGATCCGGACCGCCGAGTCGGTCTTGTTGACGTGCTGGCCGCCGGCGCCGGAGGCGCGGTAGGTGTCGATCCGCAGATCCTCGTCGTCGATCTCGACCTCGACCCGGTCGTCGACCAGCGGCGCCACGTCGACCTGGGCGAAGGCGGTGTGGCGGCGCGACTGTGCGTCGAAGGGCGAGATCCGGACCAGGCGGTGGACGCCGCGCTCGGCCGCGAACAGGCCGTAGGCGTTCTCGCCCTTGGCGATGAAGCTCGCCGACTTGATCCCGGCCTCCTCCCCCGGCGAGGCCTCGGCCATCTCGACCTCAAAGCCGCGCCGTTCGGCCCAGCGCAGGTACATGCGCAGGAGCATCTCTGCCCAGTCCTGGGAGTCGGTGCCGCCCGCTCCCGAGCGCACCGTGACCACCGCGTCGCCGGCGTCGTACTCGCCGCTGAACAGGCGCGCCTCCTCGAGCGCCGCCAGCCGCGAGCCGATCGACCCCAGCTGCGAGTCGAGCTCGGCCGCCAGCTCGGAGTCCTCCGACGCCATCTCGGCGAGCTCGTCGAGGTCGGCGACGTCGCGCTCGAGGGTGCGGAAGCCCTCGAGGCGGCGCTGCACAGCGGCGTGCTCGGCCGAGGTCGCCGCGGCGGTCTCCTGGTCGTCCCAGAACCCGGGCGCGCCCATCCGCGCCTCGAGCTCCCCTAGGCG
>DASPGZ010000112.1:0-2614 GCA_035620355.1 Solirubrobacterales bacterium | reverse complement strand
CGGTGGTCGCAGTGCCCGCCGCCCCGGCCCGCCGGCGCCGCCGCGGCTTCGACTCCGCCGAGCGGATCGCCGCGGCGCTCGCCGAGCAGCTGGCGCTGCCGCTGCACCGGGGTCTGCGTCGGGCGGACGGCCCGCGCCAGGTCGGCCGCCGGCGCGACGACCGGCTCGCCGCCGCGCCGCGGGTCGAGCCGCTGGGCGCGGCACCGGCCGCGGTCTTGGTGGTCGACGACGTGCTCACCACCGGCGCGACGCTCGCGGCCTGCGCCTCCGCCCTGCGCCGGGCCGGGGCTTCACAGGTCGACGGGGGCGTCTTCGCCCACGCGTTTGGCCCCGGGCGGCGGGCGGCGTAAAGTGTTCTGTTCAGCGACGGAAAGGAGCCATAGCCGTGCGAATCGAGGTCAGGGGTCGCAACGTCGAGGTGACCGAGGAGCTGAGGGAGCACGTGCGCAAGCGGTTCGCGAGGACCGCCCGCCAGGTCTCCGAGCTGGCCGAGCTCGACGTCGAGCTGCACGAGGAGCGCAACCCGTCGATCGCCGACCGCTACGTCGCCGAGGCGACCCTGCGGCTCAAGGGCAAAACCCTGCGCGCGCGCGAGGCCTCGCCCGACATGCTGCACTCGATCCACGAGCTCGCCGAGGACATCAGACGCCAGGTCAAGCGCAATCGCGAGAAGGCTCGCGGGCGGGCGAGGTCGAGGCGCGCGACGGGCCGCTGGCGCGGGCGAACCGCCTGAGTCCAGGCTCAGTCGGACCGCTACCCTGAGTCGTCCATGGCCCGGGGAATCATCGACCGCGCCCTGCGACTTGGCGAGGGCCGAAAGCTCAAGGAGCACACGGCTGCCGTAGAGGCGATCAACCGCTACGAGCCGGAGTTCGAGCTGCTCTCGGACGCCGAGATCCGCGAGACCGCCGACGAGCTGCGCCGCCGCGCGCGCGAGGAGGAGGAGTCGCTCGACGACCTGCTGCCGGAGGCGTTCGCGCTCGTCCGCGAGGCCGGCAAGCGCTCCCTCGGCCAGCGCCACTACGACGTGCAGCTGATCGGCGGCATGGTCCTCAACGACGGCGCGATCGCCGAGATGAAGACCGGCGAGGGCAAGACCCTGACCGCGACCAGCAGCGTGTTCCTGAACACGCTCGCCGGCAAGGGCGTCCACCTGGTCACCGTCAACGACTACCTCGCCCGCCGCGACGCGATCTGGATGAAGCCGATCTACGACCTGCTCGGGGTCTCGGTCGGGGTGATCCAGTCGGAGATGAACCCGGCGGAGCGCCGCCAGGCCTACGCCTGCGACGTCACCTACGGCACCAACTCCGAGTTCGGCTTCGACTACCTGCGCGACAACATGGCCTCGTCGCTCGAGGAGTGCGTGCAGCGCGAGTACGCGTTCGCGATCGTCGACGAGGTCGACAACATCCTCATCGACGAGGCGCGGACGCCGCTGATCATCTCCGGCCGCCCCGAGCAGGCGGCCGACACGTACTACACCTTCGCCCGCCTGGCGAAGCAGATGGTCGGCGAGGAGATGAAGCCGAAGCTGAAGTCGCTGGGCGAGTCGCGCGACACCTCCGAGGCCAGTCACGACTACGAGTACGACGAGAAGCACAAGACGGTCGCCCCGACCGAGGGCGGCGTCGCCAAGGCCGAGAAGTTCATCGGGGTAGACAACCTCTACGTCTCCGAGCATGGGACGCTCGTCAACCACCTGATCCAGTCGCTGAAGGCCGAGTCGCTGTTCAAGCGCGACACCGACTACGCGGTGATCGACGGAGAGGTGAAGATCATCGACGAGTTCACCGGCCGGATCCTCGACGGGCGCCGCTGGTCCGACGGGCTGCACCAGGCGATCGAGGCGAAGGAGGGCGTCCGGATCCGCGAGGAGAACCAGACCCTGGCGACGATCACGCTGCAGAACTACTTCCGCCTCTACGAGAAGCTCAGCGGGATGACCGGCACGGCGCTCACCGAGGCGACCGAGTTCATGAAGATCTACGAGATCCCGGTGGTAGAGGTCGACACGCACCGGCCGATGATCCGCGGCGACCACAACGACCAGATCTACAAGACCAAGGGCGGCAAGTGGAAGGCGGTCGTGAACGAGATCGCCGAGCGTCACGAGCGCGGCCAGCCGGTGCTCGTCGGGACGATCTCGGTCGAGATCTCCGAGATGCTCTCGAGCGAGCTCACCCGCGCCGGGATCAAGCACGAGGTCCTCAACGCGAAGCCCGAGTACGCCCAGCGCGAGGGCGAGACGGTCGCCCAGGCCGGTCGCCTCGGCGCGGTCACGATCGCCACCAACATGGCGGGCCGCGGTGTCGACATCAAGCTCGGCGGCGATCCCGAGCAGCTCGCCATCGACGAGCTGCGCAAGCTCGGCGTCGGGCCCGAGAACGAGAGCTGGGAGTCCGAGCTCGCCGAGCACACCGAGCGCTTCAAGACACAGACCCAGGCCGAGGGCGACCAGGTCCGCGAGGCTGGCGGGCTGTTCATCTGCGGCACCGAGCGCCACGAGTCGCGCCGGATCGACAACCAGCTCCGCGGCCGCTCCGGCCGCCAGGGCGACCCGGGCGAGTCGCGGTTCTTCCTCTCGGCCGAGGACGACCTGATCCGGCTGTTC
>DASPGZ010000111.1:0-11669 GCA_035620355.1 Solirubrobacterales bacterium | reverse complement strand
GCCGGGTCCCGGGTAGATCTTGTCGCTCTCCTCCTCGCCGTAGATGGTGTCGTTGCCATCGTCGCCGTAGAGCTTGTCGTTGCCGCGGCCGCCGCAGATCGTGTCGTTGCCGTCGCCGCCGCGGACGACGTCGTTGTCGCGGCCGCCGTTGACGAGGTCGTTGCCGCCCCTGCCGTTCATCTTGTCCTTGCCGCGCAGGCCGGTGACGCTGTCGCGGCCGTCGGTGCCGGTCCAGTTGTCGCGGTTGTTGGAGAGCTTCTCGCCCCCCTTGAGGCAGATCGGTGCCTCCTGAGCGACAGCCGCGGGCGCAGCCCACAGCGCAACCGCGGCTCCGGCCGCGATTGCGAACCCCCCTACCCGGACTCGCATCGACGTCATTGGTTCGGGAACCCTAACGAACGCCGCAGATCACGCCGGAGGCGTTTCTCGCAATTAGCGGCCTCGGATCCCGACGCGCCCCGAGCCGGGCTCGCGGCGAGCGGAATCGATGCGGACCCGGTCGGCGCCGGTTCGAGCCGGAGGCGACCTCGGCCGCGGGAGGGTCGCTCGCATGAGCAGCGGCAACGGGGCGCGACGCGGGCTATCCGCCGGGATCGTCGGCGCGGGGTTCGGCGGCATCGGCGCGGCGATCAGGCTGCGCCAGGCCGGGTTCGAGGAGCTGACCGTGTTCGAGCGTGGCGAGACGGTCGGCGGGGTCTGGCGCGCGAACACCTACCCGGGCGCCGCCTGCGACGTGCCCTCGCACCTGTACTCGTTCTCGTTCGCACCCGGGCACCACTGGTCGCGCCGTTACGCACCGCAGCGGGAGATCCTCACCTACCTGGAACAGTGCGCCCGCGACTTCGGCATCACACCCCACCTGCGGCTCGGCACCGAGGTGACCGAGGCCCGCTTCGACGCCGAGCGCGGACGCTGGACCGTGGTCACCGACTCGGGCGAGCGTGCCGAGTTCGATCTGCTCGTCACCGCCTGCGGCCAGCTCACCCGGCCCTCGATCCCGTCGCTGCCCGGGATCGGCGACTTCGAGGGGCCCGTGTTCCACTCCGCCGAATGGGACCACGACCTCGACCTGACCGGACGGCGGCTGGCCGTCGTCGGCACCGGGGCGAGCGCGATCCAGTTCGTCCCCGAGATCGCGGAGGTCGCCGCGTCGACCACGATCTACCAGCGCTCGGCGCCGTGGATCCTGCCGAAGACGGACCGCTCCTACCCTGAGTGGGAGCGACGCCTGTTTCGCCGCTTCCCCCTCCGCGTCGCCGCCAGTCGCCTCGGGCTGTTCGCGTTCTTCGAGACCGGCACGTACGGGTTCACCGGACACCGCTCGGTGCTGGCCCCGCTCCGCAAGCTCGCCGACTGGGAGCGACACCGGCGGCTCGGCGACGACCCGGAGCTGCTGGCGAAGGCGACCCCCGACTACGAGATCGGCTGCAAGCGGGTTCTGTTCACGAGCGACTGGTACCCGACCCTGCGCCGCGACGAGGTCGAGTTGGTCACCGCGGGGATCGAGCGGGTCGGCACCGACTCGATCCTCGCCGCCGACGGCGTCGAACGCGAAGCCGACACGATCATCTACGGCACCGGCTTCCAGACCCACAACTTCGTCGCCCCGATGGACGTCCACGGGCTCGACGGGCGCGAGCTGAACGCGTTCTGGGCCGAGCGCCCCGAGGCCTACCTCGGGACGACGGTCTCCGGGTTCCCGAACATGTTCGTCCTCTACGGGCCGAACACCAACCACGGCTCGGGCTCGGTCCCGTACACGCTCGAGTCGCAGTTCAACTACATCGTCGACGCGGCGACGCGCCTGCGCGACGGCAACTGGCGCTGGCTCGATCTGCGGCCCGAGACCCAGGAGGCGTGGCGGCACGAGATCGCCGAGCGCAGCGTCGACACCGTCTGGGCGACCGGTGGCTGCACGAGCTGGTACCTGAACGGCAGGGGCGAGAACACGAACAACTGGCCCGGGCCCTGGCTCGAGTACCGCCGCCGCACGCGGCGGATCAACCCGGCGGACTACCGGGTCGCGGTCTAGCCTCAGTCGAGCCAGCGGTTCGACGTGAACCGCAGCGCCCGCTCGATCGCGGCCGCGATCGCGGCGACCCCGAGCACCAGGTTGAGCGCCGCTGGGAGCCCCAGCGGCCCGATCTCGAACCCGGCCAGCCCGAGCAGCTCGCCGATCCCGGTCACCAAAGCGATCACCAGCACCGTCCAGGAGACGGCGCCGATCACCGTGCTCAGCCCCGGGCGCTCGCGCGCGAGCCCCAGCCGCCAGGCCTCGAGCGTTCCCTCGACCGGCTCCAGCATCGTCGTCGCGGTGCCGGCGACGAGCTCGATCCGGCGCATGCCGAAGACGCCGATCGCCGCCTCGATCGACGCCCCGGGGCCGAGCTCGAAGCTGGCCGGCGACCGCTTGCGCTCGACCAGGTCGCCGTCGCGGTAGAGGGCGAGCCGCTGCTCGAGGTCGAGAAAGTCGGCGTCGACCGTCCAGGTGTGTCCGAGGTGGCGGGTCTCGAACCGTCCGCGAAACGCCGCGCTCCAGCCCGCGAGCGGCTTCAGCGACTGCGATTCGGACATCAGCGTCCGAAGGTAAAGCTCACCGCCGTGGCCCGCTTGGTGCTCAGCGCCGGGGTCTTGAGGATCAGCAGCCGGGCGCCGGCGTCGTAGTCGAAGCCGCGCAGCTCGCGGCCACCGACCCGGACCGCGCTCGGGCGGTCGATCCCGGTCACCCGGACGCTGTATCGGCGCTTCGCCGGGTCGCCCGGGTAGTGCCCCCGCGCCTTGCCGATCGTCAGGGTCGAGGAGCGGTCGGACCAGCGCATCGGCGTGCGCGCGAACCGCTTCGCCCGGTAGCCGAAGCCCACCCCCTCGTCCTCGTAGAGGGTGAAGCGGCCGTTGTCGCCCGCGTAGACGTTGAGGATCAGCGGATCGGGTGCGCCGCGTCCGACGTAGGGCCGGTAGTCGGCGCGCGGGACGATCCCCCCGGCGCGGGCGAAGATCGGCATCCGCTCGAGCGGCACCCTGAGCGTCTCGGCCCGGGCCCCGGTGTGGACCTCACCCGTGAACAGGTCGACCCAGCGACCGGGGGGGAACCAGACCCGCTTGCGGGCCGGGTCGCCGGGCCGGGCGACCGGCGCGACCAGCAGCTGGTCGCCGAGCATGTACTGGCGGTCGTAGCGGTAGGCGTCGCCGAGCTTCGGCCACTCGAGGTACATCGCCCGCGCGAGCGGCAAACCGGTGTCGTAGGCCTGGCGGGCGAGCGTGTAGATGTAGGGGACGAGCGAGCCGCGCAGGCGCATGAACAGCTCGCCCAGCTTCTCCGCCCTGCCCCCGTACTCCCACGGGAGGCGCGGCGCGTGGTTGGAGTGCAAACGCAGGATCGGCGCAACCGCCCCGGCCTGGAGCCAGCGCACGTAGAGGTCGGTGGGCAGCTCGTTGCCGTTGAAGCCGCCGATGTCGTGGGAGACATAGGGCATCCCGATCCCGGCGCCCTCGGCGGCGGTGAACCGGGTCTGGAAGTCGAGCATCGGCCAGGTCGAGAAGCTGTCGCCGGTGAAGTGGATCGCGTTTCGGTGCTCGGCCCAGACACCGGGAGCGGCGCCCGTCTGGTTGAACATCGAGGAGCCGATCCGGCTCAGAGGCAGCCAGCGCAGGCCGCGGTCGCGCGACCGCTGCGCGTAGAGCGCGTTGATCCAGCTGTCGGGGGTGAGCCCGTCGGCGTCGGCGCGGCTCTCGTCGCAGCAGTAGTCGAGCCACCACGAGTCGACGCCCGCCTCCTCGAACGGGGTGTGGAGCGAGAAGTAGGAGTCGACGTGGGAGCGCTGCGCCCAGTCCCAGACCGAGCAGCGCGCGGCGGCGTCGCGGATGAACACCGTGCAGCGCTCGCCGCCGTCGATCAGCCCGCCGGCGATCTCGCTCGCCGAGGCGAAGCTCGGGTCCTCGGCCGAGATCGACGGATGCACGTTCAGGGTCACGTCGAGGCCAACCGAATGCGCCCAGTTGAGAAAGCGGCTCGGGTTCTCGAAGTAGACCGGCGCCCACTGCCACCCGTCCCAGTCGCGCGGCGACTTGTAGTCGGTGTCGACGATCAGTACGTCGAGCGGCACCCGGTTGGCCCTGAAGCGGGCGACGAGCCGATGGAAGTCCGCCTCGCCGTAGCCCTCGTAGCGCGAGAACCAGTTGCCGAAGGCCTTGCGCGGGAGCAGCGGCGCGGGCCCGGTCAGGGTGCGAAAATCGGCGAGCCCACGGACGTAGTCGGAGCCGTAGGCGAACAGGTACCCGTCGCGATAGACCCCCTGATGGTCGGGCCGCTCGGCGTACCAGCGCCCGCCCTCGGTCGAGAGCGCCGACTCGGTGTCGTCGAGGATGTACCAGCCGTCGCGCGACATCAGCCCGTCGTGGAGCTGCACCGGGCCGCTCTGGTTGTCGAGGCTGCGGTACCAGCCGCCGAGGTTGCCGGCGGTCTGCGGACGCGGATCGGGGTCGGGGGCGGGCGGCGGGACCGTCGGCGGTGCCGCGCTCGGCGCCGCCGACGGCGCCGGGAAGCTCGGGCGGGTGCCGCCGAAGCCGTTGATCTTCAACCGCAGGTTGGAGGCGTCGAAGGGGCCGCCGCCGATCCGGTAGCGCAGGGTCACCCGGGAGGTGCGGATGGTCAGGATCCCGTCCTTGACCGAGGTCTTGTAGGGCGGCGGCTTGTGGCCCCGGGCGGGCACGGTCAGGGTCGGGCGGTCCTCGAACCCGCCGTCGGCCGCGTACTCGAGCCGGATCAGGGTCGGGGTGATCACCTGGAAGCGCGCCGGGCCGTCGCGGACCTCGGCCGGGCCGGGGGCGGCGGCCGCCGGGGCGGCGGCGACCGAGGCGAGCGCGAGCGCAGCAGTGTGCGCCGACACGACCTGCAGCGACCTCGGCATCCTCCCCATGCGGGCCCTTACGCTAGCGACGCGGGCAGACCGCCACGCGGGCCTAGCGGCTGCGAAGCAGGCGGCCGACCGCCGCCATCATCTCGTCGGTGCGCTCGGTCCGCTCGCCCTCCGCAGCGTCGACGACGCAGTGGCGGGCGTGATCGGTGAGCACCCCGAGCGCCACCCGGTCGAGCGCCGCCTGGACCGCGGAGACCTGGGTCAGGATGTCGATGCAGTAGCGCTCCTCGTCGACCATCCGCTCGATCCCGCCCACCTGGCCTGAGATCCGGCGCAGCCGCTTGAGCAGGTCTTCCTTGTCGTCGAGGTATCCGGGGATGTCTTCGGCCATCGCCGACCATCGTAGCTGATACCCCGGAGGGGTACCCGTCGGTCAACGCCACAGCTCGCGCAGGGCGAACAGGTGGAACTCCGCCATCTCGACCAGGTCGTCGACCGCGATCGACTCGTCGGCGGCGTGGGCGGCGTCGAGATAGGAGCCTGGGTCGCCGTGGAGCAGCGGCGCGAAGCCGTAAGCGTCGGTCGCCCAGGCCTGGCGGACGAAGTGCGAGTCGGTGAACCCGGCGTCGATGATCGGCAGCGCCCGCGCGCCGGGGGCGCGCTCGGAGAGGTAGCGCTCGATCGTCCGGTACAGGGGCGAGTCGAGCGGCGAGCGGGTTCCGCCGGCCGGCGGCTCGAGGAACTCGACCTCGTAGCGGAGGCCGGCGAGCGCGGCGTCGATCTCGGCTGTGATCTCGGCCTCGCCCTCGCCGGGCAGCGCCCGGCAGTCGCAGACGACGTCCGCGAACCCGGGGATCACGTTCGGGGGCTCGGAGGCGAGCGCCCCGGTCGGGACGATCGTCATCTGCGAGGCGGCGCTCACCAGCCGGCCGAGGGTCGGGTTCTCGGCCGCCGCCCAGGCCACCCGCGCCCCGGCGGCGCCGGCGGGGGCGCCGAGGTCGGCGAGCGCCGCCGCCAGCCCCGGCTCCATGCGCAGCTCGGGGCGGCGCGCGAGCAGCCGATCGATCGCCGTCGCCGCGTGCCCGAGCGGGTTGTCGGAGCCGTTCGGGATCGAGGCGTGGCCGCCGCTGCCGAGCATCCGGATGCGGACCGCGGTGACCACCTTCTCGCCGATCGAGACCGGCGCCACCCGCTCGCCCCCGGCGAGCTCGAGCAGGACCCCGCCACCCTCGTTGAGCGCCAGGTCGCAGCGCAGGTCGGGGCGTTCGCGCACCAGCCAGGACATGCCGACGTCGGAGGCGTTTCGCTCCTCGTCGGATTCGGCGACCAGGACGACGTCGCCGGGCGGGGTCGTCCCCGAGCGCGCCAGCGCGGCGAAGGCGACCGTCCGCGCCGCGAGCTCGTTCTTCATGTCGACCGCGCCGCGGCCGACCAGCCGGCCGTCGACCAGCGCTCCCTCGAACGGGCCCACGGACCAGCCCTCGGGCGGCGCCGGGACCACGTCGGTGTGCGCGAGCAGCATCAGCGAGGGCCCCTCCCCCGCGCCCGGGATCCGGGCGACCAGGTTGAGCCGCTCCGGGTCCGGGCCGGCGAGCTCGAGCTGCTCGACCCCTGCAGCGCGCAGGTGGGCGGCGAGCAGCTCGGCAGCCGGGGTCTCGTTGCCGGGCGGGTTGGAGGTGTCGAGGCGGATCAGCTGTCGCGCCAGCTCGACGACCTCGTCGCGCAGCTCCGCCGTCCCGCTCACCGCCGGCTCGCGAGCTCGCGCACGCGCTCGATCGGGAACTCGTCCTGGATCGAGCCGTCGCGCATCTCCCCGGGCCGCGCGGCGACAAGGCAGTTGTAGACCGCCTCCTGGGCCGCCTCCCAGGCGCCGATGAAGTAGGGATCGAGTTCGTCGTTGGAGAGCGCCGGCCGCTGCCCGGTGGAGAAGGCGAGCCCGATCTCGCCCGAGCCCTCCGCCGCGTAGGACCCGACCCGGACCAGCCCGAGCAGCGCCCGCAACGCCAGCCGCCGCAGCTGCACCGGCGACATCGGCGCGTCGGTGGCGCAGACCGAGATGCACGATCCGGCCGGAGACGCCGGGCGCTGCGGGGGCTCGAGCCGGTTGCCGAACAGGTCGAGGTGCTCGCGATCGCCGAAGTTGCACAGCAGCAGCACCCCGACGACGTGATCGCCGACCACCCTCGAGGACGTTCCGATGCCTCCGGGGTAGTCGAAGCACATCATCCCCGAGCCGGCTCCGACCGTGCCCTCGGCGACCTCGGTCCCGAGGCTCGTCAGCGCCCGCTCGACGTCGCCGGTCGTGACCTTGCGCGAGTCCGCTCGCCACGAGTCGTCGCACTCGCCCACCACCGGCAGGACGATCTCGTCGGGGCCGCGCCCGGACGCGAGCACCGCGGCGTGGTGGACGGTTCCCACCGCGTGCGAGCCGCACAGGTAGGCCGGGGTGTCCATCGTCCCCCGCTCGTCGATCTCGATCTTCCCGGTCAGCTCGCCCATCCCGTTGACGACCGCGGTCGCCGCCGGCGTCGGCAGCGTCGGCGGCGCGACCACGGTGACGCCCGTCGGCTCGCCGCTCTCGGACTGCGAGTGGCCCACGAGGACCCGCGGGACGTCGGTGATCGAGTTCCGCGGCCCCGGCTCGCCCAGCCCGACCGGGCCGGCGATCTCGCGCCAGCGCTCAGCCACTGCCGTCGGAGACCGGGAGAGCCGGGGCGGTGGCGGCGCCCGCATGCTCGGGATCGTGCAGCAGGCAGGCCGCGAGCTGGTCGCGCGGGCCGGCCGGCAGCAGCTGCGGATCGACCTTGTCGCAGGGCTCGAAGCGCCGCGGGCAGCGCGGGTGGAAGTGGCAGCCGCTGGGCGGGATCGCCGCGTCGGGGAGCTCCCCGGAGAGCGGCTCGCGCCGCCCGCCGCCGCCCGGGGTCGCCACCGGGACCGCGTCGACGAGCGCCCGCGTGTACGGGTGCTGCGGGCGCTCGATCACGTCGGCGGCCAGTCCCTGCTCGACCACTCGCCCCAGGTACATGACCGCGATCCGGTCGCACAGCGACCAAGCGAGGCTGAGGTCGTGGGTGATGAACAGCAGCGCCAACTCGCGCCGCTTCTTGATCTCGAGCAGGACGTTGACGATCTGCGCCTGGACCGAGGCGTCGAGCATCGAGACCGGCTCGTCGCAGATCAGGCCGTCGGGCTCGAGCACCAGGGCCGCGGCGATCGCAACGCGCTGGCGCTGGCCTCCGGAGAGCTGGTGCGGATAGCGGTCGGCGAACCGCGCCGGCTCGAGCCCGACGTCGGTGAGCGCGCGCTCGACCAACGCCTCGTGCGTGGCGGAGTCGACGCCCTGCACGCGGAGCGGCTCGGTGACGATCGTCCGCACCCGCTGGCGCGGGTTGAGCGTCTGGTAGGGGTCCTGGAAGATCATCTGCAGCCGGCGGCGCATCGCGTCGAGGGCGCGCTTGTCGTCGAGCGACTCGCCGTCGAGCACGATCTCGCCCTCGGCCGGCTCGACCAGGTGCAGGACCCCGCGCGCGAGGCTCGACTTCCCGCATCCCGATTCGCCGACGATCCCGAGGACCTCGCCCTTGCGCCACTCGAGCGAGACCCCGTCGACGGCGCGGGCGACGAACCCGCGCCCGCGGAACTCGACCGCGAGGTCGCGCAGCTCGACCAGAGGCTGTGAGGCCGAGCTCATTCGGGGACCGCCTCGGCGGTGGCCGCGGGCGCCGGATCGGCGACCGCCGGCCAGCTGCTCCAGGGAGCGAAGTGACAGGCGGCCGAGTGCGCCGGCTTGACCTCGCGGAGCGCCGGGTCGGCGGCGCACTCCGGCGCCGCGTAGGGGCAACGGGGCGCGAACCGGCAGCCCTCGGGCATCGCAGTCGGATCGGGCGGCCCCCCGGGGATCGGGGCGGCGAGCTCGCGGGCGCCACCGATCACCGGCAGCGTCGCCAGCAGGCGCTTCGTGTACGGATGCTGGGGGTCGACGAAGACCGATTCGACTGTGCCGGTCTCGACGATCCGGCCCGCGTACATGATTGCGATCCGATCGCACGTCTCGGCCAGCACCCCGAGGTCGTGGGTGATCAGGATCAGCGCCAGCCCGAGCTGCTCGCGCAGGCGCTCGAGCAGCTGGAGCACCTGAGCCTGCATGACCACGTCGAGCGCCGTCGTCGGCTCGTCGGCGATCACCAGCGACGGGCCGCAGGCGAGCGCCAGGGCGATCATCACGCGCTGGCGCTGGCCCCCGGAGAGCTGGTGGGCATAGCGGCCGCCGATCGCGGCCGGGAGCCCGACCGTGGCGAGCAGCTCACCGGTCTTCTCCCCGACGTCGACGGAGCCGCGCGGCGCGTGCAGCCGGATCGCCTCGGCGAACTGCGAGTTGATCTTGCGCACCGGGTCGAGTGAGTTCATCGCCCCCTGGAAGACGAGCGAGATGTGGCGCCAGCGCACGTAGCGCATCCCGGTCTCGGTGCGCCGGTCGAGGTTGATCGGCTCCGGGACGCCGGGCGGGTGCAGGATCATCGAGCCGCTCTGCTCGAGCCCGTCGGGGAGCAGCTTCATCAGCGACAGCGCCGTGGTCGTCTTCCCGCACCCCGACTCGCCGGCGAGGCCGAGCGCCTCGCCAGGCGCGAGGCTCAGGTCGACCCCGTCGACGATCGCGTGATCGCCAGTGGTCACCCGCAGGTCGCTGACCTCGAGCAAGGGCTGTGACCCGGCGTTCATCCGCTGCGCTCCTGCAGCCGCGGGTTGACGTACTCCTCGAAGCGGTAGCCGAGCAGCGCCACGGCGAGCACCAGGAGTGTGATGCAGAGCCCCGGCGGGACCACATACCACCACGCCTCGGCGCTCGGGGCGTCGGACGTGAACGCGTTCTCGAGCATCGTCCCCCAGGAGATCTGGGTCGGATCGCCGAGGCCGAGGAAGGCGAGCGCCGACTCCGAGAGGATCGCAACGGCGACGATCAGGACCGTGTTGGCGAAGATCAGCGGCAGCGCGTTCGGGAGGATATGGGTGCGGATGATGTAGCCGTGCCCGGCACCTAGCGCCCGCGCCCGCTCGACGAAGGCGCGCTCGCGCAGGGTCAGCACCTGGGAGCGGACGATCCGCCCGGTCCCGGCCCAGGAGGTGATCCCGATGACCAGGATCAGCACCCCGAGCGAGGGGCTGAGCAGGCTCGAGAGCACGATCATCAGCGGCAGCGTCGGAATCACCAGGAACCAGTTGTCGAGCCCGTCGAGGATCCGGTCGGTCCAGCCGCCGAAGTAACCGCTCAAGAGGCCGACGGTGGCGCCGATCACCGCCGAGATGATCGCCGCGGCGAACCCGACCACGATCGAGATCCGGGCGCCGGCGAGCAGCTGCGAGAGGACGTCGGCGCCGCTCTCGGTCGTTCCGAGCAGGTGCTCGGAGCTCGGCGGCGCGAGCACGTCGAGGCTGGAGGCCTCGGGGTTGTAGGGGGCGATCGCGTCGCCGAAGATCGCCATCAGGATGAAGAAGGCCAGCACCGCGAGCCCGAAGCGGCCCTGCCAGGACCCGAGCAGCAGCTCCTTCGCGCGTGCGGCCGTCACCCTAGGTCGCCTTCACCCGCGGGTCGATGGCGAAGTAGAGGCAGTCGGCGAGCAGGTTGGCGAAGATCACCGCGATCGAGAAGACCAGGAAGGTCCCCTGCAGCACCGGGAAGTTCTTGTCGATGATCGCCTGGTAGGTGAGGTCGCCGAGGCCGGGCCAGCTGAACAGGGTCTCGATCGTGATCGCGCCGCCGGCGATCGCCCCGAATTGGATCGCCGCCAGGGTGACCAGCGGCAGCAGCGCGTTGGGGACGGCGTGATGGCTTACCACCCGGTGCCAGGGCAGCCCGGTGGCCCGCTTGACCGTGACGAAATCCTCGGTCAGCACGTCGACCATCGACGAGCGCATGATCAGGAAGTACTGACCGAGCAGCATCAGGGTCATCGCCGCCGCCGGCAGCACCAGGTGGTTGAGGACGTCGGCCGCCTCGGCGAGCCAGGTCGAGAAGTCCTCCCCCGGGGTCACCTGCTGGCCCGCCGGGAATATCGGGATCGCCACGGCGAACACCAGGATCAGCAGGATCCCGATCCAATACTCGGGAGCCGAGTACGTGAACAGGCTGAAGCTGAGTAAGCCCTCGTCGGTCCGCTTGCCGCGCTTGGTGGCGGCGACCACCCCCAGCCAGGCGCCGATCACGGTCGCCAGCAACGTCCCGGTGCCGACCAGCAACAGGGTCCAGGGGATCGCCTCCTTGATCTCGTCCCAGACCGGCTCGCGGGTGTCCTGGCTGATCCCGAGGTCGAAGGTGAGCGTGTCGCCCGCGTAGTCGGTGAACTGGCCGAGCAGCGGCTTGTCGAGCCCGTAGGAGGCCCGCAGCTTCTCGACCTCCTCCGGCGTCGACTGCGGCAGCCGCGCGAGCTCCGCGGTCGGGTCGCCGATCCCGCGGAAGAGGAAGAAGTTGAAGATCAGGACGAAGACGAGCGTCAGCAGCGCCGCCCCGAGCTTGCCCGCGAGCCAGCGGGCGTTCAAGGCGACACCAGGCGCCTCAACAGCGGCGCGGGTCGGCTTCGTCCTATCGGACTCCGCCTCACAGCCTCACGCTTCCAGCTCCAGCGGCTCGACGTCCCGGCGCCCGTACGCGCGGCCGACGAAGAAGGCCGCGATCGCGACGAACACCGCTCCGATCGCGGCCAGCCCGCCCGGCACGCCGCTGGTCTCGTCGCCGCCGCTGCTCGAGCCTGTAACCGGCGCCAGCGCCAGGAGCGGCTCGTAGGAGACCTGCTGGCAGAAGATGTTCCCGGTCTCGGC
>DASPGZ010000110.1:0-6525 GCA_035620355.1 Solirubrobacterales bacterium | reverse complement strand
ACCGCAAGCCGGGCCCCGGCGTTCGCCGCCGGGGCCCGTCCGAGTCCGGTTGCGCTGGTCGCCTAGCCCTGGAGCTCGGCGGCGCAGGCGTTGATCTCCTCGGCGCTGGTCGCCTGCTGCATGCACTGCTGGAAGGCGTCGGCGTCGCCGCTGCCGGTGCCGGTGCCGCCGGGCAGGGCGCCGTCGAGCCCGCCGAGCGCGCTCGAGTCGAGACCGAGGTCGCCGAACAGCTGGTCGATCGGCTGCGCGTCGGACGGCGCCTCGATCGTCTGCTCCTCGTTGAGGCCGCCGATCTCGAGCCCGAACGAGACCTGGATGTTCTCGATCGGGATCGCCGTGCCCTCCGGCGCGACCGCCGACGGGTCGATGGTCAGGTTCGCGTCGAGCTTGCGCAGGACATGGTCGTCGGCGCCCGAGTAGACGTTGATCGAGGCATCGGTGACCGCTGACGAGATCGCGCTCAGCTGCGTCGGGTCGAAGCCCTGCGAGTCGGCGCCGGGCACCGACGAGGCGAGCGTGCCGATGTCGCTGAGCATCGCCTCGACGTCGGCGTCGGCGGCGATGTGCACGGTGTCGGTGCCGCCGACGTCCTCGGTCCCCTCGTTGCTCTCGTTGGTGATCCAGCTGGCGGGATCGAACTCGGCGCAGGCTGAGGCGTCGCCGCCGGCCTGCTCGATCGCCGACGCGCACTGCTCCTCGAACGTGCCCCCGGAGTCGGTGGCGCCCGCGGAGCCGGCCTGGGACTCGAGCTGGTCGCGCAGCTGCGAGAACTGCTCGGTCCCGACCTCATAGGCGTTGCCGTTGTACTCGACGTAGGCGTTGTCCTCGGTGACCACCAGGCCGCCCGAGAAGTCGATCGACTGCCCGGCGCCCTCGCCGGTCGCGCTCACCTCCCAGTCCAGCTGCGGGATCTCGGCCGAGTCCTCGGAGTTGCCCTGGAACGGGCCCCCCAGGCTGAACTCGAAATTGCCCCCTTGATCGCCGTCGGCGCTAACGGATGCGGTCAGTGAGAGATCGCCGCTGGTCACCGCGGTGTCGTTGTTGAAGGTCTCGTCGAGGACCGTCGCCGGATCCTCGTCGGAGCTGTCGTCGCCGCCGCAGCCCGCGACGAATGCGGGGATTGCGAGCGCAAGGGCGCAGACGGCCAGGCGGTTTCGGGTTCGGGTCAAGTGAGTTACTCCTGAGTTGGTGTGCAAGGCGCGCGCCAGCGTAGCGAAGTACCCTGATGGCGCTTCGGATGACGCCTGACACGCCGCGGACCCCCCCGCGGACCATCCTCTATACCGGAAAGGGCGGCGTCGGCAAGACCAGCGTCGCCGCGGCGACCGCCCGCCGGTGCGCCGCCGCCGGGCTGCGCACGGTGATCGTCTCCACCGATCCGGCGCACAGCCTCTCCGACTCGCTCGAGGCCCCGCTCGGGCCCGACCCGACCCCGGTCTGCGAGCGGCTCTGGGGCCAGGAGGTACAGGCGGAGCGGGAGATGGAGGCGAACTGGGGCGCGGTCCAGCGCTGGCTCGGCGCGGTGCTCGCCAGCCGCGGGGTGATGGACATCACCGCCGAGGAGCTGACCGTCCCGCCGGGCATGGACGAGCTCTTCAGCCTGCTGCAGATCAAGCGCCACCACGGCTCCGGCGAGTTCGACGCGGTGATCGTCGACTGCGCCCCGACCGGCGAGACGCTGCGGCTGCTCGGCTTCCCCGACATCGCCCACTGGTGGCTGGAGAAGGTGTTCCCGTGGGAGCGCCGCCTGGTCAGCGCCGCGCGGCCGATCGCGCGGATGATCGACGTCGAGGTGCCGGGCGCCGACGTGCTCGCCGAGGTCCAGGGGCTGGTGCGCCAGATGATCGCGATGAACGAGATCCTCCGCGACCGCGAGCACGCCTCGATCCGGCTGGTGATGAACCCCGACCGGATGGTCGTGCGCGAGGCGCAGCGCACCTTCACCTACCTCAACCTCTACGGCTACCTGACCGATGCGGTGATCGTCAACCGGGTCTTCCCGGACGAGGTCGGCGGCGGCTACTTCGGCGAGTGGCGCGAGCGCCAGCGCGAGCAGCTCGAGTCCGTCCGGGCGGGCTTCGCTCCGGTCCCGGTGCTCACCTCCCGCTTCTTCGAGGAGGAGGTGATCGGGACCCGGATGCTCGACCGCCTCGGCGCCGAGCTGTTCGAGCCCGGCCTCGACCCGGCGGCGGTCATGCACACCGAGCTCGCCCAGGAGATCACCTCGGTCAACGGGACCGCGGTCCTGCGGATCGGGCTGCCGTTCGGCGAGCGGGGCGAGATCGGGCTGAAGAAGGTCGGCGCCGAGCTGATCGTCTCGGTCGGGCCCCGGAAGCGGACTATCATCCTCCCCGCCGCGCTCGCCCGCCGCCGCCCGACCGGCGCCAAGCTCCGCGACGGCGCGCTCGAGGTGAGCTTCAGGAGCTAGGAGAGCGACGATGGCCACGCCCGAACAGCCCCACCAGTGCATCGAGCTCTGCCCGATCTGCCGCGGCGCGGAGGTCCTGCGCGCGACCTCGAGCCCGGAGCTGCGCGGTCAATGGCAGACGGTTCAGCGCGAGGCGCTGATCACGATGCGGACGATGATCGACCACTACCTCGAGCGCCTCGACGAGTACGAGTCCGAGCGCGGCCCCAGGGTGGAGGAGATCCCTATCGACTGAGGCTTTGGGCGTCCCCCCCGCCCGGCCTATGCTCCCGCTCATGGTCTGCGCCTCCTGTGGCACCGAGAATCCGTCCCAGGCACGCTTCTGCATGAGCTGCGGGGCGACGCTCGAGGAGCGGCCCGAGGAGCGGCGCACGGCGACGATCCTGTTCGCCGACCTCTCCGGCTACACGGCGGTTTCCGAGCGGCTCGACCCGGAGCGGATCAAGTCGTTGGTCGACCGCGCCCTGCGCCGGCTCGGAGCCGAGATCGAGCGCTACGGCGGCACGATCGACAAGTACATCGGCGACAACGTCATGGGGGTCTTCGGCGCCCCGCTCGCGCACGAGGACGACCCCGAGCGCGCGGTCCGCGCGGCGCTCGCTATGCAGGCGGCGATGGACGAGATCAACGAGCGGGTGATCGCCGACGTCGGCGCCAGCTTCCTTTTGCGGGTCGGGGTCAACTCGGGCGAGGTGCTCGCCGGGAGGGTCGGCGACGGCTACACGGTGATCGGCGACCCGGTCAACGTCGCCGCCCGGCTCCAGGGCGCCGCCGAGCCCGGCACGGTGATCGTCGGCGAGGTCACCCACCGGCTCACCCGGGCGGCGATCGAGTACGTCGACCTCGGCGAGCTCGAGCTCAAGGGAAAGGCCGAGCCGGTCCCCGCCTGGGAGGCGGTCCGCGCGGTGGTCCGCGGCCGCACCACCCGCGACGGCGACGACTCGGTCGAGCTGGTCGGCCGCGAGGACGAGTCGGAGCTGTTGCTGACCCTGGTCGAGCGGGTGATCGACGAGCGCCGCCCGCACCTGGTGACCGTGATCGGGCAGGCCGGGGTCGGCAAGTCGCGGCTGCTGCGCGAGCTCACCGTCAACGTCGGCGGGCTCGATCCGCAGCCGGCGGTCAGGCTCGGCAGCTGCCCCGCCTACGGCGCCGGCCTCGCCTATTGGGCCCTGGCCGAGATCGTCCGGGGCACCTTCGAGATCCTCGACACCGACGATGCCGGGACCGCCTGGCGCAAGCTCTGCCGCGGGGTCGAGGCGCTGAGCTCGGGGAGCTCGTCCTCCGAGCCCGCCGAGCGGCTCGCCACGGCGCTCGGGCGGCCGCTTGGGATCGAGCCTCCGGGCGGCAACGGGCAGCCCGGTGGCGAGGCCGACGACGCCCAGCAGATGCGCGAGCGCCTGTTCTCGGCCGTCGGCACGCTGATCGAGGCCGCCAGCGCCCGCCAGCCGCTGCTCTTCTGCGTCGAGGACATCCACTGGGCCGACGAGGGCATGCTCGACCTGATCGAGCACCTGGCACGCTGGGCGCGCGGCCCGGTGCTGATCCTCTGCATGGCCCGCGACGAGCTCCTCGACCGCCGCCCCGGCTGGGGTCGCGAGCTGCCCGAGTCGACCCGGATCGTGCTCGACCCGCTCGCGCCGGAGCAGGCGCGGGCGCTGGTCGGCGCGCTGCTCGGGTCCGAGGCCGGTGACGGCGACCTCGCGCTCCAGGTCGCCGAGCGCTCCGGCGGCAATCCGCTGTTCGCCGAGGAGATCGTCAACCGGATCGCCGAGGAGGGCTCCGCGGCCGAGGTCGCGCTGCCCGAGACGGTGCACTCGGTGCTCGCCGCGCGCCTCGACGCGCTGCCCCGGATCGAGCGCCGCGTCGTCCAGGCGGCCTCGGTGGTCGGCCAGACCTTCTGGGAGGGGTCGGTTGGCGACGCGGGCGAGCAGGGGATCGACCTGGTCGCGACGCTCGAGTCGCTGCGCGAGCGGGGGCTGGTCGTCCCGACCGCCGGAAGCCGGCTCACCGGCGAGCGCGAGTACGCGTTCAAGCACGTGCTGATCCGCGACGTCGCCTACTCGACCCTGCCGAAGGCGGTCCGCGCCCGTCGCCACGCCGAGGTCGGCGAGTTCATCGGCGCCCGCGCCGCCGACCGCTCGGAGGGGGTCGTGGCGATGGTCGCCGAGCACTACTCGCGCGCGGCGTCGCTGGGCGCCGCGGCCGATCTCGAGCCGGGCGAGCTCGAGGCGATCGAGATCCGGGCGCTCGCGGCGCTCGAGGCGGCCGGCGACGGCTCGGCCTCGATCTACTCCAACTCCGAGGCCCAGGGCCATTACGAGACCGCGCTCTCGCTCGAGCACGCGCTCGACGATGAGGCGACGGCGCGGGTGGCCGAGAAGCTCGGCGACGTCGCCCTGCGGCTGGGGCGGGTCGACCGCGCGGTCTCGGCCTGGACCCGGGCGATGGAGTACCACCGCGGGCAGGAGGACCTGGCCCGGGTCGGCGACCTGCACCGCAAGGTCGGCGCCGGCCTCTGGCAGAAGGGCGACCGCGAGGGCTCGATCGAGCACTACCAGCGCGGCATCGACCTGCTCAAGGACGGCCCGCCGTGCCGCGAGCTGGTCCGCCTCTACGAGGAGGCGGCCTCGCTCTACATGCACACCGGCGACAACATGCTCGCGATCTACGCCTCGGAGAAGGCGCTGCGGCTGGCCGAGCGGCTCGGCGAGGCAGCCGCCGCCAGTCGCGCCCACGGGATCTTCGGCCGGGTGTTCGGGCGCATCGGGGACTCCGAGCGCGCCCGCGAGAACCTCGAGCGCTCGGTCGAGCTCGCCCGCGAGAGCGATCCCGCGGAGGCGGTCCGGGCCCTGCTCGCGCTCGGCTACCACCTCGAGATCTCCGAGGCCGACTACGACGGCGCCGCCGGCGCTTACGGCGACGCGCTCGCGATCGCCTTGCGCACGGGCGACCTGCCGGCCCAAGTCGAGCTGCACGCCGCACTCGCCCAGGTGGCGGCCTACCGCGGCGACTGGGAGTCCTGTGAGCGCGAGACCGACTCCTCGCAGACGCTCGCCGAGCGCCAGGGCCTGATCGGCAAGTTCTGCTTCCCGTACTCGATCCGCGGCGTGCTGCTCGCCCACCAGGGCGAGCTCGACGCGGCGGTCGAGATCCTCGAACGCGCGGTCGAGTCGGCGACCCAGGTAGGGCGCTCGGAGATCGCCTTCGAGTCGCTGCACGGGCTCGCATCCGCGCAGCGCGACCGCGGCGACCACGCCGCAGCCGACGCCGCCCTGCTGCGAGCGCTCGACCTCTGCGAGCGCGCCGGCCTCGTCGCCCAGTCGATCGAGGCGACCGCGGCCCGGGCCGTCAACCTGGCGCTCTGGGGCCGGACCGAGGCGGCGGTCGAGGCCGCCGAGGAGGCGGCGGGGCTGGCCGAGCGCCTGCGCTACCCGGTCGGGGTCGCGTCCGGGATCGAGGCGCGCGGCGCCGCGACCGCCGACCCCGCCCTGCTGGCCGAGGCCGAAGCGGCCTGGACCGAGCTCGGCCGGCCCGACAACGCCCGCCGCAGCGCCGAGCTAGCCGCGCGGTTGGGAGCGCGCCGATGACCGCCTTTCGCCAGCAGGCGCTGATCGAGTCGACGGTCGCCGAGGTCTGGGAGCTGGTCGGCGACCCCGCGCGCTACCCGGAGTGGGCCGGCGAGGTGCTCGAGGTCACCGGGCTCGCCGAGGTGGCCGAGCACGCGACCTTCGAGCAGACCCAGAGGACGCCGTTCGGAGCCGACACGACCGTGTTCGAGATCGAGAGGCTCGACGACCTGCGCGAGATCAAGCTCCGCTGTCAGACCAGCGGCTACTACTCGCACTGGGTGCTGACGCCGGCGCAGGAGAACACCTTCGCCGAGGTCGAGATCGGGGTCGAGCCGACCTCGCCCGCCTACCGCCTGTTCTTCGGCACCGTCGGCCGGCGCTATCTGCGCCGGATCTCGGAGCAGTCGCTCGACGGGATCCGCCGCGCGCTCACCCCGCGAAGCCTGCGCCGCTAACGACTAGCGGTCGGCGCCGAGCGAGGCCAGGAAGCAGGGAGCGACGCGTGCTTTGCACCCGAGCGACCGATGA
>DASPGZ010000109.1:0-2359 GCA_035620355.1 Solirubrobacterales bacterium | reverse complement strand
GCCGCCGAGGAGGTCGAGCTCGCGAAGCGGATCGAGCGCGGCGACCTCGACGCCAAGCAGAAGATGGTCGAGTCGAACCTGCGCCTGGTCGTCTCGATCGCGAAGAACTACCGGAACCAGGGCCTGCCCTTCCTCGACCTGATCCAGGAGGGCACCCTCGGCCTCGTCCGCGCCGCCGAGAAGTTCGACTACCGCAAGGGCTTCAAGTTCTCCACCTACGCGACCTGGTGGATCCGCCAGGCGATCGCCCGCGCGCTCGCCGACAAGGCGCGCACGATCCGGATCCCGGTGCACGTGGTCGAGAAGCTCAACAAGATCGGCCGCGCGGAGCGCAAGCTGGTCACCGAGCTCGGCCGCGAGCCGACCCCGGACGAGATCGCCGAGGTCACCGGCATCGATCCCGACGAGGTCGATCAGATCAAGCGCTCGGCTCAGGCTCCGGTGTCGCTGGAGAAGCCGGTCGGCGACGAGGAGGAGTCGGAGTTCGGCCAGTTCATCGCCGACGAGAAGGCCGAGTCGCCGTTCGAGCGCGCCGCCGACCTGCTGACCAAGGAAGCGCTGCGTGAGGCGCTCGAGAACCTCTCCTACCGCGAGCGCCGCGTGCTCGAGCTCCGCTACGGGCTCGGCGGCGAGCACCCGCGGACCCTGGACGAGGTCGGGCGGACGTTCAACGTCACCCGCGAGCGCATCCGCCAGATCGAGAACCAGTCGCTGAAGAAGCTTCAGTCGCTGGCCGAAGCGCAGAAGCTGCGCGAAGTCGCTTAAGCGCGCCGCGAGGGGGCGTTCGTCGCCAACCTCAACGGCCCGGTGCGCGCGATCCGCTCCTACGTCGGCGCCAACAGCGGGCCGCTGACCGAGCGCACCCCACGCCTTCTACCGCGACCGCTACACGATCGTCACCGACCTCCGCGTGCACGCGGTCCCGGGCCCGCTCACCTATCACGACCTCGCCGCCGGCGGGATCGGGATGACCTATCTCAACTCGGCCAATCGCGGCGGGGTGGCCGTCGACGGCAACCCGGACGCGATCAGCCCCGCGGTCGCCGCCTGGCACCTGTGGACCGGCGCCCAGGGCTCGCTGCTGTCCACCGACCGGACCCGATCGAGCTTCGCCGACGCGCTGATGGCCGGGGCGAGCACCTGGTACCTCGACGACTCGACCCCGGAGCCGAACCTGCAGTGCTGGGGCGATCTGCAGGCGTACGGCCAGGCCGGGCTGCGCTCGACCACGGGGATGCCGAACACCGATCCCTCGATCGGCGGCACCGACGACCTGCGCTCGACCACCACCGACGTCGTCTCCGGGCCGGGGATGACGGCCGAGCGGGCCGACCGGATCACGGCCGAGATCGACGCGCCCCTGACCGTCGGCGCCCGCGGCTTCGTCCCCGACACCGAGGCGCCGCGGACGAGGATCGCGAAGCGCCCCGACGGGCGGCTCGAGACCCCACGCGCCCGCTACCGGTTCGCGTCGAACGAGCCCAAGAGCAGGTTCGAGTGCCGCCTCGACCGCAAGCGCTGGAAGCGGTGTGGCCGCAAGCCGGTCTTCCGCCGCCTCGACGGGGGCGGCCACCGCCTGCGGGTGCGGGCGGTCGACCCGGCGGGCAACGTCGACCGGACGCCGGCGAAGGACCGCTTCCTGGTCGAGCGCTGAGTCGCTCGGCGGCGGCGGCTCGGTAGCGTTCCGGCCGATGGCAGGGGTCGTACACCGGCGCAGGTCGGCGCTCGCCGCCGCGCTGATTTCGGGGCTCGCCGCGGCAGCGCTCGCGCTCGGCCCGGCGCCCGATCAGGCGCCGGCGGCGGCCGGTGACGCGCCGGGGCCGAACATCGTCGTCGTCATGAGCGACGACCAGGGGCCCGGGATGATCAAGGCGCTGCCGACCGTCGGCCTCGAGCTCGGCACCCGCGGCGTCGTGTTCGAGAACGCGTTCGCCACCTTCCCGCTCTGCTGCCCCGCGCGAGCCACCCTGCTCACCGGCCAGTACGCCCACAACCACGGCACGCTCGGCAACAACCGGCTCAGCGGCGGTGGCTACCAGTCGCTGATCGACAAGGATCGGAACCTCGCCGCCTGGCTCCAGGCCGACGGCTACGACACCGCCTTCGCCGGCAAGTGGCTGAACGGGTTGCGGACCCCCCGCAAGCCGCCGCCCGGCTGGGACAGCTGGTCGGGGCTGGTCGGCGAGGGCGGCGACGGCCTCTCCTCGTTCTACGACTTCGACGTCTTCGAGGCGGACGGCACGCCGCGCCACTACGGCAACGAGACCGCCGACTACCAGACCGACGTGCTCACCCGCGACTACGCGCTGCCCTACATCGGCGCCCAGGCGGTCGAGCCCGGGCCGTTCTTCCTCTGGCT
>DASPGZ010000108.1:0-3419 GCA_035620355.1 Solirubrobacterales bacterium | reverse complement strand
CCCGCAAGGTGAACCTGTTCACCGGCGCGGGCTACGTCTTCGTCAGCCTCAACTACCGGCTCTCTCCCGCGGACCCGACGATCCTCGATCCGGCGCGGATCCGGTTCCCGGACCACCCGCACGACGTCGGCGAGGCGCTCGGGTGGCTGTCCGAGCACATCGACGAGTACGGCGGGGATCCCACGCGGCTGGCGCTGGTCGGCCACTCGGCGGGTGCGCACCTGATCGCGCTCGTCTCGACCGACCCGAGCTACGCGGGCGCCTTCGGGGTCGAGCCGTGGCAGATCATCGGCACCGTGCCGCTCGACAGCGACGCCTACGTGGTCGAGGACCGGATCGACGAGTTGCCGGCGCCCGGCAGGGCGACCTACTACAACGCCTTCGGCACCCCGGACGAGAACGCCGTCACCGGTTCCTGGGCGGCGGCCTCGCCGCAGACGTGGGCGGACGCGGGGGATCCGCGCTTCTTGCTCGTCACCCAGGACAACCCGCGGCGGCTGGCAGACAACCAGGCGATGGCGGGCGCGCTGGGGCAGGACCCGGCCGGGGTGATCGCGACCCCGTACACCCACGAGCAGATCAACGAGATGGTCGGCGGGCCTGGCGACACGGCGGGCGAAACCCAGGCGATCATGGACTTCATCGCGGCGTCGGTGGCCGCCTCCGCCGACCCGGTGGCGAAGCTCGCCAAGCATCCGCGCAAGCGCCTGCGCAGCGACGCGCGACGGGAGCGGGCCACCTTCAAGCTCACCTCGAAGAGCCCCGGAGCCGTGTTCGAGTGCAGGGTGGACTCGCGGAGGCTGAAGCCGTGCAAGGCGCGGAAGACGCTCCGCGTCGGGCGCGGACGCCACACGTTCCGCTACCGCGCCCTGAGCGCGAGCGGGCGGCCCGGGGAGACCGAGGCGTTTCGGTTCCGGGTCGTGGGGGCTGGATAATCCCAGCCACCCGTGGCCCCGCTGCCTAGCTCGACCGCGTTTCGCTCCGTGCGCCGAAGGCCCTTCGGGGTCCGGCTCTACCTCGCGGTCGCCTTCGCCGCGGTCGCCCTGATCACGGCGGGGCTCGCCTACCTGCTGGTCTCCGACACCGGCCAGCAGGCCGCCGACGAGGACCTCTCCGAGCTCGCGGTCGGCCGCACGGTGGGGCTGGCCGACGAGATCGGCAATCGCCCGCCGCGGGCCGCCGCGGCGACGATCGCCGGCGTCGCCGAGCAGGGTTATTCGGCCTGGGTCTTCGACTCCGAGGGCGGGCTGACCACCGCCAACATCTCCCAGGGGGTCGAGCTGCTCGAGATCCCCGGCGCGCGGCGCGCCGTGCAGGCGGCGTTGATGGGCAGCCGCTACATCGACAAGCTCCCGGGCGGGGTAACCGTGGTCGCGGTGCCGATCTTCCGCAACGCGGCGATCGAAGGGGCGATCCTCGGCCGCTCGGTGCGCGCCCCCGAGGTCCAGGAGGCGATCGAGTCGCTTCGCGGCGACCGGCTGGCGGCGCTGGCGGCGGCGGTCGCGGTCGCGGTCCTGGTCTCGTTCTTGATCGCGAGCGCGATCACCTCGCGGGTCAAGCGGCTCGCCGAGAGCGCCGCCCGGATCAGCGAGGGCGAGCTCGACGAGCCGCTCGAGGGCGCCGGCGGCCGCGACGAGATCACCGACCTCGGCCGGGCGCTGGA
Organism: Solirubrobacterales bacterium; assembly: GCA_035620355.1. Taxonomy (GTDB): domain Bacteria; phylum Actinomycetota; class Thermoleophilia; order Solirubrobacterales; family 70-9; genus WHSW01. Next base: position 1,756 of record DASPGZ010000108.1, on the reverse strand, counting down.
GACGATGCGCGGAGCCCTGCGCCAGACGTTCAGCGCCCTGCGCGAGGAGCGTGACCGGCTCTCGGCGATCTTCGAAGCGCTCTCGGACGCGGTCATGGTTGTCCAGCCCGACGGCGAGGTGAGGTTCTCGAACGCCGCCGCCCGCGAGCTGATCCGCGCCGACGGCAAGGCGATCGCGCCGCTGGTCCCGTGGCTGCGGCGGGCGGCCCGGCGGGCGGTGGCCGAGAACGACGCGCTCCGCGTCGGCGACCGGGTCTACTCGCTCAACGCGCGCGAGCTGCCGGCGGAGGGCGCGGTGCTGGCGGTGGTCCGCGACCGCACCGAGGAGCTTCGCCGCGAGGTCGCCGAGCGCGAGTTCGTCTCCAACGCGGCGCACGAGCTGCGCAACCCGATCGCCGGGATCTCGGGCGCGATCGAGGTCCTGCGCGCCGGCGCCAAGGACGACCCCGAGGCCCGCGAGCACTTCCTCGTGCGGCTCACCGAGGACGCCGAGCGGATCAGCCGGCTGACCGAGTCGCTGCTCACGCTGGCACGGATGGAGGCGGTCGGCGAGGGTGGTACCGAGGCCCTCGACGTCACCCTCGTGGTCGAGGAGGCGACCGAGGCCGTGGCGGCGCCGGAGGGGGTCGAGGTCGAGATGAACGTGCGCGCCGACCTCGCCGCGCAGGGCGACCGGGTGCTCTTGCGCCAGGTGCTGATCGGCCTGCTCACGAACGCGTTCAAGAACACGGCGGCGCCGGGCAAGGTGATCGTGCGAGCGATGCCGGCGCTCGGCAGCGGGGTGAGGATCGAGGTGATCGACACCGGCAGCGGGATCGCGCCGGAGGAGATCGACCGGATCTTCGAGCGCTTCTACCGCGGCTCGGGTTCGCTCGAGAAGGAGGGCTTCGGCCTCGGGCTCTCGATCGCGCGCCGGATGGTCGACGTGATGGGAGGCGAGATCGGGGTCGAGTCGATCGAGGGCAGCGGCAGCACCTTCTGGGTCCGCCTGCGGGCGGCGCAACCGGCCACCACCCCTGTAGCGTAGGAATACGGCCCGCCAGCTGCTCCGCTTCGCGTCCGCTGCTGTCGGGGTTTCTTATGCAGAGGATCCTGATCGCAGACGACGAGCCCTCGGTGCGCGACGCCGTCGGCTACGCCCTCAAGCAGGAGGGGTTCGAGGTCACGCTGGCCGTCGACGGCGAGGACGCCGACGGCAAGCTCGGGGCCGAGGACCCCGGCTTCGAGCTGCTGATCCTCGACATCATGATGCCGGGGCGCTCTGGGCTCGACATCTGCCGCGACGTCCGCGCCCGCAGTCCGGTGCCGATCATCCTGCTGACGGCCAAGGACCAGGAGGTCGACAAGGTGGTCGGGCTCGAGGTCGGCGCTGACGACTACGTGACCAAGCCGTTCTCGGTCCGCGAGCTGCTCGGGCGGGTCCGCGCCCAGCTGCGCCGGCGCGAGCTCGACCGTTCCTCGACCGTGACCGAGGCGAAGACGATCGACGCCGGCCCGGTGCGCATCGACCTCGCCCGCCACCTGGTCTCGATCCGCGGCGAGCCGGTCAACCTGACCCGCTCGGAGTTCCAGGTCCTGCGGCTGCTCGCCGAGCGGCCCGGCCAGGTCTTCAGCAGGCTGCAGATCATGGAGGAGCTGTGGCAGTCGGAGTTCTCCGGCGACGTCCGCGCCTGCGACGTCCACATCTCCAACCTGCGCCAGAAGGTCGAGCTCGACCCGCAGGAGCCCGAGCTGGTGCTGACGGTGCGCGGCGTCG
>DASPGZ010000107.1:0-10045 GCA_035620355.1 Solirubrobacterales bacterium | reverse complement strand
GCGGCGACCACGTTCTTGGCCACCCAGCGGGCCGCGTAGGCGGCCGACCGGTCGACCTTCGACGGGTCCTTGCCCGAGAAGGCGCCGCCGCCGTGGCGGGCCATGCCGCCGTAGGTGTCGACGATGATCTTGCGGCCGGTGAGCCCGGCGTCGCCGACCGGCCCGCCGATCACGAAGCGCCCGGTCGGGTTGACGAGGAAGTTGGCCTTCGTGTTCAGCTTGCGCTCGTCGTAGAGCTCGGCCGGGAGGATCGGGTGCAGGACGTGCTCCCAGAGGTCCGGCCGGATCAGGGTGTCGGTGTCGACCCCGTCACGGTGCTGGGTCGAGATCAGCACCTTCTCGATCTCGATCGGGAGCCCGTTCTCATAACGGACCGTGACCTGGGTCTTGCCGTCGGGGCGCAGGTAGGGCACGACCTCTCCCTTTCGCACCTCGGCGAGCCGGTGGGCGAGCTTGTGGGCGAGCGCGATCGGCATCGGCATCAGCTCCGGCGTCTCACGGGTCGCGTAGCCGAACATCATCCCCTGGTCGCCCGCGCCGGCGACGTCGAGCTCGTCGTCGTCGGCCGGGTCGGTGCGCGACTCGAGCGCCTGATCGACGCCCTGGGCGATGTCGGGCGACTGCTTGTCGATCGCGTTGATCACCGCGCACGAATCGGCCGAGAAGCCGAGGTCGGCGTCGGTGTAGCCGATCTTGCGGATCGTCTCGCGGGCGATCTGGGGGATGTCGACGTAGGTATCGGTCGAGATCTCGCCGGAGACGACCACCAGGCCGGTGTTGACCAGCGTCTCGCAGGCGACCCGGCCGCCCGGGTCGGCGGCGAGCACCGCGTCGAGGACGCCGTCGGAGATCTGGTCGGCGATCTTGTCGGGATGGCCCTCGGTCACCGACTCGGAGGTGAACAGGTACTCGTTGTCGCCCAGGGTCTCGGTCTCAGTCATGGCGCGAGAGGTTAGACGGACGGCGGCGGGCGCGGATCAGTCGCCGGTCGTCGGCAACGGGGCTTTCGCCTCGTCCGCCGGCCCCGGACCGAGCAGCAGCCGGGCGTCGGTCGCGAGCACGTCGTCGTCGGTGAAGATCGCCAGCGCAAGCGCCTCGAGCCGCCGGAACTCCCCCGCGAACGGGGCGTAGACCGGGTCCTCGGCCAGGCCCGCCTGCTCACCGGTGGTCACCAGCCCGCCGAGGTCGAAGTAGGCCTGCAGCGCGACCTCGTCGGGGAAGCCATCGGTCGCGTCGCGGTAGAGGTCGAGCTCGTCGAGGCCGCCCTCGCCTGCGGCGACGCCGGCGATCCCGACGGGGTTGGTGGCGACGGCGGCGAGCTCGTCGAAGACCGCGTAGGTGAGCTCAACGGCCGGCGAGAGCCGAACGGTGCTCGTCTCCACACCCTCGACCTCGCCCTGGCCGAGTCCGGGAGCCTGCCCGGCAAGCGCGGCCAGGCCGCGCCGCACGGCCTCCTCGTCGACCCCCTCGGCCAGGAACAGCAGGTATGGAAGCGCTGTCAGCGGCTCGCCGGCGCCGCCGGGGGCCGGCTCGAGCGCCACCGCCGCCTGGTCGCCGAGCGCCCCGACCAGCTCCGCCTCGAGGTCGACGTTCGCATCGCGGCGCAGCGAGCGGACCAGCCCCTTAAAGGCCAAGGCGATCCCCGGAGCCTGGGCGCCCGCCTGTGAAAGCAGCGAGGCGATCGTCTCGGCCGGCTCACCGATCGCGAGATAGGCGAGGGTCGCGGGGCGCAACCGCTCGGCCAGGGTCGGCTCGAACGGCGGGAAGGCGGCGAAGAAGCCGGCTCCGTCGCCGCCGGAGTCGAGCGCGCTGCGGACCGCGAGCTCGAGCTCGTCGTCTCCGGCGCTCAGCGATGCGGCGAGCCCGCTGCTCGCCCCCGGCGCCGCCAGCGGCGCCAGCGTCCCGAGCGCTCCGGCGTTGCCCGCGACCAGCGTCTCGATCCCGTCGGCGGAGAGCCAGGCCTCGGCAAAGCGCTGGTCGGGCAGCAGGTCGCGGATATCGGTCGCGGCCGCGTTGTCGGCCAGTGACTCGGCACCGTCGGCGCCGGTCGCGGTGGCGATCACCTCCTCCACGCCGTCCTCGGTCCCGATCACCAGGAACCCGCCGGCCTGGGCGGTGGCCACGTCGCGCTGATCGACGCTCACCTCGACCCCCTCGTACTCCGAGGTCTGGACCTCGCCGACGGCGATCGAGGCCGCGTACTCGCGGGCGCCGTCGGCGTCGGAGACCTCGAACAGCTCGACTCGCTGGGGCGGCCCGGTGCTCGGCGCCAGCACCGCGACCGCCGCGTCGTCGGCAAACCAGGGATCGATCCGGGCGAATTCCAACGGCTCGCCGCCGCCGCCCGCGACCAGCCCCGGGACCCGGTCGGAGAGCTGGCCGCCCAGCGCCGGCAGCTGCTCACCGATCTCCGCGGCGGCCGCGAACTGGTCCGACTCCGGGTCGAGGTTGGCGCGCAGGTAGGCGAGCGCGTCGGCGGGGACCACCTGCTCGGCGTCGTCGGCGGGCGGACAGGAGTCGCCGCCGGGGAGCTGGCAGGGCAGGTTCGGGACCACCGCCCCGAACAGGATCAGCAACAGCGCCGCCGCGCCCACCGCGGCGACCAGGCGGCGGCGGGCGATCAGCGAGAGCGAGCGCCAGAAGCGCCCCGCGCCGCGCCCGGCCGCGACCAGGAACGCGAGCAGGTAGCGCCCGACGTCGGCGAGCGTCCGCCCGACGAGCCCGAGCAGGTCGCCGACGGCGTAGCGAACCGTGCGCAACCGCTTCACGATCGCGGCAGGGATCCCTCCCGAGGACGGCTTGCGCACTAGGGCTCCCTCACGCTCCGCCCTTTATACCTGCGCCTCGGCCGCGTCGCTCCCGGCTCGCCTTGGGGATGAAGTCGACCACCAGCGGCACGCCCTCGAGCCGATAGCGCTCGCGCAGGCGGTTCTCGAGGTGGAAGGCCCAATCGCGCGAGATCAGCCGCCGGTCGTTGACCTGGATCGCGATCCGCGGCGGGCGCGTCCCGACCTGAGCCGAGTAATAGAGGCGCAGGCGCTTGCCCCGCTTCTGCGGCGGCGGATGCGCCGCGACCACCTCGGCGACGAACCGGTTCAGCTCCGGGGTCGGGATCCGCTCGGCCCGCCGGTCCGCCAGCGACACCGCGGTCTCGAGCAATTTCGGCACCCCGCGCCCGCTCTCGGCCGAGCAGGCGATCACCGGCGGGCGCTGGCGCAGCCGCTTCGCCACCCGCGCCTTGATCTCCTCCAGGTCGAAGCCGTCCTCGATCGTCCTCGCCAGGTCCCACTTGTTCATCGCGACCACGGTCGCGCAACCGCTCTTCATCGCCAGCTCGGCGACCCGAAGGTCCTCGGAGGTCACCCCCTCGGATGCGTCGCAGACGAGCAGCGCCACATCGGCGCGCTCCGCCGCCCGCTCCGAGCGCAGCTGGGCGTAGTAGTCGATCGTCCCCGCGACCTTCGTCCGCCGGCGGATCCCGGCCGTGTCGATCAGGGTCAGCGACCGGCCGCCGAGCTCGAGCCTGGTGTCGATCGCGTCGCGGGTGGTGCCGGCGCGCTCGGAGACGATCGTCCGCTGCGAGCCCAGGAAGGCGTTGAGCAGCGACGACTTGCCGACGTTCGGGCGCCCGATGATCGCCACCGCGACCGGCTCCTCCCCCTCGTCGGGCAGCTCGAGCGCCGCCGAGCGCGCGAGCTCGGCGAGCCGGTCGAGCAGGTCGCCGGTCCCGAGCCCGTGCGCGGCCGAGACGGCGATCGGCTGGCCGAGGCCGAGCGCGTTCAGCTCAGCCGCCAGCGGCTCCTCATTCGGCAAGTCGACCTTGTTCGCGACCACGACCACAGGCAGGTCGGCGCGGCGCAGGATCTCGGCCACCTCGGCGTCACCCTGTCGCAGCCCGGCGCGCGCGTCGAGCACGATCGCGACCGCGTCGGCGTCGGCGATCGCCGCCCGGGCCTGCCCCTGGACCTCCCGCGAGAGCGAGTCGGTCGCCTCGAGGTCGACGCCGCCGGTGTCGACGAGCTCGAACCGGATCCCGTTCCACTCGCACTCGAGCATCTTGCGGTCCCTGGTCACGCCCGCCTCCCGGTGGACGACCGCCTCGCGGCCGCCTACCAACCGGTTGATCAGGGTCGACTTGCCGACGTTCGGGAACCCGACCACGGCGATCCGCGCCAGCCTCGGTGCCATCTCAGGCGAGTCCCCGCTCGCGAGCGAGGTCGACGACGCGGTCGACGACCTGGTCGATCGCGAGGCCTGTCGTGTCGAGGGCGACCGCGTCGTCGGCGGCCCGCAGGGCCCCGTGCTCGCGCTCGCGGTCGCGCCGGTCGCGCTCGCGCTGCGCCGCGAGCACCGCCGCCTCGTCCTCGCCGGTCTGCATCGCCCGGCGCCGTGCCCGCTCCTCGTCGGAGGCGACCAGGAACACCTTGAGCGGGGAGTCGGGGCTGACCACGGTGCCGATGTCGCGGCCCTCGGCCACGTAGCGCCCGCCGCCGATCAGCTCCCGCTGCCTCTCGACCATCGCGTCCCGCACGCCGGGGTGGGCGGAGACGACGGAGGCCGCCTCGGTCACCTCCGGCGTCCGGATCGCCGCGCTGATGTCCTCGTCCCCGAGCAGAACCCCGGAGCCGACCAGGCGGATGTCGAGGTCACGGGCCAGCTCGCTCACCGCCTCGGCGTCGGCGGGCTCGATCCCCCGGCGCAGCGCCTCGAGCGCGACGCTGCGATACATCGCGCCGGAATCGAGGTATGTGTACCCGAGCGCCCCGGCGACGCCGCGGGCGACGGTTGATTTGCCGGCCCCCGCCGGGCCGTCGATCGCGATCACCATGGCGGCGGTGAGGATAGGCTGCGGTCGATGGAGAGCTGGCAGATCGACGACCTCCAGGTCGACCAGCATCACCCGCTGGTCCTCTCCTCCGACGACGAGGGACGCGCGATCGTGCTCCAGCTCCCCGCCGGCGAGCGTCTCGGCGAGCACCAGGTCCACGAGCGCGCCTGGGTCGTGGTCGTCGCCGGGCGGGTCGAGATCTCGGAGCCCGGCGGCGAGCCGGTCTCCGGCGGCCCCGGGCTGCTCGCCGTATTCGACCCGGCCGAGCGCCACGAGGTCGCCGCGACCGAGGACGCGCGCCTGCTCCTGGTGCTCTCCCCGTGGCCCGGCGAGGGCCACCCCTCCCAGGCCGCCTCGGACTGACCGGCCCTCAGGCCTCCGGAACCTCCACCCGATCGGCCTCGCCGATCTCGCGGAGCACCCGCGCCGGGACGCCGCCGGCCACCACGCCCGCGGGGAGGTCGTGGACCACGACGGCGCCCGCGCCGACGACCGTGTCGGCGCCGATCTCGACCCCTGGACAGACGATCGCGCCGGCCCCGAGCCAGACGTTGTCGGCGACGACGATCGGCGCCGCGCTCTCCCAGCCCGCCCTGCGTGGCTCCGGGTCGATCGGGTGGGTCGCGGTCAGCAGCTGGACCCGGGGCGCGAGCTGGCAGCTGCGGCCGATCGTGATCGGCGCGGTGTCGAGCAGGACGCAGTCGAGGTTGACGAAGGTCCCGTCGCCGATCGAGATCCGGCTGCCGTAGTCGCAGCGAAACGGCTGCTTGACGATCACCCCCTCGCCTACCTCCCCGAGCAGCTCGGCGAGGATCGCGTCGAGCCCGTCCTGGTCGGTGGGCGACGCCGCGTTGTAGCGCTCGACCAGATGCACGGCGCGCTCGTGCTCGCGGCCGAGCTCGGCATCGGGGCGGTAGAGCTCGCCGCGCAGCAGCCGCCGCTTCGCCTCGCCCACCTCAGCCACCCGCCCGCAGGCCGGCCAGGTCCGGCTCGAAGCCCGGGTAGCTGATCCCGGCCGCTTCGAAGCCCCGCACCTCGACCCCCTCCCGCGAGGCGAGCCCGGCGACCGCGCCGAGCATCGCCAGGCGGTGGTCGCCCCCGGCGTCGAGCTCCCCGCCACGGAGCCCGTCGCCGCCGACGACCGCGAAGCCGTCGCCGGTCGCCTCGATCTCCGCCCCGAGCCCGCGCAGGCCGCCGACCACGGTCGCGATCCGGTCCGACTCCTTGTGGCGGAGCTCGCCCGCGTCCGAGACGACCGTCTCGCCGTCGGCGAAGCAGGCCGCCAGCGCCACCAGTGGCAGCTCGTCGATCGCCAGCGGCACCTCGCCCGCGCTCACCCTGGTCGCCGAGAGCGGCCCCGAGCGGGAGACGATCGTCGCCATCGGCTCGCGCCCTGCGGCCGCCGTCTCGACCACCTCGAGCGCGGCGCCCATCCGGGTCAGGATCCCGAGCAGCCCGATCCTCCCCGGGTTGATCCCGACGCCCTCGAGCCGCACCTCGCTGCCGCGGACGATTGCCGCGGCGACGATCCAGAAGGCGGCGGAGGAGAAATCTCCGGGCACGGTGATCGTGCCCGGCTCGAGCGCCCGCGCCGGCTCAACCGTGACCCGGCGGGCCGGTAGCGCCCCGTGGATGGTCACCGGGGTGCCGGCGTTCTCGGTCCTGACCTCGGCCCCGGCGGCGCGGAGCATGCGCTCGGTGTGGTCGCGGGTCGGGTGCGCCTCGACCACGCTGGTCGGTCCTTCGGCGAGCAGCCCCGCGAGCAGCAGGCACGACTTCACTTGGGCGCTCGCCACCGGGAGCCGGTACTCGATCCCGTGCAGGTCGGCGCCGCGCAGCTCCAGCGGCGGCAGTCGGTCGTCGCGAGCCGTCGCGTCGGCGCCCATCAGCCGCAGCGGCTCGACCACCCGGTCGACCGGACGGCGGCGGATCGATTCGTCGCCGTCGAGCGTCCACGCGCCGCCGGGCTGCCCGGCGAGCCAGCCGGGGAGCAGCCGCAGCAGGGTGCCGGCGTTGCCGACGTCGATCGCCGCCGGGGCGGCGCCGCGCAGCCCAACCCCACGCACCCGCAGGCCGCCGCCGGGCCCGGCGCTCACCTCGGCGCCCAGCGCCCGGACCGCGTCCAGGGTCGAGCGCGTGTCGGCGGCGTCGAGGTAGTTGGCGATCTCGGTCTCGCGCTCGGCGATCGCGGCGACGATCGCCGCCCGGTGCGAGATCGACTTGTCGGCGGGTACGGCGACCGAGCCGCGCAGCGGGCCGGCGGGCGCGAAGCGGCTCACCGGCCGCCGGCGACCACGGAGACGACGTGGCCGAGGTCGCGGACGACCGCCGAGGCGCGCTCGGCCTCGTCGGAGCCGGCGACCCAGACCGAGATCGCCCCGGTGCGCATGTCGGGCGCCGGGTACAGCGCCATGTCCTCGATGTTGACCTGGGCGTGGCCGAGCGCCAGCGCGATCTCGGCCACGGTCCCGGGGCGGTTCTCGACCCCGATCCGCAGCTCGCAGAGGTCGCCGCCGGCGAGATCGGACTCGAGCAGCCGCCGCCGCGCCTCGCCCGCCTCGATGTGCCACTCCCCGACCGCCTCGCGGTCGCCGGAGCGGATCAGCTCGGCCGCGTGCCGGAGGCGCTCGGCGACCGCCTCGATGCCCTCGGCGACGGCATCGGAGTTGGTGGCGAAGATGTCGGCCCAGATCGCCGGGTTGGCGCCCGCGACCCTGGTCGTGTCGCGGAAGCTGGTCCCGACCTCGGGCAGCCGCTCCGACTCCTCCGAGAGCGCCGTCGCGGCCTCGCCGACGAGCGCGTTGGCGAGCACGTGAGGGACGTGGCTGACCGTCGCCATCACCCGGTCGTGGGTGGCCGGGTCGATCGCCTGCGGCCGGGCACCGAGGTCGGCGACGGTGCTCTGCAGCAGGTCGTAGTGCAGGCCGCTGGAGCGCGCGGTCGGGGTCAGGTACCAGCGCGCCCCCTCGAGCAGCTCGGCGCGGGCGTTCTCGACCCCGGCGGTCTCGGCCCCGGCGAGCGGGTGGCCGCCGATGAAGCGGGCGTTTTCCGCGTGCGCGGCGACCCGCTCGATCAGCTCCGCCTTGGTCGAGCCGACGTCGGTGACCACGGCGGGCTCGCCGCTGCCGGCGAGCGCCTCGGCGACCAGCTCGGGCAGCGCCCCGACCGGCGCGGCGCAGAAGACGACGGTGGCATCGGAGACCGCCTCCGCGACCGAGCCCGCGGCGCGATCGAGCGCACCCAGCTCGAGCGCCCGCTCGAGCGTCGTCGCGTCGCGATCGAAGCCGACAACCTCGGCGTCCAGCCGCCGCCTCGCGGCGAGCCCGATCGAGCCGCCGATCAGGCCGACGCCGAGGACCGCGACCTTCACCCGCTCAGACGCTGACCAGCTTGCCCGCGACCTCGGCCACGCGCCGTACCTGGTCCGCGTAGTCGCCGAAGTCGGTCGTCGCCAGCGCCTGCGGGCCGTCGCAGATCGCGTGCTCGGGGTCGTTGTGGACCTCGACGATGATCCCGTCGGCGCCCGCGGCGGCGGCCGCCATCGACATCGCCGGGACCCAGTCGCGGCGCCCGGGCGCGTGGCTCGGGTCGACCACGATCGGCAGGTGGGTGAGCTCCCGCAGGGCCGGGATCGCCAGCAGGTCGAGCGTGAACCGGTAGGCGGTCTCGAACGTCCGGATGCCTCGTTCGCACAGCATCACGTTCGGGTTGCCCTCCTTGAGCACGTACTCGGACGCCATCAGCAGATCGTCGAGGGTCGACGAGAGCCCGCGCTTCAGCAGCACCGCCTTGCCGGTGCGGCCGACCTCGGTCAGCAGGGTGTAGTTCTGCATGTTGCGCGCCCCGATCTGGATCACGTCGGCGACCTCGATCACGTCCTCGGTGTCGCGCACGTCCATCAGCTCGGTGACGATCGGCAGCCCGGTCTCGTCCTTGGCCTCCTGCAGCAGCCGCAGGCCCTCGACCCCGAGTCCCTGGAAGCTGTACGGCGAGGTGCGCGGCTTGTAGGCGCCGCCACGGAGCATCGAGGCGCCATGCTCGTTGACGACTCGCGCCGTCTCCAGCGTCTGCTCGCGGCTCTCGATCGTGCACGGCCCGGCGATCAGCCCGAAGTGGTCGCCGCCGATCCGCCGGCCGTCGACCTCGACCACCGTCCGCTCGCCCTTGCGGAACTGCGCCGAGGCGAGCTTGTACGGCTTCAGGATCGGGACCAGGTGATCGACCCCGTCGTATCCCTCGAGCCCCAACGACGCGACCCGGTCGCGATCGCCGATCGCGCCGATCACGGTCAGCAACTCGCCCTTCGAGAGATGGGCCGAGCAGCCCACCTCCTCGATTCGCTCGACGACATGGGAGATCTCCTCCTGCGTCGCCCCCTCTTTCATCACGATCATCATCTTCTTGTTCTCCGAGAGCTTTCTTGCGTGGCTATGCGAACGACTAGCTGGGGGCTACGGCGTCCGGTGTGAAGATCCTGCGCTTCTGGTAGGGCCTCGCGGCCGGCCGGACGCCTAGCTAAATCGCCAATAGGTAAACCACGCGCACGACTCGGGGCCCTCGGAGGGGCCGCTGATCGGAGCCGTGAAGCGGGCGCGGTTCACGCGGAGCTTTGTACCAGCTTGCGGCAAAAAGGGCAAGAGCTCGGGGCCGCGCCCTAGCCTTCTGGGCGATGCTCGCGCTCGCCACAGTCGCGGTCGTCGCCGTCCTCGCGGGCGGGGGCGCGCCCGCGTTCGAGGGCCGCTCGCTGCCGATCGAGGGCAAGGTCCGCGAGCGGATCGAGGGCAGCTCGTGGCACCCGGGGTGCCCGGTCGGGCTCGGCAGGCTGCGCCTGCTCGAGCTCAGCTACCGCGGCTTCGACGGCGAGTCCCACCGCGGCCGGCTGGTCGTGCACCGCCGCCACGACGACGAGATCATCGCCGTGTTCAAGCGGCTCTACGCGATCGGCTATCCGATCCGGCGCATGGAGCTGATCGACCGCTACGGCGCCTCCGACCACCGCTCGATGGCCGCCGACAACACATCGGGCTTCAACTGCCGCTACGTCGCCGGCACCAACCGCTGGTCGATGCACGCCTACGGGCTGGCGATCGACCTGAACCCGGTCGAGAACCCCTACGTCTCGGGCTCGCACGTCTCGCCGCCGGCCGGGCGCGAGTACGCGGATCGCTCGGGCGACGCCGCCGGGATGATCCACGACGGCGACCGGGTGGTGAAGGC
>DASPGZ010000106.1:0-13778 GCA_035620355.1 Solirubrobacterales bacterium | reverse complement strand
TAGCCGGGCGGCGGGCCGCTGGCGTAGCCGGCGCGGGTGGTGAGCACGTACGGGAACCCGGCCAGGGTCCGCGCGGTGACCGAGTCGAAGTCGAACTTCGAGCCCACCTGGGCGAGCTCGAAGTTGGGCTCGACGAAGTAGGGGTCGTAGAAGTTGCGCACGTGGGTGTAGGGCTTCGAGCCCCGGAGCTCGTAGAGGACGAAGTTGTCGCGGCCGAGGAAGAGCAGCTTCTCACCCTCGACCAGCGGCCGGATCCGGGCGAGCTCGTCGGCGTGCGCGGCCGGGGCGACCGGCGCCTGGCGCAGGATCAAGAACGAGCAGAAGGCCGCGGCGAGCGCGAACGCGGCCCCGAGCCAGCGCAGCGGCCGGGCGCTCGCCGCGAGCAGGCCCCCGAGCGTGACCAGGGCGACCAGCGGCGCCGCGATCGAGAGCGCCTTGGCCGAGGTGTAGACGGTGCCGAGGCCTCGGGCGAAGAGGTAGAGCACCGCGGCGGCCGCGAGCGCCGCCGGGATCGCCGACCCGTGCCTGCGGATCCAGCGCGGCAGCGCCAGCGCCAGGGCGACGAGAGCGAACAGCCCGCCGGCGTAGAAGACCACCGCCGGCAGGCTCGAGGCGCTCGCCGAGAGCCGGAACTCGCTCGTCGGCCAGATCCCCAGCCCCTCGAGCGGCGAGAGCTGGCCGGGGAGGTTGCCGAGCCCGCCCTCGTTGGCCTGGTCGGGGTGCAGGGCCCGGAAGTCGGCGAAGTCGCGGATCCGGTCGAGCTCCGGCACCACGAGCACCATGAGCACCGCGAGCGCGGCGACCAGGCCGAGCCCCAACTGTCGGCCGGCGATCGGGCGATTGCGCCAGAGCTCGACCAGAGCCCAGACCCCGGCGACGCCCGCGAGCCAGGCGAGCCCCGGGAACGAGTAGACGTAGGCGACCCCGGCGGCGATCACGCCGAGTGCGATCGCGTCGCGCCAGCGCTTCGCCCGCGCCAGCAGGAGCGCGAAGGCAAGCACGAACAGCGCCATGATCGGCTCCTTGAAGGCCTCCTGGGCGAGGTAGGCGGCGGCCAGGTAGGGGAGCGCGACCAGCGACGCGGCGAGCGCGCGGACCCGGGGTCCGAGCCCGTCGAGGGCGGAGAAGGCGACCAGCGCGGTGAGCGCCGGGATCGCCAGGGTCAACCCGGCGAACACGTCGATGCTGCTCGCGTGCAGGACCGTGGCGACCCCGGCGACCAGGGCGTGCGGCCCGAGCGGATAGCCCTGATCGATCAGCCGCGGCTCGGGCCGGAAGCGTTCGTCGATCCAATCGGCGAGCAACAGGTGCGAGGCCATGTCGTCGTTGACCAGGCCGACGCCGAGGATGCCGACGTCGCCGGCGGCGATGAACGGGATCGACGCAAACAGCGCCGCCAGCGCCGCGGCCGCGAGCGCCGGCCACGGCGGCGGGCGGTCGCGCGGCATGACCAGGGCACAGGCGACGACCCCGGCCGCGATCGCGAATCCGAGGACGATCGCGATCGCGGTCCCCCGGCCGCCCCAGCCGGCGACGATCGCGGCGGCGGCGAGCAGCGCCGCGAGCCCCACCGGGCCCGCGAGCCAGGTCCACTCGCGCCGCCCGCAGGCGGCGAGCAGCCCCTGGCCGACGGCCAGCGAGCCACCGACGATCAGCGCCGCCGAGGCGATCGCCGCGAGCACGGGAGGGTTAGACGGCTAGCGCAGCGGCGCCGGCCGGGACGCGGATCAGGTCGCGCCGGTGGAGCACCTCGGCGACCTGGACGGCGTTCGTCGCCGCGCCCTTGCGCAGGTTGTCGCCGACCACCCAGAGGTTGAGGCAGCGCCGGTGCGAGGGGTCTCGGCGGATCCTCCCGACGAGCACCTCGTCGCGGCCGGCGGCGTCGGTCGACATCGGGTAGATACCCTCGCCGGGCGCGTCGACGACCAGGGCGCCGGGGGCGGCGGAGAGCAGCTCGCGGCACTCCTCGGGCGACAGCGGCTCCCGGGTCTGCACGTTGATCGACTGCGAGTGGCCGACGAACACCGGCACCCGGGCACAGGTGGCCGAGATCCCGACCTCGTCGTCGCCGAGCTCGAGGATCTTCCGCGTCTCGGCCATCAGCTTGCGCTCCTCGGTCGTGTAGTCGTCGCCGTCCTTGAACGTCTCCACCTGGGGCAGGACGTTGAAGGCGATCCGGTGCGGATAGACCTCGGCCTCGACCTCCATCCCGTGCAGGAGCCCGTGGGCCTGGTTGGTGAGCTCGTCGACGGCGCGCTGGCCGGTCCCGGAGACCGACTGGTAGGTGGAGACGACGATCCGCTCGATCCCGACCCGGCGCTGGATCGGGGCCAGCGCGACCATCATCTGCATGGTCGAGCAGTTCGGGTTGGCGATCAGCCCGTTGTGACTCTCGACCGCGTCGGGGTTGACCTCGCTGACGACCAGCGGCACCTCGGGATGCATGCGCCAGAAGCTCGTGTTGTCGACGACCACCGCCCCGGCCGCGACCAGCCGCGGCGCCCACTCGGCGCTGACCGCGCCGCCGGCCGAGGAGAGGACCAGGTCGAGGCCCTGGATCGACTCGTCGTCGAGGGGGCGGCACTCGAGCTCGCCGCCGGCGAACGGCACCCGCTTGCCGGCGGAGCGCTCGGAGGCGAACGGGACCACCTCGGAGGCGGGAAAGGAGCGCTCCGCAAGCACCTCGAGCAGGGTCGAGCCGACCGCCCCGGTCGCCCCGACTACACCGCCCCTGTAGCTCACGACGTGACCCGCGGACGGTGCTCGCCCGACGGGTCCTCCTCGACCACCGCATCGGCACCGAGTCCGAACGCCTCGTGGATCTTCTGGACCGCGGCGGGCACGTTCGCGGCGGCGATCACGCAGGAGATCTTGATCGGCGAGGTGGAGATCATCTCGATGTTGATCTGGTTCTCGCCCAGGGTCCGGAACACCTTCGCGGCGACGCCCGGGTGGCTGCGCATGCCGGCGCCGACGATCGAGACCTTGCCGACCTCGTCGTCGGCGGAGACGTTGCCGACCTGCAGCGGCTCGAGCACCTCGGTGGCAGAACGCAGGTCGTCGCGGGCGACCGTGAACGAGAGGTCGGCCTTGTGGTCGGCGGAGACCGGCTCGTTCTGGATGATCATGTCGACGTTCACGTTCGCGTCGGAGAGCGCGCTGAACACGCGCCCGGCGACCCCCGGCTCGTCGGAGAGGCCGGTCAGGGTGACGCGCGCCTCGTAGGCGTGCGTGACTGCTGTGACCATCGCCTGCTCCATAGTCGCGTCCTCGGCGAGCACGAGCGTACCGGGGCCATCCTTGAACGAGCTCCGGCAATGCAGGTTGACGCCGTGGTTGCGCCCGTACTCGACCGCGCGCAGCTGCAGCACCCCGGCGCCCGACGAGGACATCTCGAGCATCTCCTCGAACGAGACCTGGGCGAGCTTGCGCGCCCCAGGCACCAGCCGCGGATCGGCGCTGAAGACCCCGTCGACGTCGGTGTAGATCTCGCACACGTCGGCACCGAGGGCGGCGGCGATCGCAACGGCGGTGGTGTCGGAGCCGCCGCGCCCGAGCGTGGTCACGTCCTTGGAGTCGCCGGAGACGCCCTGGAAGCCGGCGACGAGCACGATTCGGTCCTCGGCCAGGGCGGCGCGGATGCGGTCGGCGCGCACGTCGATGATCCGCGCCTTGGTGTGCGACGAGTCGGTGACGATCCCCGCCTGCGAGCCGGTCAGCGAGAGTGCCGAGTGGCCCATGTCGTGGATCGCCATCGCGCACAGGGCGCAGGAGATCCGCTCCCCGGTCGAGAGCAGCATGTCCATCTCGCGCTCGAGCGGGCGCTCGGAGATCTCGTAGGCGGCGGCGACCAGGTCGTCGGTGGTCTTGCCGCGCGCCGAGAGCACCGCGACCACCTGCTTGCCGCCCTCGCGCGCGGCGACGATCCGGCGCGCGGCGCGCTTGATGTCCTCGGGCTCGGCGACCGAGGTGCCGCCGAACTTCATCACCACCGTCTCAGCCATCCTTGCTCCAGAATAAGGTCGGGCCGAGGATGGAGCACTCCAGGGGCCCGTCGAGGCAGGCGATCGCGCGCCGGCGGACGATCGCCGTGGCCCTGATCGCGGCGATCGCGGTCGCCGCCTGGTGGGCCTTCATCCGCGGCGACGGCGCCGACGAGGCGGTCACGGTGCCGACCGCGGTCTCGCCCGAGACCTCGGAAGCGATCGCCGCGATGACCCCCGAGCAGCTCGCCGAGCAGGTGCTGCTGGTCGGCTTCGCCGGCACCGACCCCTCGGCCGGCTTCGTCGAGGAGCTGCGCTCGCGCCAACTGGGCGGGGTATTCGTGCGCGCCGAGAACTGGGCCGACGCGGCGAGCGGGACCGCGCTGGTCGCCGCCCTGCGTGCGGCCGGACGCGGCGAGGGCCGGATCCCGCCGCTGATCGTCGCCGCCCAGGAGGGCGGGCGTTACCGCTCGTTCGGAGACCTGCCTCCCGAGCGGACGGAGCTCGAGATCGGCGACGGCGGCTCGATCGACGAGGCGGAGGGATGGGCGCGCGAGGCGGCCGAGGCGCTGCGCTCGGCCGGCTTCGACCTCAACCTGTTCCCGGTCGCCGACGTCGCGACGCTCGACAGCCCGCTCGGCGACCGGGCCTTCTCCGACGACCCGGCGACGGTCACCGAGCTCACCGCGGCCGCGGTCCGCGGATGTGCGGCGGCCGGTCTCGCCTGCGCCGCGGTCCACTTCCCGGGACTCGGCGCGGCGTCGGAGGACACCGATCGCGGCCAGGCGACGGTCGGCCTTGATCAGGAGACGCTCGAGGCCCGCGACCTGGGCCCGTTCGCGACCGCCTTCTCCGAGGGGATGCCGGCCGTCGGGCTCTCGCTCGCCTTCTACGTCGCCTACGACCCGGCGACGCCGGCCGCCCTCTCGGCGCGGGTGACCACCGGCCTGCTCCGCGAAGGACTCGGCTTCGAGGGCGTCGCGATCACCGACGACCTCGGCGCGGGCGCCGTCCGCGCCGGCTACTCGGCGCCGAAGGCGGCCGTCTCCGCGCTCGCCGCCGGGGCCGACCTGATCCGCATCGACGCGCCCGGAAACCAGCGCGGCGTAGCCGAGGCGATCGTCGCCGCGGTCGAGAGCGGATCGCTCCCGCTGGCCCGTCTGCAACAGGCGGCCGCCCGCGTGGTCGAGCTCAAGCGCACCCGCGGGCTCACTCCCATGTGAGCGAGATCACAGTCGCCAATGTATCGGCGCGATATATCTTCCCGATACATGGAGCTGAACCCGACCTCATACGTGATCCTCGGAATGCTCGGCATGCACCCGATGTGCGGATACGAGATCAAGGCGTTCGTCGACAAGTCGACGCGCTTCTTCTGGGCCGCCAGCTACGGCCAGATCTATCCCGAGCTCCGCCGGCTCACCGAGGCCGGGCTGATCGAGGGTGAGGCCGACGCGGACAGCTCACGCCGGCGGATCGAGTTCAGCCTCACTGCGGCCGGTCGCGCCGAGCTCGGGCGCTGGCTCGCGGCCCCGTCGGAGGTCCAGGAGATGCGCGACGAGAACCTGCTGAAGCTGTTCTTCTCCGACGCAGGGGGGCCGGAGGCCGGCCGCGCCGCGCTCGAGGCGAAGGCCGCGCGCCACCGCGAGGAGGCCGCCGAGCTGCGCCGGATCGAGTCCGCCGCCGGCGGCCATCAGGACATGCGTCCCGGTCCCGCCGCAACCCTGCGGTTCGGGATCGCCTTCAACGACTTCATCGCCGACTGGTGCGATAAGGAAGCAAAGGAGGAGAGATGATCGACCGTCTCGCCCGACTCGCCGACCGCCGCGGCCGTCGCGTGGTCATGATCGCCGCCCTGTTCTTCGTCCTCGCAGGCGCCCTCGGCGCCGGGGTCGCCGACCGGCTCGATCCCTACGGCGCCGAGGATCCCTCGACCGAGAGCGTGATCGCCGACCAGCGGCTCGAGGACGCGGGCTACCGGTCGACCGAGGTGGTCGTGCTGATCTCGGACGCCGACCCGACCTCGGCCGCCGGGGCCCGGCGAGTCGAGGAGGTCGAACGCCGGATCACCGGCGATCCGGGCGTCGCCTCGGTCACCGGCTTCGCCGAGACCCGCTCGCGGGCGTTCGTCTCCCGCGACGGCGACTCGACCTACCTCGCGGTCGGGCTCGAGTCCACCGACGACGACGAGACCCAGGACGTCGCCGAGCGGATCGCCGCCTCGCTCGAGGACGAGCCCGGGGTCAGCGTCGGCGGCTCGGCGGTCGCCCAGGCCCAGGTCAACGAGCAGGTCGAGTCCGACCTGCGCCAGGCCGAGCTGCTCGCCTTCCCGCTCCTCTTCCTGCTCTCGCTGCTCTTCTTCCGCAGCCTGGTCGCCTCGCTGCTGCCGCTGCTGGTCGGCGGGCTGACGATCGTCGGCACATTCCTGATGCTGCGCGTCGCCAGCGAGATGGGCTCGATCTCGATCTTCGCGCTCAACCTGGTCACCGGCCTCGGGCTCGGCCTGGCGATCGACTACAGCCTGTTCATGGTCTCGCGCTACCGCGAGGAGATCGCCCGCTCGGGACCGGGGCTGGCGGCGATGCGGCGGACGATGCAGACCGCCGGGCGGACGATCCTGTTCAGCTCCCTGACCGTCGCCGGGGCGCTCGCCTCGCTGCTCGTCTTCCCGCAGCGCTTCCTCTACTCGATGGGGATCGGCGGGGCGCTGGTCGCGCTGATCGCCGCCGCGATCGCGCTGGTCGTGTTGCCGGCGGTGCTCTCGCTGCTCGGCGAGCGGGTCAACTCGCTCTCCCCCGCCTTCCTCCACCGCCGCGCCGATCGCGACGCCCAGCCCGCCTCGGAGGGGTTCTGGTACCGGCTGAGCCAGCTGGTGATGCGGTTCCCGGGCCGGATCGCCGCGGCGAGCGCGGCGTTGCTGATCGCGCTCGGGATCCCGTTCTTCTCGATCGAGTTCACCTCCGTCGACGCCCAGGTGCTGCCCGGCTCGACCAGCGCCCGCCAGGTCGACGACGCGCTGCGTGCCGACTTCCCACCCTTCCACGACGAGCCGATCGTGCTCGAGCTCGACGGGGTCACGAACGCCGAGGCCGAGCGGGTCGCTGCCGAGGCCGAGCGGGTCGAGGGGGTCGACTCGGTCAACCCGCCGCGGCGGTTCGAAGGCTCGGTCTACGCGATCGAGGCGGTCTCGAGCACCGCGCCGCTGAGCGAGGAGAGCCAGGATCTGGTCGAGCGCCTGCGCGAGCTCGACCCTGCCGTCTCCGTGACCGGCTTCACCGCCCACTTCCTCGACCTGCAGGCGAGCCTCGGCGACCACCTGCCGCAGGTGCTGGCGATCGTCGTCGTGATCACCTTCGTCGTTCTCTTCCTGATGACCGGCTCGGTGATCCTGCCGCTGAAGCAGGTGCTGATGAACGCGCTCGGGCTCAGCGCCACCTTCGGGATCCTGGTGCTGATCTTCCAGGACGGGCGGTTCGAGGACCTGCTCGGCTACACGAGCCAGGGCGGGCTCGAGTCGACCCAGCCGCTGCTGCTGTTCGCGGTCGTCTTCGGGCTCTCGACCGACTACGGCGTCTTCCTGCTGGCGCGAATCAAGGAGGCGCGCGACGGAGGCCACGACGATCGCGAGGCCGTCGCGGTCGGGCTCGAGCGCACCGGCCGGATCGTGACCGCCGCGGCGATCCTGTTCGCGGTCGCGATCGGGGCCTTCGCCACCTCCGAGATCGTCTTCATCAAGGAGCTCGGGATCGGGACGGCGATCGCCGTGCTGATCGACGCGACGATCATCCGGGCGCTGCTGGTCCCCTCGCTGATGCGGCTGCTCGGCAAATGGAACTGGTGGGCGCCGGCGCCGCTCCGCCGCCTGCACCGCCGGATCGGGCTCCGCGAGGCGTAGGGTTGGACGATGGCTCGGATCGAGGCCGGCCGATACACCGCTCGGATCGAGGATGAGTTCGTCCTCTTTTTGATCGGGATGCGGATCAACCGCCTCTGGCGGCCGCGCCAGTGGTGGCCGGTGTTCGTCGCGATGCCGCCGATGATCCGCGAGCTCGAGGCGCACCCGGAGAAGGGCATGATCCACTCGCGGTTCGCGCTCATGGGCAGCTCGCTCGCCTACGTCCAGTACTGGCGCAGCTTCGAGCACCTGGCCGACTTCGCCCGCAACCCCGACGATCCGCACCTGCCGGCGTGGAAGGAGTTCAACCAGCGGGTGCGCGACTCGGGCGACGTCGGGATCTGGCACGAGACCTATCGGGTCGGTCCCGGCCAGTTCGAGGCGATCTACGGGAACATGCCCCGCTGGGGGCTCGGGCGGGCGTTCGAGCACGTGCCGGTCGGCAGCACCACCGGGCAGTCGGCGGCGAAGCGGATCGGCGCCAGCGCCGAGGACGAGACCGCGGTCGACCCCTACTGAGCGCGGTCGCTCAGCCGACCGCCTGGCGGCCGGCGAAGGCGCGGCCGAGGGTGACCTCGTCGGCGTGCTCGAGGTCGGCTCCGACCGGCAGGCCCGAGGCGAGCCGGGTGATCGAGACACTGCCGCGAAGCAGCTCGGCGACGTGGTGGGCGGTCGCCTCGCCGGTGGTGGTCGGGTTGGTCGCGAGCACGACCTCGGTCACCTCGGCGTCGCTCGCGCGGGCGACCAACTGGGAGATCTTCAAGTCCTCCGGGTCGATCCCGTCGATCGGCGAGAGCGCCCCGCCGAGCACGTGGTAGAGCCCGCGGTACTCGTGAGTGCGCTCGATCGGGATCACGTCGGCGGGCTGCTCGACGACACAGATCGAGGCGCGGTCCCGGCGCGTGTCCTCGCAGATCTCGCAGCGCGGGCCCTCGGAGAGGTTGAAGCAGATCTCGCAGAGTCCGACCTTCTCCTTCACCTCGCGGATCGCGTCGGCGAGCGCCCCGGCCTCGGCGTCCTCGGAGCGCAGGATGTGAAAGGCGAGCCGCTGCGCGGTCCGCTGGCCGATCCCCGGGAGCTTCGCCAGCTCGGAGACCAGGCGGTTGATCGGCTGGGGGTACATGGACCAGGTGAAGCTAGCGGGCGCCCCGGCCCGACCCATGGCTAGATTCACGGCCGTGGCCGTCCCCGACCCGTACACGCTCGCCGACGAGGTCCCGACGGTCGACGAGTACCGCCGGCTGCGCAGCGGCGCCGGTCTCGCGGAGCGCTCCGCTGAGTCGGCCGCCGCGGGCCTCGCAGGCACCTGGGCGGGCGTGGTGGTCCGCGACCGCAGCGGGACGGCGGTCGGCATGGGACGGGTGATCGGCGACGGCGGCTGCTTCTTTCAGGTCGTCGACATGGCGGTGATGCCCGAGCACCAGCGCCGCGGCCTCGGCGACGCGATCCTCGCCCGACTGCTCGAGCGACTGCGCGCAGCGGCTCCCTCGGACGCCTGGGTCTCGCTGTTCGCAGACCCGCCGGGGCGCAGGCTCTACGCCCGCCACGGCTTCGCGCCGACCGAGCCGGACCAGGTCGGGATGTGGCTGACCGAGGGCTGAGAGCGGCAGCCAGACGGCCGCCGGGGCTACATGCCGGGCAGACCGAGCCCGCCGCCGGGGCCGCCCATGCCGGCGATCCCGCCCATCTTGCTCGCGGCCAGCTCCTGTGCCGAGCGGAGCGCCTCGTTGACCGCGGCCAGGACCATGTCCTGAAGCAGCTCTGGGTCCTCGGGGTCGATCGCCTCGGGGTCGATCGAGAGCTCCAGCAGGCGCAGGTCGCCGCTCATCCTCGCCTTCACCATGCCGCCGCCGGCGCTCGCCTCGACGACCTCGTCCTTGAGCTTCTCCTGGGCCTCGGTCATCTCGGCCTGCATCTGCTGGACCTGCTTCATCATCGAGTTCACGTCGAACCCGCCCGCACCCTGTGGCAACCGGCTCATGACTACGCCTCCTTAGCTTGCGGTTCGTCCTCGCCGGTCTCCGGCTCGGGCACGTACTCCTCGGCGTCGAACTCCGTCCTCATCAGCTCGACCAGCTCATCCTCGGACATCGGCGAGCCCTCCTGGGGCTTCGCCTCGTCGTCGAGCAGGACGTAGACGGGCCGCAGCCGCTCGCCGACGATCAGCCTCAGCGCGTCGGCGAAGCGATCGCGCATCTCGGTGTCCTCGGCCTTGCGCTTGTTGAACGCGGCCGACTCCGGGAACCCGACCTCGAGCGTCCCCGCGTCCACGTCCACGGCGACCGGCCGCGCGGCGCTGAGGATCTGCGACAGCAGCCCGTATCCGGACTCGCGCACCTGCTCGACGATCGCCGGCCAAAGCCCGACCACCTTCTCCAGATCGACCTCGACCACCGCCGTGGCCTGCACGCCCCCATCCTTGTCTTCCTTCTCCGCCGACTCCGGGGTGGCAGCGTCCTGAGGGGCGGGGTCGGGTGATTGCGGCGAGGAGACTGTGCGAGCCCCGGCCGCAGAGCCCTGGGCCTCGGGCGCATCGTGGTCTCCGGGGCTTGCCTCCGAGACGTGATCACCCGGCCCCGTCACACCAACCGGCCCACCAGCAAGCGCAGCCTCGACCCGCTCCAACCTCTCGACCAGCGCCTCCCTACTCGCATCCAACGACGGCCGCGCGCACCGCAGCACCGCCAGCTCCACGGTCATCCGCGGCTCATCCCCCTCGCGGATGTCCGCCAGCGCCTTCGACAGCGCGTCGACCGAGCGCGCCAGGGTCAGCTCCGACAGCGACGCCGCCTGGGTCCGCAGCCGTTCGGGGTCGGCGGCCGTGACCACGAACGAGTCCGGCGCCTCGCCGACCGTCTTGATCACGATCAGCTGCCGCAGGTGAGCGAGCAGGTCGCGGGCGAACTGGGTCACGTCGCGGCCGGAGGTCGCCAGGCGCTCGGAGATCTCGAGCGCGACGCGGCCGTCGCCGGCGGCGATCGCGTCGGCGGCGCCGAGGATCAGGTCGGCGTCGGCGACCCCGAGCACCGCGAGCACGTCATCGGTGCTCAGCTGCTTGCCGCCGTAGGAGACGAGCTGGTCGAGGGTCCCGAGCGCATCGCGGAAGCTGCCGGAGGCCGAGCGCGCGACCGCGCCGACCGCGCCGTCGGAGATCTCGATCTCCTCGGCGGCCGAGACCCGGCGGATCACCTCGGCGATCTGCTCCAGCGACGGGCGCTGGAAGTCGAAGCGCTGGCAGCGGTCGACGATCGTCGCCATCACCTTGTGCGGCTCGGTGGTCGCGAGCACGAAGACGGTGTTCGGCGGCGGCTCCTCGAGCGTCTTCAGGAACGCGTTCCAGGCCTCGCGGGTGAGCATGTGGGCCTCGTCGAGGATGTAGATCTTCCAGCGCCCGGCCGCCGGCGCGTAGCCGACCCGCTCGCGCAGGTCGCGGATGTCGTCGACCGAGCGATTCGAGGCGGCGTCCATCTCGATCACGTCGAGCGAGCTGCCGGAGGCGATCGTCAGGCACGACTCGCACTCGCCGCACGGGCTCAGGGTCGGGCCGTCGACGCAGTTGAGCGAGCGGGCGAGGATCTTCGCCAGCGAGGTCTTCCCGGTGCCACGCGAGCCGACGAACAGGTAGGCGTGGTGGACGCGGTCGCGCTCGACCGCGTTCGAGAGGGTGCGCACCACGTGCTCCTGGCCGACGACCTGGTCGAAGGCCTGAGGGCGGTGGCGGCGGTAGAGCGAGGTCTCGCCGGTCACCGCAGCGAGTCTAGTGCCGCTTCGAACCGAACCGGCGATGCCGACATCGCACTTTCCTACACTGGCGCCGATGAGCGACCAAGATCAAGCCGGCGACCTGCTCGATCACGGCCACCGGATCGCCCAGCTCGAGCTCAAGGTGGCCGAGCTGTACCGGCGGTTGGGCCAGGAGGAGCCGGCGGGCGGGTTCGTCTTCGCCTCCGACGCACGCGCCTCCGACAACGTCATCGAACACCCGCGGATGGCGGAGGCGCTTCAGTCCGGGAACAAGATCGAGGCGATCAAGCTCTACCGCGAGCTCACCGGCGCCGGGCTCAAGGAGGCCAAGGACGCGGTCGAGAGGATCGCCCCGTGAGGCGGCTGACCGTGCTCTCGCTGCTCGCGGCGCTCGCCGTCGTCCCCGCCGCGGCTCACGCCGGTGGCGAGGGGACCGGCGCGGGCTCCGGCGGCGAGAAGAGCAAGATCGTGATCAAGAGCCTGAAGCCGAGCGGCGCCAAGGGCAAGGTGACCTCGAAGGCGGCCAAGTGCGAGAGCAGGCGCAAGGTGACCCTGTTCTTCGTCGAGGACTTCGTCTCGGTGAAGAAGGAGATCACCCGCACCGACGGCAACGGCAACTGGCGGACGAAGAAGGACCTGACCCCGGGCGAGTACTTCGCCAAGGTCGACTCGATCCCGGGCTGCCGCTACGACGTCTCGAATCCCGAGCAGCTCTAGGTCGCGGCACCGCCACGAGGGAGAAAAATGACCGTGCGGGCTCGTCCTCGAGAGTGGTCTGCGAGCGTGCCCGCCGTGGCTGGCTCGGGTCAGGCTTGTCCGCGGCACTTGCCCGGCACCGCTTAAGGCTGCTTCCTTCCGGACCTGACCTGATTCGCGGACGCGCATCGCGCGGGACCTGACCGTCAACACCGCCCGCGGCGTACTGGCCTCGTAGGCCACGACCCTCAGACGAGCTTTCGGCCTCGCTAGAGCGGATTGCGAGTACAGGGCACCGCTAATTCCCCGCCTAGCACGGTCGCTGCCAATCCTACCGGCTAAGGATTTCGGCGCGGGCGCCGATGTCAGGCTCATGCGACGACTCCCCCTGCCCGCTCTGGCGTGAAGCGCTGCGAGCGACTGAAGCGAGGCGGGTTCAGCGTCCATTCCGAGGGACGGGCGATCGACTGGCACCTCGACGCGCGGGTGCAACGGGATCGCCACGCGGCGATGCGGTTGATCCGTACCCTGCTCGCAACCGATCGCAAGGGGAACCCCCGCGCGCTCGCCCGGCGAATGGGCGTGCAGGGCCTGATCTTCGACTGCCGGGCGTGGTGGGCCGGGATGGAGCGGATGGACGAGTACAGCTATTGCTATCGCGGGAACGGCGAGCTCCGGGACGACCTCGAGCGGACCGCCGCGCACCGCGATCACGTCCACATCGAGCTCAACTGGAAGGGCGCTCGCGAACAGACCTCGTTCTGGCGCAGCCCGCTCGCCCGATGACCCGAACGCTCGCGATCGCCCGCCGGCCGCTCGCGCTCGCCGCCGCGCTGCTCGCGCTGACCGCGACCGCGGTCGCCGCGAAGCCGGCGAAGATGGACAGCACCCCGGTCGGCCCGCTGCTCTGCGAGACGACCGGCGGCGGCAAGTTCGTCCCGATCCCCGGCTTCCCCGGCGAGAAGGTCGACCGCCGGTTGCTCGGCGACATCCGCTGGATCGTCAAGCGCTATCCGATCTTCATCACCGACGGCTACTCGATGAGCGACGTCCACTCACGCGAGGGCGAGCACCCGCTCGGCCTGGCGCTCGACATCGTCCCCAACGAGGCCGAGGGGGGCACGTGGGCCGACATCACGCGGCTCGCACGCTGGGCCGAGCCCCGCCGGAACCGCCCCCGCGCCCCGTTTCGATGGGTCGGCTATGACGGCGACTCCGGCCACGGACGTGGCAACCACCTTCACCTGTCGTGGGGCCATAACGACCGCACCAAGCCGAAGAAGCCGGCCAAGTGGGTTCTGACCCGCACGTGCCCGGGCGGCGGCGATGGAGGCGGTGGCGGCGATGACGGCGGCGGCGGGATCAGCCCGCGCTCGACTGAGCTCAACGGCCTCGCGCCGGCGTATCCCGAGCCGCACGAGCACGCCGAGCCCGTCCGGCCTTACTAGCCCCCTCGTTCC
>DASPGZ010000105.1:0-4827 GCA_035620355.1 Solirubrobacterales bacterium | reverse complement strand
CGCGGTCACCTCACCCGAGAGCGGCGCGATCACGTCGGAGACAGCCTTCACCGATTCGACCTCGGCGTAGGCACCGTCCTTGGAGATCGTCGCCCCGACCGCGGGCGGCTCGAAGAAGACGACCTCGCCGAGCGAGTCCTGCGCGTACCAGGTGATCCCGAAGGTGGCCTCGTCGCCCTCGATCCGCGCCCAGTCGTGCTCGGGGTGGTACTTGAGCTCCTCGGGGTAGGTCTCGTCGGCCAAAGTCAACTCTCCTTCGGATCGGGGTCGTAGAGGGGCCTGGACTCTATGCGCGCCGACCGGCGCTTTCCGCGCACGTCGACCTCGACCTCGATCCCGGGCTCGGCGAGATCCGAGCGCACGTAGGCCATCCCGATCCCGCGCTCGAGCGAGGGCGAGAAGGTGCCGCTGGTGACCACGCCCGCCTCGGCGCCGTCGGCGTCGACGATCGCGTTGCCCTGGCGTGGGATCCCGCGCCCGGTGATCGCGAACGGCGCCAGCCGCTCGGCGGTCCCGGAGGCGCGCGCCGCGGCGATCGCCTCGGCGCCGATGAAGCCCGTCTGCTCCTTGCAGCACCAGCCGAGGCCCGCCTCGATCGGATTGCGGTCCTCGGACAGGTCGTTGCCGTAGAGGTGAAAGCAGACCTCGAGCCTCAGGGTGTCGCGGGCGGCGAGTCCGGCCGGCACGGCCCCCGCCTCGACCAGCGCCGCCCACAGCGCCGGCGCCGCGCCCGGCTCGACCAGGATCTCGACCCCGTCCTCACCCGTGTAACCGGTCCCGCAGACGAGCGCCTCGGCCCCGGCGACGGCGAGCGGCGCGGTCCGCATCCGAGCCGGCAGCTCGTCGTCGGCGAGCCCGGCGACGATCGCGCGGGCATCCGGTCCCTGGACGGCGAGCATCGCGTAGTCGCTGAGCCGGTCGCCGAGCTCGGCGTCGAAGTCGCCCGCGTGCTCGCGGAACCACTCCAGGTCGCGCTCGTGGTTGGCGGCGTTGGTGACCGTCAGGTAGCGGTCGTCGTCGAGCCGGTAGGTGAACAGGTCGTCCAGCACCCCGCCGTCGTCGCGGCAGAGAACCGAGTACTGGGCGCCGCCGACTGCGATCTTGGCGACGTCGTTGGAGAGCAGCCGCTGGAGCAGCGCCTGCGCACCGGGCCCGGAGGTCTCGATCTCGCCCATGTGCGAGACGTCGAAGACGCCGCACGACGAGCGAACCGCGAGGTGCTCGGCGCGGACGCCGTCGTAGGAGACCGGCATCTCCCAGCCGGCGAACGGGACCAGCTTCGCCCCCGCGTCGAGGTGCGCGTCGTAGAGCGGGGTGCGTCTCAGGGCCGTGGCGGCATCCACGCCACCAGGCTATCCCGCGTCCGGCTCAGCCGCCGCGCAGGAACGGGGGGACGTCGATCTCGTCGTCGGAGACCTGGAGCTCGCGGCGCTCGCGGTCGGCGAGCCCGCCGACCCGGCGGGCGCGGCTGCGCTCGCGGACCTGCATCGGCTTGCGCGCGAGCGTCTCGCGACCCTCGAACCCGGTCGCGATCACGGTCACCCGGACCTCGTCGCCGATGCTCGGGTCGATCACGGTGCCGAAGATGATGTTGGCGCCCTTGTCGGCGGTCGAGACGACGATGTCGGCGGCCTCGTTGACCTCGAACAGGTTCAGGTCCTCGGAGCCGGTGAAGTTGAGCAGCATCCCGGTCGCCCCCTCGATCGACTCCTCCATCAGCGGGGAGTTGACGGCCATCTTCGCCGCCTCCTGGGCGCGGTTCTCGCCGGTCGCGGTGCCGATGCCCATCATCGCCGAGCCGGCGTCGGCCATCACCGTGCGGACGTCGGCGAAGTCGAGGTTGATCTGCCCCGGGGTCGTGATCAGGTCGGTGATCCCCTGGACGCCCTGGCGGAGGATGTCGTCGGCCATCCGGAAGGCCTCCTGGACGGAGGTCCGGCGCTCGACCACCTCGAGCAGCTTCTGGTTCGGGACGATGATCAGGGTGTCGACCTTGGCCCGCAGCTTGTCGATCCCGTCGAGCGCCTGCTGCATCCGCCGGGTGCCCTCGAACTCGAACGGCTTCGTGACCACGCCGACGGTCAGCGCGCCGATCTCCTCCTTGGCGATCTCGGCGATCACCGGCGCCGCGCCGGTGCCGGTGCCGCCGCCCTCCCCGGCGGTGACGAAGACCATGTCGGCGCCCTTGAGCGCCTCCTTGATGTCGTCGCGCGACTCGGCCGCCGCGCCGGCGCCGACGTCGGGATTGGCTCCCGCGCCGAGACCGTGGGTGAGGTTGTGACCGGCCGCCAGCTTGATGTCGGCCTCGCAGGACTGCAGCGCCTGCACGTCGGTGTTGATCGCGATGAACTCGACGCCCTTGAGCCCGGCATCGACCATGCGGCTGACCGCGTTGGTCCCGCCACCGCCGGCGCCTACGACCTTGATCACCGCGAGATAGGACGACTCGACCATTTCTCCCGTTCCTCAGTTGACCCAGTAATCCGTACGAAGTTCCGTCCGAGTCTGAAGGCAGACTTGAGCGTTTTCCGCTCCAAGCAGCCTAGACGTGAGGATGACGCTAGGGCATTGTGGCGTCCGTGTCAATCGGCGGCCCCGGAGGTGGCACGGAATCATGCAGCCCGAAAGTCTGGGGCACGGGTCGAGGGTTCACATATTCCCTAAAGGCTCGACGGTAAGTAGAGGGTTGCGGTGGATCACCCGTTCCCGCCGACGGTCGGGCGCTCGGGGACCCGGACGTCGGCGTAGGTGAGCGCATCCACCTTCGGACTCGCGAGCACGGCGGCCGCGGCGGCCCACTTCTCGGCCGCCGCCGAGCCACTGCCGAAGCGGATCGGGATCCCGCCGCGCAGGATCGTCTCCACCCCGTATTCGTCGTCGAAGCGCACCGAGTGGATCAGCGGCCGCAGCGGCTCGGGGGCGGCGCCGAGGATCAGCGCCTGCTGCAGCGGCTCACCCTCGAGCGCACCCTCGGCGGGGATGCCGCCGTTGACCTCGAGCGCCGGGAGGTCGGCGTCCTCGGGAACCTCGACCCCCGCGAGCACGGTTCCGTCGCCGGCCGCCGCGACCTCCTCCCCGCCGGAGTGGACGATCAGCGCCGGCGGCCGCTCGGTGACCTCGATCCGCATCCCGTGCGGGAAGTTGGGGTCGACGTCGACCGACTTGACGGTCGGGAAGACGGCGGCGGCGCGCTCGATCTTCGCCGGATCAGCGTGCAGGGTCGTCTGCTGCTCGGCCTGCCGGGTGAGCTCGGCGATGATCGTCGCGCGGTCGCCGCTGGCCACGCCGACGACCTCGACGTCGGTGACCGCGACCAGCGAGGAGTCCCGCAGCCAGAGGAAGTAGCCGGCCGCGCCGGCGATCAGGATCAGCGCGCAGATCAGCACCCGGGCGCGCCAGGTCAGCGCCCCGACCAGTCCTCCCAGCGCCCTCAGGGGACGCGGCCGGGACCACCCGCGGCGGGTCGAGCCGGCGGTGCGGCCGGTGGGCGGGCGACGTGAGCCCGAGCGACGCGTAGCCGCGGTGCGCTTCGCGGCCGGGCGGCCGGTCGCGGTGCGCCGTGGCGTCTTCGGCTTCGCCGGCGCTCGGCGCGCCGTCTTCTGCTTCGCCGGGGCGCGCTTCGGCTTCGCGGTCTTCGTCGTCGCACGCCGGGCCTTCGGCTTCGCCGCCGGCCGCTTGGCGGGCGCCGGCGAGCCGGTCGCGCGGGAGGCGCGTCGTTTGGCGGCAGGCGTAGCGGACCGAGCTCGGCTCATCGGGGTTCATTTCCCTCCCCGCGGGCCGGCTCCTGCTCCTCAACCGCCCGCGTCGAGCTCCCATCCGGCGGGCCACTCGGGCTCGCCGAGGACCTGGACCTCGGGCTCGAGCACGACGCCGAAGCGCTCGTGGACCCGCCGGCGCGCCTCGGCCATCACCGCGAGCACGTCGGCGGTGGTCGCGTCGCCGGCGTTCTCGACGAAGTTCGCGTGCTTGGGCGAGAGCCGGGCGCCGCCGACGGCGAGCCCCGCGCACCCGGCCGCCTCGAGCAGCTGGCCGGCCGTGCGGCCGCCGGCGCGCTGGTCGTCGGGATTCTTGAAGGTCGAGCCGAAGGTCTTGATCCCCGACGGCTGCGCCTCGCGGCGCTTGTCCCTCATCTCCGCCAGGGTCGCCTTGACCGACTCCGGCTCGGACTCGCTGAGACCGAACGAGGCGCGCGCGACGACCTCGCCGGAGCGCAGGTTCGAGCGCCGATACCCGAAGCCGAGCTCACCCGGGCGGCGCCGCTCGACACCCGCCGCGGTGCAGACGTCGACCCATTCGAGCACCCGCGCCAGCTCGCCGCCGTAGGCGTTTGCGTTCATCCGCACCGCGCCGCCGACGGTTCCCGGGATGTTGACCCCGAACTCGAGCCCGGTCAGGCCCCAGCCGGCCACCTTGGCGGCGGCCGACGGCAGCCGGACGCCGCCGCCGCAGACGATCCGCTCGCCGTCGCGCTCGAGCTCGGTGAGCTCGCCGGCGAGCTTCAGCACCAGCCCGCGGACCCCGTCGTCGGCGACCAACAGGTTCGATCCCGAGCCGACGACCTCGACCGGGTGTCGCTCGCGGTCGGCCCACGCCAGCAGCTCGACCAGCTGCTCGGCGCTCGCGGGGCGGGCGAAGAGCTCGGCGACACCCCCCGCGCGCACCGTCGTCAGGCGCGCCAGCGGGTACCCGCGCTCGACCCCGGCGGGCTCGCTCACGGCGCCTCCACCAGTGCCTCGCCGACCCTGAACACGTCGCCGGCGCCGATCGTGACCAGCAGGTCGCCGGGCCGCAGGCGCCCGGCGAGCTCGCGCTCGGCGGTCCGCGCGT
>DASPGZ010000104.1:0-5105 GCA_035620355.1 Solirubrobacterales bacterium | reverse complement strand
CGCTGCGGATCGACGGCGAGTTCGAGCTGATCCGCGCCCGCTCGGTCCCGCGCCAGCTGCCGCCCTACCGGCCGCTGGCCGAGGTGGTCGCCGACCAGCACGTGTTCGAGCTCACCGGTGTGCGCGGGACCGTGGTCGGGTTCCGCTTCCCCGACTACGCCCGCGGGCTCGAGGCCGAGGGCTACCACCTGCACTTCATCGACGCCGAGCGCGAGCGCGGCGGTCACGTGCTCGAGTGCCGGCCGCTCGACGCGGTCGCCGCGATCGACCTCTCGGGCGACCTTCACGTCGAGCTGCCGCCCGGAATCGAGCTCGACTCGGCCGACCTCGACGACGCGACCGCGGCCGCGCTCGACGCGGCCGAGCACTGAGCGCGGCTCAGCGCCGCTGGTAGACGGTCACAGAGGCGCCCGCCGGCGCCTCGTCGATCGGCACGATCTCGCGCCCGAAAGGGGTCAGCGAGACCGGGATCAGCTTGAAGTTTCCGAGCCCGAGCGGGATCCCGATGATCGTGATGCACAGCGCGACGCCTGTGATCAGGTGCCCGATCGCCAGCCACCAGCCGGCGAGCACGAACCAGATCACGTTCCCGATCGCGGACGGGGCACCGGCGTCCGGCCGCTTGACCAGCGTCCGCCCGAAGGGCCAGAAGGCGAAGCTGGCCAGCTTCAGCGCCTGGAGCCCGAACGGGATCGTGATGATCAGGATGAACATCACCAGCGCCGCGAGCAGGTAGCCGAGCGCGAGCCAGAAGCCGGCCAGCACCAGCCAGAGGATGTTGAAGATCACCCGCACCGCGGGCGACCCTATCCGCGAATCGCTCAGCCGAGCGGCGCGACCTGGTCGGCGATCGCGTAGGCGAGCGGGCCCGCCTGGTCCTCCTGAAGGAAGTGGCGCGCCGGCAACAGCACCGGGTCGTCGACGTCGAGCACCCGCTGCACCCGGGCCATGTGGTCGAGCCCGAGGGCCGGATCCTGCTCGCCCCACACCACCCGCGCGGGATACGAGCGCCGGCCCAGCCCGGTCGCCAACAGGCGGTCCTTCGCCTCGGTGAGCTCGAAGCCGCGCATGATCTGGAGGAAGGCGCGACCGCGGTCGAGGCGCATGAGCAGCTCGCGGTAGACGTAGATCTCGGCCGTCGACATCGCCGAGCGGTCGCCCAGCCCCTGCAGCCGGAAGAGCGCGGCGAACAATGGCGGCGGCGTCGCCCGCAGCCAGACCTCGCCGAGGCCGCGGATCGAGAACGGGTGCATCGTCCACGGGCGCCGGAAGGTCGCCGGGCTCAGATCGGTGTTGAGCGCGGTCAGCGAGAGCACCCGGTCGGGGTTGGCGACCGCCCACTCGCAGCCGATCGGGCCGCCGATGTCGTGCACGACCAGATGGCAGCGGTCGACCTCGAGCGCGTCGATCGCCTCGCCAAGCCAGCGCGCCAGCCCGGACCAGGTGTAGTCGAAGCCCCGCGGGCGGTCGGCGAGCCCGAGCCCCGGGAAGTCGAGCGCGATCGCCCGCAGCCCCTGGTCGGCGAGCCGCGGGATCACCTTCCGGTAGAGGAACGAGCTCGCCGGCACCCCGTGCAGGAGGATCACGTTCGGGCCGCGCCCCTGCTCGCGAACGAAGCTGCGCACGCCGCCGGCCTCGAACCGGCGGCCGGCGGCGCTGTGAATGTCGATCAGCTGCGCGACCTCCGGTTTCACCCGTCCATCATTACCGCAACGTCGGTGAGAATCACCGGGAGCCCGCAAGCGCCCGCCGTGCCCGGTGCTACTCTCGATCCGTCGGTTCCTTTAACCCGGTCCGGAGAGGCCAGGAAGGGGCGCGCATGCAAAACCAACCCGAACGGGTTGTCCTCGATCGCGACGATCTACGCCGCACGCTCGTGCGGATCGCGCACGAGATCGTCGAGAAGAACCCCGGGTCCGAAGCCGGCCCGGAGGCCGTCGCCCTGGTCGGGATCCACACCCGCGGCGCCGTCCTCGGCCGCCGCCTGCACGCCCTGGTCGGCGAGCTCACCGGGTCCACCGTGCCGCTCGGCGACCTCGACATCTCCTTCTACCGCGACGACCTCAACGGCCGCGCCCCGGGACGCCAGCCGGTCGTCCACAGCTCCCATCTCGACTTCGACCTCGACGGGCGCACCGTGGTGCTCGTCGACGACGTGATGTTCACCGGGCGCACCGCCCGGGCGGCGATCGACGCCCTCTTCGACTACGGGCGACCCGAGCGGGTGCAGCTCGCGGTGCTCGCCGACCGCGGCCACCGCGAGCTTCCGATCCGCCCCGACTACGTCGGCAAGAACCTGCCGACCGCGCGCGGGGAGCGCGTCTTCGTCCGGCTCGAGGAGATCGACGGGCTCGACGAGATCGCGATCGGAAGCAGCCGCGACCAGGAGACCGTCGGAATGGAGGAAGCATGAGGGACCTGCTCTCGATCGAGGATCTGGAGCGCTCGGACATCGAGCGGATCATGGCCCGCGCGGCGAGCTTCGCCGAGGTCGGCAGACGCGACATCAAGAAGGTCCCGACCCTGCGCGGGCGGACGATCGTCAGCCTCTTCTACGAGGCCAGCACCCGGACGAGCTCCTCGTTCGAGCTGGCGGCCAAGCGGCTCTCGGCCGACGTCGTCTCGGTCAAGTCGAGCGGCTCCTCGGTCGACAAGGGCGAGTCGCTCAAGGACACGGTCGCGACCCTCTCGGCCTACGCGCCGGAGGCGATCATCATCCGCCACCCGCACGCGGGCGCGGCGAAGCTGGTCAGCGAGTGGACCGAGGCCGCGGTCGTCAACGCCGGCGACGGCAAGCACGAGCACCCGAGCCAGGCGCTGCTCGACGCCTACACGCTGCTGGATCGCTTCGGCACGATCGAGGGGGCGGACCTGAGCGACAAGCGGATCTGGATCGTCGGCGACGTGCTCCACAGCCGCGTCGCCCGCTCCTGCGCGCTCTGCTTCCGCAAGCTCGGGGCCGAGGTCACCGTCTGCGGGCCGCCGACGCTGATCCCGCGCGGGATCGAGACGGCGCTCGGGGTCGAGGTCGCGCACTCGCTCGACGACCTCGGCGAGGCCGACGTCGTCTACGCCCTGCGGATGCAGCGCGAGCGGATGACCGACACCTTCGTCCCCTCGATCCGCGAGTACGCGACCGCCTACCAGATCGACTCGCGCCGGCTCGGACCGCGGCAGCTGCTCATGCACCCGGGCCCGGTCAACCGCGGGATCGAGCTCTCGCCCGAGGTCATCGACGGCCCCGCCTCGCTGATCACCGCCCAGGTCGAGAGCGGCCTCGTGGTCCGGATGGCGATCCTCTACGAGCTGCTCGCCGGCGGCGCCGAGCCACGCGGGGCCGGCGACACGGCAGACTCCGAGCTGCCCGCTCCGACCCCGATCGGCGAGCCCGCCTGATGGCGCTGCGGCCGATCTCCGAGCTCGACTGGCGCGGCTCCGGGGTCGAGCCCGCCGGCTCCCTGGTGATCCGGGGCGCCCGGGTGCTCGACCCGCGCTCGGAGCTCGACGCGGTCCGCGACGTCGTCATTCGCGAGGGTGAGATCGCGGAGCTCGCCGAGCCGGGCTCCGGCGAGGCCGACGGGGCGGAGGTGATCGAGGCCGAGGGCCTGACCCTGTTTCCGGCCTTCTTCGACCCGCACGTGCACCTGCGCACCCCGGGCCAGGAGGACGAGGAGGACGTCGAGACCGGCAGCCGCGCCGCCGCCGCCGGCGGCTACTGCGGGATCGTCGGGATGGCGAACACCGACCCGCCGGTCGACACCGCCGGCGACGTCGCCGCCCTGCGCGAGCGGGCGCGCGAGCAGGCCGCGGTGCCGACCGGGTTCGTAGCCACGGTGACCAAGGGGATGCAGGGGGCCGAGCTCAGCGAGATGGTCGACCTCGCCGCCGCCGGCGCGGTCGGCTTCTCCGACGACGGGCTGCCGATCGCCAACGCCAGGGTGATGCGGCGGGCGCTTCAGTACCAGCACCTCGTCGGGCTCCCGATCGCCCTCCACGAGGAGGACCCGGAGCTCTCGGCCGGCGGCTCGATGCACGAGGGCGAGGTATCCGCGGTGCTCGGGATCTCCGGCGTCCCGTCGGTCTCCGAATCGGTGATGATCGCCCGCGACTGCGCGCTCGCCGCCTACGAGGAGGCGCGGATCCACGTCCAGCACCTCTCGGCGTTCCAGTCGGTGGCGGTGATCGAGCACGCCAAGGCCCACGGCGTCGAGGTCACCTGCGAGGCGACCCCGCACCACCTGGTGCTCACCGACGAGGCGGTCCGCTCGCTCGACTCGCGCTTCAAGATGAACCCCCCGCTGCGCACCGAGGCCGACCGCCAGTCGCTGATCGAGGCGTTGCGCACGGGGACGATCGACTGCATCGCCACCGACCACGCGCCGCACACCTCGAATGAGAAGGAGGTCCCGTTCGAGGGCGCCGCGATGGGGGTCACCGGGCTCGAGACCGCGTTCTCGGTCCTCTACACCGACCTCGTCCAGCCCGGCTCGCTCGAGCTGGCGACGCTGATCGAGCGGCTCGGCGGCGGCGCGGAGGCGCTCGGCTTCGAGGCGCCTCGGATCGCCCGCGGCGCCGAGGCGAACCTGACCCTCTGCGACCTCGAGGCCGAGTGGGAGGCCGGAGCCGAGGGCTGGGAGAGCCGCTCCCACAACTCGTGCTTCTCGGGCATGGCGCTGCGCGGCCGGGTGCGGATGACCGTCGCCGGCGGGCGGGTCGCCTACCGGCAGCGAAGCTTTGCGATGGGAGTCGCGTGAGCGGCAAGCTCGAGCGCGAGCGGGCGACGCTGATCGTGATCGACGTCCAGGAGGCGTTTCGCAAGGTCCTGCCCTCGTTCGACGATGTCGCCCGCGCGACCGCGGCCCTGATCGGCGGCGCCGAGGCAACCGGGGTGCCGATCGTGGTCACCGAGCAGTATCCGCAGGGCCTCGGAAGCACGGCCGAGGAGGTGGCGAAGCACCTGCCCGACGGGGTCAAGCCGCTGGAGAAGGTCTGCTTCTCGGCCGCCGAGGCCGAGGGCTTCGAGCTCGGCTTGCGCGATCAGGCGATCGTCTGCGGGATCGAGACCCACGTCTGCGTCAACCAGACCGTGCTCGACCTGCTCGACG
>DASPGZ010000103.1:0-4483 GCA_035620355.1 Solirubrobacterales bacterium | reverse complement strand
ACGCCCCTGGTGACGATGTAGAGCACCGCCGGGCCCGGGATCGCGACCAGGCCGAGGCTGGCGACGGCGAACACGGCGATCGTCTCGGTCGAGGGCATCGAAGCCAAGCTAGCGCAGGCGGGCCGAGGCGCGGTTGGTGTTTGACACCCTCGTCGGCGCCTACTTACTCTTAGGTATAGGGCTAAGGGGCCGCTTCGACGAGGGGCGTACATGGGAATCGGGGAAATCGAGGCGCACGGGGTCCTGCCGGAGCCGGCGGGGATGCATTTCGACATGCGGCGCGACCTGCTCTGCACCTCTGATCGCAGCGGTCGCTACACCTCGCTCAACGCCGCCTGGGAGGTGGTCCTCGGGTGGTCGCGCGAGGAGCTGATGGCGCGCCCGTTCATCGACTTCGTGCACCCGGACGACGTCGAGCGGACCGAGCACGAGTCCGGCCGGATCATCGAGGTCGACCACGAGCTGCTCGCGTTCGAGAACCGCTTCCGGACCAGGGCGGGCGGCTGGCGCTGGCTGCGCTGGAACGCGCGCACCGACGGCGAGACCTGGTTCGCGATCGCCTTCGACGTCACCGAGCGCCGTCAGGCGGAGGAGCGGCTGCGCGACGCGATCGAGCACGAGCGGCTCTTGGCCTACAGCCAGCCGATCATCGACCAGCGTTCCGGCAGCGTGGTCCAGGAGGAGCTTCTGGTGCGGCTGAAGGTCAACGGCGACCGGCCCGAGCGGATCCTCTCGCCGGCCGAGTTCCTGCCGGCGGCCGAGCGCAGCGGCCTGATCCGCACGATCGACCGCTGGATGACCTTCCGCGGCCTCGACCTCGCCGAGCGCGGCCGCAATGTCGAGGTCAACCTCTCCGCCCACACGATCGCCGACGACGGGGTGATGGCCGAGATCGCCGACCGGCTCGCCGATGCCGGGGTCTCGGCGCGGCGGCTGGTGTTCGAGATCACCGAGACTGCGGCGCTCGAGAACGTCGACGCCGCCCGCGACCTCGCCGAGCGGCTCGGGCGGCTCGGCTGCGTGATCGCCCTCGACGACTTCGGCACCGGCTACGGCTCGCTCACGCACCTGCGCCGGCTGCCGGTGAAGCTGATCAAGATCGACGCCAGCTTCGTCCGCGGGCTGCGCGAGCACCCCGAGGACCGGGCCCTGGTCCGCGGGGTCGCGGCGATCGCCCGCGAGCTCGGCATGCAGACGGTCGCCGAGGGGGTCGAGGACGCGGCCACCTACCGGATGCTGCGCGAGTACGGGATCGACCGCCTCCAGGGCTATCTGATCGGCCGCCCGGCGCCGCTCGCCGTCTAGGGCTGCGAAGATCGCGCGATCGCCGGCTTCACCGACGACTTCGACGAGCCCGGGCTCGACACGGGCACCTGGATCCCGCATTACCTGCCGCAGTGGAGCTCGCGGTCGGAGAGCGCCGCGACCTGGTCGCTCGCCGATTCCGAGCTGCGGCTGACGATCCCGCCCGAGCAGGGGGTCTGGTGCGCCCCCGAGCACCAGCCGCCGCTGCGGGTCTCCGGGATCCAGTCGGGGGTGTACTCGGGCCCGGTAGGCAGCCGGATCGGCCAGCAGCCGTTCGGCGACGACGCCGTCGTCCGCGAGGCCCAGGAGACGCAGTGGGGGTGGGCGCCCGGGTACGGGCGGCTCGAGGTGCGGGCGCGAATGGACCTGAGCCCGCGCTCGATGGCCGCGGTGTGGATGGTCGGGCTCGAGGACGAGCCAGACCGCTGCGCCGAGATCTGCGTGTTCGAGGTCTTCGGCGAGGCGATCCGCGACGGCGGCGCGCAGGCCAGCGCCGAGGTCGGGATGGGCGTGCATGCGTTTCGCGACCCGGCCGTCACGGAGGAGTGGGACGCGCCGCGGATCGCGCTCGACGTCGCCGAGCATCACCTCTACGCGGCCGAGTGGCGCCCGGACGGGGTCGAGTTCCTGATCGACGGCGAGCCTGTCAAGTCAGTCGGCCAGGCGCCGGCGTACCCGATGCAGATGATGGTCGCGGTGTTCGACTTTCCCGAGAAGGCCGACTCGGCGCCGGACCCCGACCACGTGCCGCTGCTCGCGGTCGATCTCGTCCGCGGGCCGGCCTCCGCCGCCTAGCCGGCGAACCGCCGCAGCGCCAGCCGCGCGAGCAGCCCGTAGGCGGCGACGATCGCCGCCAGGTGCACGAGCGGCAGCCAGATGTCGGGGCCGGCGGCGTCGAGCGCACCCTGCATCGCGTCGAGCGCCGGGTCGAACGGAAACAGCGCCCGGACGACCTCGATCACATCGAAGACGCCCGGGCTCACGGTCCCCGAGGGCACCAGCGAGAGGAAGGCGATCGGCAGCGAGACCATGAACGCGAGCAGCGACGAGGCCCGGACCTCGCGCGCCGAACCGCCGATCGCCGCGCCGAAGGCGGCGAACGCGGCGCCGCCGCCGAGGATCGCGAGCAGGATCAGCGGCAACCGGCCCCAGTCGATCGAGACCAGGGCCGTGAGCGCGACCAGGAGCAGCAGGGTGACGGCGAGCGAGGCGACCACGCCGAGGGCCACCTTCTCGGCCAGCAGGCCGCCCGGGCCGACGAGGCCTCGGGTGACCCGGGCGAAGGCGTTCTCCTCGCGCTCCAGCGCCAGCGACCCGGCGACCAGGAGCACGGTGACGAACATCAGGGTCACCGTGACCGCGACCGCAATCGCGAAGTCGTCGAGCTCCGCCGTGTTCCCGGCGATCACCTGCTTGTCGACCTCGATCGGCTGCGAGATCGCCCCCAGCAGCGGCAGGGCGAGGTCGAGGTTGTCGCCGGCGAGCTGGGCGAACCGGGTCACCTGGCGCAGCGAGTCGCGGGCGGGGCTGTCGGCGGGCAGCTCGTCATCGACCGCGCGCAGGATCTCGGCCGCCCGGTCGAGCCCGAGGATGTCGATCTCGCCGAGCAACGGCAGCGAGAAGTTGCCGCCGGTGATCAACAGGTCGAGATAGGTCGCCGCCTGGTCGGAGATCTGCTGGGCGAGGATCAGGTTCGCCTCGGTGATCAGCGCCTGGATCCGGTCGTCGACGAGGCTCGCCTTCACCGGGTCGTCCTGGTTCACGAGCACCTCGACCACCGGCTGCTCGGGGTTCAGCGAGGCGAGCGAGCGGAGCTTGTCGAGCAGGTCCTCGGGCAGGATCAGCGCCGCGATCACCTCGCCGTCCTCGACCATCTGGGCGGCCTCCTCGCGCGAGGAGGCGTCGACGCACTCGACCCGCGAGCAGAGCTCGTCGCGGGCCTGGTCGCGATCGATCTCGCCCTCGCCGGTGCCGATCTGGAACTGCTGCTCGGGGTCGACCTCGTTCAGGAACGCGACCCGGGGCTTCGAGTTGTCGGTCGAGAGCGCAAACCCGATCAGCAGCCCGAGCGCCACCGGATAGGCGATCAGCAGGCCGACGATCAGCGGCGAGCGGCGCAGGATCTGCAGGTCCTTGAGCAGCAGCCAGCGCATCGCTCAGTGGCCTCGCTCGCGCAGGAAGCTGACGAACGCGGCCTCGAAGTCGCGGGCGTCGGCGGCCGGGACCGCGGCGTGGAGCTGCTCGGCGGTGCCCTCGAAGACCCGCTCGCCGTCGGCGAGCACCAGCAGCCGGTCGCCGTAGCGCTCGGCCTCGAGCAGGTGGTGGGTGGAGTAGATCACGGTCGTGCCGCCCCCGGCGAGCCCGAGCACGAACTCCCACAGGCGCTCGCGCTGGCGCGGGTCGAGCCCGGTCGAGGGCTCGTCGAGCAGCAGCACGGCCGGCCGCGCGAGCAGCCCGATCGCGATGTTGACCCGCTGCTGGTTGCCGCCGGAGAGCGTCCCGACCAGGTCGTCCCGCCGCTCGCCGAGCCCGGTCTGCTCGATCATCCGCTCGACCGCGGCGTCGAGGTCCTCGACCCGCTCGAGCCGCGCGAACAGGCGCAGGTTCTCGGCCACGGTAAGCCGCCGGTACAGCCCCGCCGTCTGCGGAACCCAGCCGAGCGCGCCGGGGACCGAAACCGTGCCCGAGTCGGGCTCGAGGATCCCGGCGAGAATCGACAGCAGGGTCGTCTTGCCGGCGCCGTTCGGGCCGATCACGGCCAGCAGCTCGCCCGGCGCGGCACCGAACGAGACCCCGCGCAGCGCCTCGCGCTCGCCAAAGCGCTTACCGAGCTCGCGCGCCTCGATCACCGGAGCACCATCTGCCACCCGCCCGCTCACCGGGGGAACGCTACGCGACTGCCGGTAGCGTAGGCGCGGGATGAAGGTGTTGTTCGTCGCCGACGTGGTCGGCAAGCCGGGGCGCGCCGGCCTCGCGAGGGCGATGCCCGGTCTGCGCGAACGCCATGCGCCCGATCTGGTGATCGTCAACGGCGAGAACTCCGCCGGCGGCCTCGGGATCACCGAGAAGACCGGCGAGGACCTGTTCTCGATCGGCGCCGACGTGATCACGCTCGGCAATCACGCCTACCGCCATCGCGATGCCTACGGCTACCTCGATCGCACCGATCGCGTCGTCC
>DASPGZ010000102.1:0-10570 GCA_035620355.1 Solirubrobacterales bacterium | reverse complement strand
GCCCCCGCCGTGGCCGAGGCGCCCGCTGAGGCCCCGCCTGCGGAAGCGCCCGCGCCCGAGCAGCCGAGCGAGGCCGAGGCGCCCGCGGCTCCGGACTCCGGCGACACCGCGGCCCAGTAGTCCCGCAGCTTCCGCCTTTTTCTCTCGCCGGGGGGCGAGGACGCGCCGGTGGCGGTCTTACACTGGGGACGATCAAACGAACTTCGAGAGAGGGCTGATTTTCAGTGGCGGCAAGCAACGTGAACGTGGTCGTGATCACCGGCAACCTGACCCGCGATCCGGAGCTGCGCAGCACCGGCAGCGGAATGTCCGTCTGTGACATGCGGGTGGCGGTCAACTCGCGGCGCAAGGACTCGAGCGGCGAGTGGATCGACAAGCCCAACTACTTCGACGTGACCGTGTTCGGCGCCCAGGGCGAGAACTGCTCGACCTACCTCTCCAAGGGTCGCCCGGTCGCGGTCGAGGGCCGGCTCGACTGGCGCGAGTGGGAGGCGAAGGACGGCTCGGGCAAGCGCCAGGCCGTCTCGATCATCGCCAACTCGGTCCAGTTCCTCGGCAGCCGCGACGGCGGCGGCGAGGGCGGCGCGCGCTTCCAGGCCCAGTCCGACGTCCCCGCGGACACCTCCGACTTCGACTCGCCCGAGCCCGCGGCCGTCGGCGCCTCGGACGACGACATCCCGTTCTAGTACCAGGAGGGCGGATAGCCGGCGGGGGCCGCTTCGTGCTTCCTGGCCTCGGCTGGCTGTCGCCTCCCTGAACCGACTACGACTAGCTAGAATCACGCGTCCGCGTCGCCACCGAGCGGCGCGTTCGTGCGAGATGAGCAGATTCAGCCACAGAGAAGCGGTTTCGGGCTGATGGCCCGCAAGCAGCGAGCCCAGCCGAGCCAGTCGGGCCCCGGGGGCGCCTCCGGCGGCCGCCGTCGCGGCGGGCGGATGAGCGATCGCTTCCGGCCGCGCAAGTACACCCGGATCAACGTCGAGAACATCGACTACAAGGATCTGACCACGCTGCGCCGGTTCATCTCCGACCGCGGCAAGGTGCGCTCGCGCCGGGTCACCGGCCTCTCGCGGCGCCACCAGCAGCAGCTCGGCCTGGCGATCCGCCGGGCCCGGGAGCTGGCGCTGCTCCCCTACGTCGGCGAGCGCTAGGCCCGATGGCCCAGGCGATCCTGCTCAAGGACGTGGAGACGCTCGGCGAGGCCGGCGACGCCGTCGACGTCTCGCCCGGATACCTGCGCAACTACCTCGTCCCCCGCAAGCTCGCCCAGCCTGCCACCGACCGCTCGCTCGAGGAGGCCCAGCGCCGCCGCGAGGTGGCCGAGCGCGCCGCCCAGGAAGCGGCCGAGCGCGCCGCCGAGACAGCGGCGTTGCTGGGCAAGACCGTGCTCACGATCCAGCACCGCGCCGGCGAGGACGGCAAGCTCTACGGCTCCGTGACCGCGGCGGAGATCGCCGACGCGATCTCCGAGGCGCGCGGGCTCAAGGTCGACCGCCGCAAGATCAACCTCGCCGACCCGATCCGCGAGGTCGGGACCTACATGGTCGAGGTCGAGCTCCCGGGCGGCGAGACGGCGTCGGTGAAGACGATCGTCGCCGAGCAGAAGTAGCGCTTCGCCCGGCTCAGCCCGCGATCCCGGGCAGCCATTCCGAGACCGCGGCCCTGACCGCGTCGAGGTCGGCCTTGAGGCCGTGGTTGCCGGCGACCTTGACCACCTCGCGGTTGGCGCCCGGGGGCGGCATCCCGAACGGGTCGCTCTCTCCCTGGACCACCAGCGTCGGCACCCGGACCGAATCGAGCTCGTCGAGCCTGCTCTTCTCGGGTTTGCCCGGCGGATGCACGGGGAAGGCGAGGCAGAGGACGGCCGCCGCGTCGAGCTCGGCCGCGGTCCGGCAGGCGACCCTGGCCCCGATCGAGCGACCGCCGCAGACCAGGGGCGCGTCGCCGGCAAACCGCCCGCGCAGCTCGCCGACCACCGTGATCCAGGCCTCGTCGAGGCGCCCGGCCGGCGCCGGCGCCCGCTTGCCCGCGACCCGGTAGGGCTGCTCGACCAGGGCCACCGCGAAACCCGCCTCGCGGGCCGCCTCGGCGGCCGCGGTCAGGTCGACCGCGCCGACGCCGCCGCCGGCCCCGTGGCCGAGCACCAGGGTCCCGGAGCTTCCGCCGGGCGGGTCGAGATAGGCCCGCGCCGGGCCGCTCGGGGTCTCGATCTCGATCTCATCCATCGCCCCTCACCATAAGGCCGACTTTGCGGGAACGCCTGGCGCGGTCCCCTCGGCGCTGTGGTTTGCTGGGCCCACGGGTCTCCCCCGGGGCGGATTCGCGTCCGCTCCGCCCTCTAAACCGACAGATCGATGGAAGCCGCCACCGCCCACGTACCGCCACAGAACCTCGAGGCAGAGGAGTCGGTGCTCGGCGCCCTGATGGTCTCCGAGATCGCGATGAACCCCGTGATCCTCGACGTCCGGCTGACCGAGGAGGACTTCTACCGCGAGCGCCACCGGAAGATCTTCCACGCGATCAAACGGCTCTACGAGCGCAGCGAGCCGATCGACGCGCTCACCGTTTCCGAGTTCCTCGCACAGCAGGGCGAGCTCGAGCAGGTCGGCGGCCGCGAAGTCGTCTCGAACCTCGCCTCGACCGTCCCGGTCGCCGGCAACGCCCGCCACTACGCGCGCATCGTCCAGCAGAACGCGCTCCTGCGGCGCCTGTTGGAAGCCTCGCAGCGGATCCAGACGTCCGTCTACGACCGTGAGGACGAGCCGGTGAAGCTGGCCGAGAACGCGGAGCGGATGCTGTTTCAGGTCGCCCACGAGGAGCAGGCCGAGGACTTCCACGAGATCTCCGAGATCGTTTCCCGGGAGGTCGACCGGCTCGAGGAGCTCGCCAGCGGCCGCGCCGAGCTCAGCGGCACCCCGTCGGGATTCGACCACCTCGACAAGATCACCGGGGGCTTCCAGCCCGGCAACCTGATCATCCTCGCCGCTCGCCCGGGGATGGGCAAGTCCGGCTTCGTCGCCAACATCGCCGAGCACGTCTCGGTCCAGCTCGAGCGACCGGTCGCCTTCTTCTCGCTCGAGATGTCCGACTCCGAGCTCGCCCAGCGCCTGATCGCCAAGCGGGCGCGGATCCCCAGCGACAAGCTGCGCAAGGGCCAGGTCGGCAACGACTGGGCGAAGGTGGTCAAGGTCGGCAACGAGCTCGAGAAGGCGCCGCTGTGGATCGACGACTCGTCGGACCTGAGCATGCTCGACCTGCGGGCCAAGGCGCGCCGGCTCGACAGCGAGATGAAGGGGCAGGGGCGGAGCGGCCTCGGGCTGATCATCATCGACTACATCCAGCTGATGCGGGCCGAGGACTCCCGCATCAACCGGGTCGAGCAGGTCGGTCAGATGAGCCGCGGGCTGAAGATCCTCGCCCGCGAGCTGAAGGTGCCGGTGATCGCGCTCTCGCAGCTCTCGCGTGCGCCCGAGCAGCGCACCGGCCGCGACAAGCGCCCGATCCTCTCCGACCTGCGCGAGTCGGGGAACCTGGAGCAGGACGCCGACCTGGTCGCGTTCATTTACCGCGAGGACTACTACAAGAACGTCGATGAGGAGAACGTCGACGAGGAGGAGCGGGCGAAGCTCGCCGGGATCGCCGAGCTGATCGTGCGCAAGAACCGCAACGGACCGATCGACACGGTGCAGCTCGCGTTCATCGAGAAGTACGCCTCGTTCCGGACCCTGGCGCGCTCCGACTTCGACGCTCCGGCCGCCGGCGACGACGCGCCGCCGCTGGTCGACGCGGTCGACGCGTGATCGCGCGGGTAGAGAGCCTGCCCCAGTCGTGCCCGATGGGGCGCTGCGACGGCAGCGGCTGGATCGAGCAGGACGACGGCACCGCGGTCGCCTGCGAGTGCCGGGCGCGGCGGATCTCCCAGGCGCGGACCCGGGGCGTGCGCTCGGTGCTGCCGGCGAAGTTCCAGGGCGTCAGCCTCGACCGGCCGCCGATCTCCGACATGGCCCGCGACCCGGCGCGCAAGCTGGCGCTCGGGGTGATCACCGGGTACATCGAC
This sequence comes from Solirubrobacterales bacterium, assembly GCA_035620355.1. GTDB lineage: Bacteria > Actinomycetota > Thermoleophilia > Solirubrobacterales > 70-9 > WHSW01. The sequence goes on along the minus strand of DASPGZ010000102.1, from coordinate 6,513 downwards.
GAGCTCGGCAAGAACGTCGCCGAGGGCCGCGGGCTGTGGCTCGAGGGCGACGTCGGAACCGGCAAGACGACCCTGGCGATGCTCGTCTCCAAGCGCGCGATCGAGGCCGGCCACTCGGTCGCGATCTACTCGCTGCCGCGCCTGCTGGCGCGGATCCGCCGTACCTACGACGGCGCCACCGGCGAGCTCTCCTACCTGCAGTTCTTCGAGCGGCTGACCTCGGTCGACCTCCTCCATCTCGACGACCTCGGCGCCGAGAAGCGCTCCGACTGGGTGCTCGAGCAGCTCTACGCGATCGTCGACGAGCGCTACGCGACCAACCGCTCGATCATCGTCACCACCAACCTCGACGAGACCGCGCTCGAGGAGCAGATCGGCAAGCGCACCGTCTCGCGGCTGGTCGAGGTGTGCGAGAAGCTGCCGGTGTTCGGCGAGGACCACCGCTGGGCCGCCTGAGACCGGCGTCGTAGCCGGCGCGCGGGCCCAATCCGCATAATCACTCGGCTATGCCGGGCATCGTGATCATCGGGACCCAGTGGGGCGACGAGGGCAAGGGCAAGGTCGTCGACCTGCTCGCCGAGTCGGCCGCCGCCGTCGTGCGCTTCCAGGGAGGCAACAACGCCGGGCACACGATCGTCCGCGACGGCGAGACGTTCAAGTTCCATCTGATCCCGTCGGGGATCCTGCACCCGGGCAAGGCCTGTGTGATCGGCAACGGGGTGGTGGTCGATCCGGCGGTCCTCACCTCGGAGATCGACGGCCTGCGCCGCCGCGCCGTCGACGTCAGCGGGCTGCGCCTGTCGGCGAACGCGCACCTGATCATGCCCTACCACGTGATGCTCGACACGGCGGGCGAGGCGAGGCTCGGCAAGCTCGAGATCGGGACCACCAAGCGCGGCATCGGGCCCTGCTACGCCGACAAGTCGGCCCGGCTCGGGATCCGGGTCCAGGACCTGCTCGACGCGAAGATCCTGCGGAAGAAGATCGCCGCCGCGCTCGAGCCGAAGCAGCAGCTGCTGCGGCCGTTCGCGCGCGACCCGAAGCTCGACCTGCACACGATGACCGAGGAGTACCTGCGCTACGGCCACCGGCTCGAGCCCCACATCGCCGACACCTCGCGGCTCTGCTGGGAGGCGCTCGACGCGGGCGAGACGGTCCTCTTCGAGGGCGCCCAGGCGGCGCTGCTCGACCTCGACCACGGCACCTATCCGTTCGTCACCTCCTCCAACCCCGTCGCCGGGGCGGCCTGCGTCGGCGCCGGCGTCGGGCCGACCGACATCGACGAGGTCTGGGGCGTGTGCAAGGCCTACACGACCCGGGTCGGCGCCGGGCCGTTCCCGTCCGAGCTCACGGACGAGGTCGGCGCCCACCTGCGCGATCGCGGCCACGAATTCGGGACGACGACCGGGCGCGAGCGCCGCTGCGGCTGGCTCGACCTGGTCGCGCTCCGCTACGCGACCCGGCTCAACCGGCTCTCGGCGCTGGCGATCACGAAGCTCGACGTGCTCTCGGGGCTCGACCCGCTGCGGATCGCGATCCGCTACCGCGGCAAGGAGGGAGCGGTCTTCGACCAGTTCCCCTACCACCAGTCGATCCTGCACACGGCGACCGCCGAGTATGAGGAGATGCCCGGGTGGGAGGAGGACATCAGCGCCGCCCGCTCGGAGGCCGAGCTGCCGCCCGAGGCCCGCGACTACCTCGCCGCGATCTCCGAGGGCGCCGGGGTCCCGATCAGGCTGATCGGCGTCGGCCCCGGGCGCGAGCAGGTGATCCGCGTCGACGAGCAGGCGCTGCGCGCGGCCTGAGCGCACCGATCGCCGCGGTACCCTGGGCCGGTGCCGTGTCGCCTGATCTTCAGGTGCGAGTTCTGCCGCAGTGAGGCGGACCAGCTGACGCAGATCAGCATCGAGCGCCAGCTGCTGCACTTCCGCTTCGGTCAGTACGTCGACTGCGGGCCCGCCGGCTGGCTGATCTGGCACGGCCGGGGTCCCTACGGGCGCTCGCTCTACGCCTGCCCCGGCCATCGCGGGCAGCTGCGCAACTACGTTCTCAAGCACTACGACGGCCCCCATGCGCGGTCGCGGACGATCCACCCGAGCCTGCCGCCGGACGACCTCGCCGTCGCGCGCCGGCGCGCCCGCTACCAGGGCTGGGCGACGGCGCACCTCGAGCGCCCCGGCTGACACGGCCGGCGTCGGTCGGCGCGGATAATCTGCCCGCATGAGCGCGCGCGATCGGCTTCCGCAGCTCGACGGGGGCCTGTTCATCACCGACGGCGGCCTCGAGACGACGCTGATCTTCAAGCGCGGGATCGACCTGCCGCTGTTCGCCGCCTTCACCCTGCTCGCCGACGAGGACGGCCGCCGGGCGCTGCGCTCCTACTACGAGCCCTACATGGCGGTCGCGGCCGAGCACGACGCCGGCTTCCTGCTCGACACGCCGACCTGGCGGGCGAGCCCGCGCTGGGCCGCCGAGCTCGGGATCTCGCTCGACGAGCTCGAGGCGCTCAACCGAAGCTCGGTCGAGCTGATCGAGGGGCTGCGCGACGAGCACGGCCCGCGGATCGCCGGGCCGATCGTGCTCACCGGGGTGATCGGGCCCCAGGACGACGGCTACCAGCCGCACCAGCTGCTCGGGGCCGACGAGGCGCAGGAGTACCACGCGACCCAGGTCTCGACCTTCGCCGACACCGCCGCCGAGATGGTCTCCGGGATGACGCTGACCTACGTCGAGGAGGCGATCGGGATCACCCGCGCGGCGCAGGCGGCCGGGATCCCGGCCGCGATTTCGTTCACGGTCGAGACCGACGGCCGCCTGCCGAGCGGTCAGGCGCTGGCCGAGGCGATCGAGCAGGTCGAGTCCGAGACCGCCGGCGGGCCCGCGTACTACATGGTCAACTGCGCCCACCCGACCCACTTCGAGCGGGTACTGGAGCCGCACACGCCCTGGGCCGAGCGGATCCTCGGGGTGCGAGCGAACGCCTCGACCATGAGCCACGCCGAGCTCGACCAGGCGACCGAGCTCGACGAGGGCGATCCGGACGACCTCGGCGCCCGCTACGTCGAGCTCGCCGGCAAGCTCCCGAACATGAACGTGCTCGGCGGCTGCTGCGGAACCGACAGTCGCCATGTGGCGGCGATCGCCGCCGACTGGCCCCGCGCCTAGCGGGCCGCCCGCGCCTCCGGCGCCCTTTGCTCGAGCGCCTGCCAGCCCATGTCGCGGGCGCGCAGCCGTTCGTCGGCGGCGCTCCCGCCGCGGAGGCCGAAGAGGCGCTTCGCGAACAGCAGGTAGACGAGGATCGCGAGGTTGACGAGCAGCGCTGCGAGCTTCAGCGCCGTCACCCGCTCGATCAGCTCGTAGACCTCGATCGGCAGGAAGATCGCGGTCGAGACCACTGCCAGGTACTCGGCCCAGCGCTTCTGCAGCCACAGGCCGGCCCCCTCCGCGGCCTGCAGCAGGGCGTAGGCGCCCAGCGCCAGGCCGATCAGGTGCAGCTTGCCGTCGGGGAGGTTGAGCAGGTCGTCGATCCGGTGCACGAAGCCGCCGTCGGAATCGGAGGTCGGGCCGCCGAGGCCGCCGTGCAGGGCGCCGAGCACGGCGTAGAAGTTGTCCCGCAGGTCGACCTCGTTCGAGGCCACCAGGAAGACGCCGACCGCCAGCCCCGCGAGGATCAGGAAGTGCAGCGCCCGGTCGATCGCGATCGCGCGCAGGACGATCTTGTCGCGCAACGGCTTGCCGCGGAGCGGCAGCTCGATCTGATCGCGGGCGGGCGGGTGGAGGGCCGTCGGGTTCTCCGGCGGCGCGAAAGGCAGCCAGCTGTCGCAGCGCAGGCAGCGATGCCACCGCGCCCCGCCCCATCTCGCGGGCGAAGGCCGCGTCCTCGGGCCGCAGCTCGGCCGCGTCGATCCCGACCAGCGCGTGCCCCTTGATCCCGCAAACGAGCAGCTCCCAGTGGAAGCGCGGCCTGAAGCGCCGCGGCTTGGCGACGCCGGGCAGCTCATCGGGTCGATCGTCGGCGGGGTTCAAGGCCCGCCAATCTAAGGCCGCGGCCTCAGCGAGGCTCCGGGCCGCGACCGCGGCGGCGCTCGGCGAGGGCGATCGCGACCACGCCCGCGATCACGGTCAGCGGCGCCGCGGCGAAGCCGACCGTGGTCAGCCAGTGACCGGCATGGGCGAGCACGATCACGCCGGCGCCTGCCGGGCCCGGCCGGGCGCCGTACGCGGCCGCGACCGGTCCGAGGTCGAGTCGCCCTCGTCGGGGCGGGCGATCCGGGTCAGCACCCAACCGAGCAGGAGCAGGATCGCGAGCACGATCGCGGCGACCACCGTGTAGGCGATCGCGGCCAGGTAGCTCGGCACGTCGGACTTCTGCTCGCGCTGGAGAATCTCGGTCTCGTCGGTGAACGCCCGCTCGAACCGCGCCGGCGCCGTGACCGCCGGCGCCGGGATCGCGCTGTCGCGGGGCAGGTAGACCGGCAGCCCGGCGACGTAGTTGTCGCGCTGGAGCCGGATCAGCGTCTTCCAGGTCCCGTGGACCGGGATCGGCCGGGTCGTCTCGTAGACGCCGGGGGAGACGCGCTCGAGCTGGTCGACGACGAGGCCACCGCCCTGCCAGCCGATCGCCTGGACCCAGTAGGCGTCGTCGCCTAGCGTTGCCGGGTCGAGGCGCACGGTCGCGTCGACGGTCCGCTCCGGGCCCGTCTTCACGTCGGTGAGCTCGACCTGGGCGCGCCAGCCGCTCGGGGTCTGGTCGCCGACGTTGAGGCCGACGACGGCGACGATCGCGACCGTGGCGACGGCCGCCGGGATGATCGCCGGGGGCGCGAACCCGCGCCGGCGCTCGCCCGCGGCGGCGAACGAGGTGCCGAGGAAGGCGCCGACGACCCCGGCGGCGATCGCGGTCGCGGCGGCGGGCAGGATCGCTTCGCCGATCAGGCTCTCGGGCCACGGAACCGGCATCCACACGTGCGACCAGGCGTACTCGGCGAAGAAGCCGACGGTGCCGATCAGCACGCCCGAGACGGCGCCGAACAGGTAGGCGCGGCGGGTCGAGATCATCAAAGCGACGACCTCGACGCAGGCCGCCTCGGCCAGGTAGAGCGGCATCTGCGGGGTGGTCTCGCCGAGCACCGGGCCGACGATCAGGGCGACCACGCCGCGGACCGCGATGAAGAACACGGCGGCGCCGAGCGCGGCGCCGGGGCCGATCCAGATCCGGGCGGCGACCAGGGCGACGCCGGCGGCGAAGGCGAGCATGATCGGCTCGAGCACGAGCTGGAACTGGGGCACGCCGAAGTCGAACTCGGCCTGGAAGGTGGAGAGGCCGATCAGCAGGCCGCCGATCGCGAAGGCGCGCCTGTAGCGGGCGAAGAGGGCGACCGCGCGATCGGCGAACGACTCGGCGCCGGGCTCGCGAGCCGGCCGCTCGACCCGCTCACCGCGCCCCTCGACGATCAGGATCGCGCTCCCGATCAGGGTCAGGCCGGCGCCGCCGATCAGCATCAGGTGGGTCGGCCCCCAGAGGGTGACGTCCTGGCCGAAGATCCGGTGCCAGACGTCGTCGAGCGGGAAGCCGATCAGGGCGAAGGCGGCGGAGGCCATCATCGCGACGCCCCCGAGGGGCGCCCACCAGTCGCCGGCTATGTGGATCGCGCGCGGGCTCGGCTTGCGATCGGGGAGGACGATCGCGAGGAAGCCGGCGGCGAAGATGCCGTAGAGCCCGAAGAGGATCAGGTAGTGCGCCGGGTTGGCGAGCGGACCGGCGTCGCGGCCGTCGTCGATGTGCAGGGAGATGTCCCAGTACATGCCGAGCAGCGCCACGAGCAGCGAGCCCGCCGCGATCAGCGAGGGCAGCGCGGCCCAGGGGGCGAAGCCGGTGTCGCGGGCGGCGACCGCGCCCAGCCGGCGAAGCAGGTCGCTGCGTCCGGTGCGATGGGCCCAGCCGAGATAGACGAGCGCGGCGGTCGCGATCAGGGCCCCGCCGGTGGCGAGGAAGACCTGACCGAGCTCTGCGCCCGCGGCCGGGGCGGAATCAACGGCGTTCATCTGAGCTCCTTGTCCGGGTAGGCGACGGGATGGGCCGCCCTCGGCGGCGCCTCACCATGCCATTACCCGATGTTACACCGTTTTATGTCATGGTTACGCCGATTGCCGTCGGCTCAGGCACGGCCCCGTCGCCGTCGCGGCTGTAATCTGCCGCGCGATGTTCGAGAAGGTCCTGGTCGCGAACCGGGGTGAGATCGCGATCCGGGTCATGCGCGCCCTCAACGAGATGGGGATCGCGTCGGTTGGCGTCTACTCCGAGGCCGACCGCGAGACGCCGCACGTGCGCGAGGCCGACGAGGCCTTCCTGCTCGGGCCGGCGGTGCCCGCCGAGAGCTACCTCTCGATCGAGAAGATCATCGAGGTGGCAAAGAAGTCGGGGGCCGAGGCCGTCCATCCCGGCTACGGGTTCCTGGCCGAGAACGCCGCCTTCGCGACCGCGCTCGAGCAGGCCGGGATCGTCTTCATCGG
>DASPGZ010000101.1:0-56139 GCA_035620355.1 Solirubrobacterales bacterium | reverse complement strand
CCCGACACCCTCTCAGAAGCGGGCAGGCAGAGCAACGCAATCATCAGCGCGCCGAAGAACCACGGGATGTAGAGGTAGAACCAGTGGTCGACCGAGAGCTGCAGCGCGATCAGCACCGCGGCGGTCAGCGCGGCGACCCGGGGAAGGTCGCGGCGCCGCGGGACGAAGGCGAGCAGCGCGGCGAGCACGGCGGTCGCCGCGAGGGTCGCCGTCTGCAGCCACTGGATCCCGTCGACCTGGCCCCAGATGCTGAACGGCGAGGTCCGGTCGAGCTGGCTGACCACGGTGCGATCGAAGAACGTCCCGAGGCCCGAATCGAGCGCCGGATAGACCAGCAGCAGCGCCGCCGCGACGACGAAGCCGAGCGAGAACATGACCACCGGGCGCAGCGGCGCCAGCCTGCGGCCCTCGCCGTCGCCCCCGAGCAGGCCGCGGAAGCCGGCCGCGTACAGCGGCACCAGCGCCAGAGGAGCGAACTTGACCATCATCGCCGCGGCGAGCAGCGCCCCGCGGGCGAGCGGACGGGCGAACAGAGCCAGCGACCAGACGACCAGCGCCGCGACCAGCGTGTCGTTGGAGTTCGACTGCAGCGCGAACGCCGTGTACGGGTATGCGACCCAGGCGAACGCGCAGAGGACCCCGAGGTCACGGCCGGCGCGCCCACCGACCAGGCGCGTCGCGCAGAAGAAGAGGCCGGCGATCGTCGCCAGGTCGAAGGCGAGCGCGGCGGCGTGCGAGGAGACCAGCTCGTCCCACTCGCCGCTCCAGGGGAAGGCGAGCTCAAAGGGGACATACGCGTAGTAGTTGGCCGGCCCGTAGGTGTCGCCGAAGCGGTTGTCGTCGGGGAACACGCCCTCGCCCCAGAGCGGGTCGGCGTGGGTGATCCGGTCGGCGCCGATCGTGCCCGCGTAGCCGACGTCGATCACCCCCGAGTCGGCGATGTTGATCGTGATCCGGAAGGCGATCAAGAGGATCGCGGCCAGCCCCAGCCAGCGCACCGGCAGCGACGGGCGCAGCCCCCCGCCGCCGCGGAAGCCGATCCAGAGCACCCGTGCGAGCAGATAGACGAGCGCCGGGTAGACCAGCGGGACCGAGACGCCGATCTCGCCGCCGTTGAAGAACGCCTGCGAGATCCCGAACGAGAGCAGCACCAGCAGGTCGAGGTGGGCGATCCGCCCCGGGCGGCGGAAGTCGAAGAGGCCGGCGAGGAACACCAGCGCCATCGGGATCCAGACCCAGGGCGCGTTGAGGATGTGCCCGAACTGGGCCTCGTAGCCCCGCGCCATCGGCCAGGCGACCTGGTAGCCGGTCCAGGACTCGGTGATCGCCCCGGTGCCGCCGTCGATCTTGACCTGCGCAACCTCGTTGTCGCCGTCCTTGTAGCCGACCTGCCAGAGGTTGTCGTCGTTGACCGAGATCGCCGTGGTCAGCTCGCCGTAGCGGGCGCTCTGCTCGGCGACCTTCGGGTCCGCGTTGGCGATCTCGACCGCCTCCGCCGCCGAGACGCTGAAGTCGTCCGGCGTCGGCGGCAGGTAGTCGGGCTCGGCCGGGATCGGGGCCGTGGAGCCGGCGACGGATCCGTCCTGGGCCGCGGCCGGGGTCGGGGCGCCGAGGAGGGGGACCGTTAACGCGAGGCAGGCGGCGAGCGCGGTGCCTAGCCGTCGAACGTCCACAGCTTGTTGCCGACGAAGTTCACCGGCATCGTCAGGGCGACCGCGAGCGCCTGCGCCGGCAGCTCCGGGAGGCCGGCGCCGGTGACGAACAGCTCGAGCAGCGCCAGGTTGATCCCGAGCCCGATCACGCTGACGGTGAAGAAGCGCGCCGCCTGGAATCCAGCGTGGCCGTCGCCGGCGTCGAAGGTCCAGTGCCGGTTCCAGGCGAAGTTGTTGATCACGGCGGCGGCGAAGGCGGCCAGCGCGGCCGCGATGTGGTGAAAGTCGAGAGCGCCGCTGAGCAGCGCGAACACCGCCAGGTTGACCACGTAGCCGCTCACCCCGACGAGCCCGAAGCGCAGCAGCTGCATCCAGTTCGCCGGCTTGCGGGTCCCGTGGTGGATCCTGCGCAGCAGCCCGGAGCGGGGCGCCGGGGCGGCGATCGCGCGGTCGGTCGAGGACATCCTCAGCTCCCCACAGCGAGCGCGGCCGGTCGCGGCACCCGTCGCGGGGGCTCGGGGGCGTCGAAATGCTCGCGGACGAGCGCGGCGACGTCGGCGATCGTCCACTGCTCGCGGCGCCCCTCGACCCCGGGCTCGAGCCCGCAGAGCAGCAACGGGCCGAGCGAATCGCCGGCCTCGAGTGCCCCGTGGCTGCCGCCCGGGCAATGGGTGGTCCCGCCCCAGTCGACCAGCTCGTAGCCGGGGGTCGCCGAGAGCATGATCTCGCCCGCGTGCGGCGCGGTCAGCGCCGACCAGAGGCGCTCGAGCGCGTTCGGGTAGGTCTCCGAGTCGAAGCGGCCGGCGCCGAGGCTGCCGGCGAGCGCCGCGGGATCGCCGTCGATCCGCCAGAGGCCGCCGCGGCGATCGCTGACCTCGGCCCCGGGCCGGAAGCGGATCGTCCGCCCGTCGCGCTCGACCACCGCCTCCGCGCCCTCGGGCGGCGGGCCGTCGGCGCCGCCGCGCAGCACCGGTGAGCCGTCGAGCTCGAGCCAGGTGGTCAGGTCGACGCCGGCGAGCCCGGCGAGCTGCTCGCGGACCGCCGCGTGCAGGCGGGCGGCGCGCGGGCCCTCGGCGAGCACGTAGACGGCTCCGGCGCGCGAGCTCGGGCAGACGGCAAGCTCGGCGACGCCCGGGTCGGGCTCGTTCGGCTGCAGCACCCGCCAGCGCGAGCCGAGCTCCTCGGCCAGCGGAAGCGGCTCGCTGACCGCGGTCTGGGCGTGGTCGGCGAGCAGGATCACGGCGTGCTCGGCGAGGAACGGCTCGAGCCCGCCGCCCGCGTCGACGAGCTCCGCGAAGGCGGCGTCGGCGCGCACGATCGACTCCGACTGCGCCTCGGGGCCGAAGCGGTGCGAGTGGTAGTCGTTGTCGGGCAGCGAGTAGAGGAGGAAGTCGTAGAGGTCGTTGGCGATCAGCTCGCGCCCGCAGCATGCGGAGTAGTCGTCGCGGGTGCCGGGGCGGGCCAGGGTCGGCTTGCAGGGGACGCGCCGGCTCGAGTAGAGCTCGCCGTAGAAGAGCTCGTCGGGGCCCCAGGTGGCGTGGCGGAAGGTCGCCGCCAGCGCCACCCGGCGCAGCAGGCCCTCGAGGCCCATCTCGTGGCGGGTGCGACCGCGGTAGATCAGAAACGGCGTGCACGCCGTGCGCACCCCGTGGTCGCCGAGCGTCTCGAACACGGTCTCGACCTCGTCCGAGAGGTGGGCCATGTTCATGTTGTAGACGGTGTCGTAGAGCGAGCGGAAGAGGCCGAAGGCTCTGGTCGCCTCGAACGACGAGCCGTACTCGACGTAGCGCTGCTCGGCCCGGTAGTACCAGTTCATCCCGCTGATCCAGTGCTCGGCGGGGCCGTGGCCGGTGGTGATCGACGAGGTGCAGACCGGGGTCACCGAGGGGAAGGCCGAGACGCAGTCGCCGATCAGCGTCCCGCGCTCGAGCAGGGCGGCGAAGGTCGGCGCGCTGCCGTCCGCGGCCGCGGCCTCGAGGGCGTCGGTGCGAAGCGAGTCGACGACGCAGAGGACGAGCTTCGGCGGGGTCACCGCAGCGTCCGCAGGCCCTCGTACTTGCGCGCCGCGCGCTGGCGGCGGGCGACGCCGAGGTAGATGATCCCGGCCAGCGCCACCAGCCCCAGCGGCCGCCAGATCACCGAGAGCCCGGCGGTGGCGAGGGCGCCGAGCACGATCAGGGCGGCGATGAAGCCGCCGCCCTCGGCCCGCGCCGCGGCCCCGGCGGCGAAGTCGCTGACCACGCGGAACGAGCCGGCGGCGATCAGCGCCCCCGCCGGCCACCCGGGCCAGGCGGGATGGTCCTCCTCCGCGAGCGAGACGCCGAACAGGATCGCCCCGCCGACCACGGCGAGCACCAGCAGAACGGTGCCGATGCCGTCGCGTCGCCCGAACGCCCCCGCGAGCGCGCCGCAGGCGACCGCGAGGCCGATGCCCTGACAAGCTGCCTCGAAGAAATGCATCGGCGCAGCAGGGTACCGACGCGATGAGCCGGGGAGGGCACGGTCCGTGGGGCGCGCGGGGGCCCTCCGAGGCCGACCGGCGCGCCTACGCCGACGCTGTGACCGAGCCGTTCTGGCTCGACCAGCCGGAGCGGCCGCCCGCCCGGCCACCGCTCGAATCGCCGGCCGAGGCCGACCTCGCGATCGTCGGCGCCGGGCTCAGCGGGCTCTGGGCGGCGTTGCTGGCGAAGCAGCGCAACCCCGGCCGCGAGGTGATCGTGCTCGACGGAGGCGAGCTCGCCGGCGCCGCCAGCGGTCGCAACGGAGGCTTCCTCTCCTCCTTCCTCACCCACGGGATCGACAACGGCCTGGCCAGGTTTCCCGACGAGATGCCGGCGCTCGAGCGGCTCGGGCTCGAGAACTTCGCCGACACGCGGGCTGACCTCGAGCGGCTCCGGATCGAGTGCGACTTCCACGCCGCGGGCGACCTCGACGTCGCGGTCGAGCCGCACGAGCTGGCGCTGCTCGACGAGTACGCCGAGGTGTTGGCGCGGTTCGGTCACGACGCCGAGGTGCTCGATCGCGACGCGATCCGCGCCCAGATCGACTCGCCGCTGTTTCTCGGCGGGGTCTGGCGCCGTTCGGGCTCGGCCGTGGTCGACCCGGCGAAGCTCTGCTGGGGGCTCGCGCGGGCCGCGGAGGAGCTCGGCGTCCGAATCCACGAGCACACACGCGTGGGCGCGATCGAGCGCCACGGCGCCGGGGTGGCCCTGGTCACCGAGCCGGGCGCGGTCCGCGCCCGCCGGGCCCTGCTCGCGACCAGCGCCTTCCCGGGGCTGCTTCGGCGCACCCGGCAGCGCGTGGTTCCGGTCTGGGACTACGTGCTGGTCACCGAGCCGCTGAGCGCCGCACAGCGGGCGGCGATCGGCTGGGCCGGCGGCCAGGGGCTCGGCGACATGGCGAACCGCTTCCACTACTCGCGCCCGACCGCCGACGGGCGCATCCTCTGGGGCGGCTTCGACGCGATCTACTACTACGCCAGCGGGATCGGACCCGAGCGCCAGTCGCGGGAGCGGACCTTCGCCGACCTCGCCGGCCACTTCTTCGCCGCCTTCCCGCAGCTCGAGGGGATCCGCTTCAGCCACCGGTGGGGAGGCGCGATCGACACCTGCTCGCGCTTCTTCGCCTTCTACGGGACCGCGCTCGGGGGACGGGTCTCCTACGCGCTCGGCCATACCGGTCTCGGCGTCGGCGCCAGCCGCTTCGGCGCCGAGGTATCGCTCGACCTGCTCGAGGGCCGCCGGACCGAGGTCACGCGGCTGCGGGCGATCCGCTCGCAGCCGTTCCCGTTCCCGCCCGAGCCGCTGCGCTGGGCGGCGATCGAGCTCACCCGCAACCGGCTCGCGGCGGCCGACCGGCGGGGCGGCCGCCGCGGGCTTTGGTTGCGGACCCTGGACGCGCTCGGGCTCGGCTTCGACAGCTAGCCGGTCGCCGCGGCGTAGCGCAGCGAGCCGGGCGTATCGAGCAGCTCGCCCGTCTCGAGCAGGGTCTTGAGGCCCGAGAGGATCATCGGCCAGCCGCCGTAGAGCTCGTCGTTGGCTCCGGAGGCGAGCTCGTCGTGGGTGACGCGCAGCCGGCACGACTCGCCGACGGGCTCGATCTCCCAGGTCACGCGCGACTGCCCCTCGGCGCGGACCTCGTCGCTCCACAGGGCGGTGAACGACTGCACCAGCCTGCGCGGCGGGTCGACCTCGAGGTTCTCGCCCTCGCTGATCGGGACCCCGCCCTGGGCGTGGACCGCCCGGTAGGTCGAGCCGCTCGTCCAATCGGACTCGATCCCGACCCCGAACGAGTACTTGGCGCGCAGCTCGGGATCCGTGATCGCCTCCCAGAGCCGCTCGGGGGTGGTCTTGATGTAGATCTCGAACACCGACATCGCGCCGCGTCCGTCGATCACCTTGTAGGGGTTCTCCGCTTCCATGTCACTCCGTTTCCAGTTGTTGCTTCAGCCCGGTGAGCGTCGCCGCCCAGGGCTCTGCGTACTTGCTCACCCAGCGTTCGTGGATGAGCCGGATCGGGACGGGGTTGAGGAAGTGCAGCTTCTCCCGGCCGCGCCTCGTCGTCGTCACCAGGCCCGCCTCCTCGAGCACCCGCAGGTGCTTCATGACGCCGAAGCGGGTCATCGGCAACCGGCCCTCGAGCTCGCTCAGCGTCTGGCCGTCGCGCTCGAACAGCTGGTCGAGCAGACCGCGGCGCGTCGGATCGGCGAGGGCCTTGAACACATCGTCCACGCCAGGGAGTATACGTGACCAATTAGTCACATGTCAACCGCGGTCCCCGGACTGCGCCACACTGCAGCCGATGGCCGACCCGAGCGACAGCCCGAGCTCCCCGGTCGATCCCGGGGCACGCCCGCACCGGCGCGCCCACACGACCGCCCGCGACCTCGAGCGCTACTCGGGCCTGTTCGCCGAGCGCACCCGGGTGATGCGATCGAGCGCGATGCGAGACCTGATGGAGATCACCGCCCGCCCCGAGGTGATCTCGCTCGCCGGCGGCCTCCCCGACACCTCGACCTTCCCCCCCGAGAGCTTCGCCGCGCAGATGACGCGGATCGCGCAGGAGAGCGCGGCCGAGGCGCTCCAGTACGGCCCGACCGAGGGCTTCGCCGAGACCAAGGAGTGCATCCGCGAGGTGATGGCGGCCGAGGGCATGGACCCGGATCCCGACGACGTGATCGTCACCACCGGGGGCCAGCAGGCGATCGACCTGGTCGCGAAGACGCTCGTCGACCCGGGCGACGTGGTGATCGCGGAGGCGCCGACATACCCCGGGGCCGTGCCCGTGTTCTGCTCCTACCAGGCCGAGACGGTGCAGGTCGCCGTCGACGCCGACGGGATGGTGATCGGCGAGCTCGAGCGGGTGCTCGAGCGGCTCGCGGGAGAGGGCCGGCGGCCGAAGTTCATCTACACGGTGCCCAGCTTCCAGAACCCCTCCGGGGTGACGATGTCGGCGGAGCGGCGCCGGCGGCTGGTCGACCTCGCGCGGGCCCGGGAGCTGCTCGTGGTCGAGGACAACCCCTACGGGCTGCTGCGCTACGAGGGGCGGCCGGTCGACCCGCTGTACAAGCTCGACGGCGGCGACTACGTCCTCTACCTGGGGACGTTCTCGAAGATCCTCTCGCCGGGGATCCGGCTGGGCTGGCTCTGCGCGCCGCCGCCGGTGATGGAGAAGGTCGTGCTCGGCAAGCAGGCGGCGGACCTCTGCACCTCGACCCTGACCCAGTACTTCGTCCGCGAGTACTTCGGCGAGGGGAGCTGGCGCGAGTACGTCGACGACCTCTGCGGGATCTATCGCGAGCGCCGCGACGCGATGGTCGAGTCGCTGGAGCGCTTCTTTCCCGACGGGACCACCTGGTCGCGCCCCGAGGGCGGCCTGTTCTGCTGGGCGACGCTGCCCTCCTACATCGACACCACCGACCTGCTGGCGAAGGCGCTGCGCGAGAACGTCGCCTTCGTCCCCGGCGCCGCCGCATACGTCGACGGGCGGGGCGGATCGGACATGCGGCTCAACTTCTCCGCCTCGCCCCCGGAGGAGATCCGCGAGGGGATCAAGCGAATCGGCAACGTGATCGCCGAGCAGGTGCAGCTATACGAATCGATCACGGAACACAACGTTCCGCCCGCCTCCTCCGCTTCGCGTCCGGGGGCGGCCGGGTCAGCCGAGGGACGGGGCTCCGTGATCCCGTTTCGCCGATGAGGGTCGCGGTGTTGAAGGGTGGGCGCGGGCTCGAGCGGCAGGTGTCCCTGCGCAGCGGCGCCCGGGTCGAGGACGCGCTCGCGGCGCTCGGGCACGAGGTGGTCGCGATCGACGTCGGGGCCGAACTGGTCGCGACCCTGCAGGCCGAGCGGCCCGAGATCGCGTTCGTCGCCCTGCACGGCTCCGGCGGCGAGGACGGCACGGTCCAGGAGCTGCTCGAGATCCTCCGGATCCCCTACACCGGCCCCGGAGTGCGCGCCTGCGTCCGCGCCTTCGACAAGGTCGGGGCGAAGGCCGACCTGCGCGCCGCCGGCGTCCCGACCCCCGACTGGGCCGCCTTCAACGCGCTCGCCTTCCGCGAGCTGGGCGCCGCGGAGACCCTGTCGGAGATCGAGGCGAACCTCGGCTTCCCCCTGGTGATCAAGCCGGCGGCCGGGGGGTCGTCCCTCGGGGTGCGCTTCGCGGCCTCCGCCGCCGAGGTCCCCGAGGCGCTCGTCGGCGCCTTCTCCTACGACGACCGGGTGCTGCTCGAGCGCCACGTCGAGGGGCGGGAGCTGGCGATCTCGCTGATCAACGGGATCGCGCTGCCGGCGGTCGAGGCGCTGCCGCTCGAGGCCGACCGGTTCAACTACGAGGCGCGTTACGAGATCGGCCGCACCGAGTACGTCAGCCCGGCCGACCTCGGCGCCGCCGAGGGCCCGATCCTCGACGCGGCCCTGCGCACCTGGGACGTGCTCGGCTTCGACGGCTTCTGCCGGGTCGACCTGATCCTCGCCCCGGACGGCCCGCAGGTCCTGGAGGCGAACGCGATCCCGGGCCTCACCGACACCTCGCTGCTGCCGATGGCCGCCGAGGCGGCGGGCCTCGGATTCGAGCGCCTGGTCGAGCGGTTGGTGGAGCTGGCGCTGGAGCGCGTCCCGGCGGCCGGCGCCGCCAGCTAGGCGCTCGCGACCATACCGGCGACCAGGTCGATCGCGTCCTCGTCAGCGAGACCTCCGGTCTCGACCAGGGAGACCCAGGTCGCAAACGCGATCGCGTGCCCGATCGCGGCGGCGACCCGGGCGCGTCGCCGCCCGCGCTCGCGACGGCCGCGCATCAGGGTGCCGTGGATGAGCTCGAAGTAGCCGAGGAACGCGGCGCGCGCCTTCGGAGGGACATGGTCGCGGTCACGCTGCGTCTTCGAGAGCATCGGCGCCGCGGCGTCGTAGAAGGCGTAGATCGCCGCCAGCGCGGCCCGCAGACGCTCGTCGGGGTCGCGGATCTCCTCCCAGCGCGCCGGATCGGGGAGCGGGTGGCGCGCGTAGAAGTGGGCGGTGCAGGCGTCGAAGATCGCCTCCTCGTCGCGGAAGTGGCGGTAGACGGTCGCCCGCTGGACCCCGGCCGCCTTGGCGATCCCGGCGATCGTGGTGTTCGCGGGGCCGACCGTGCCGTGGAGCCTCACCGCCGCCTCGGTGATCCGCTCGCGCGTCTGAGCCTCCTGCTCGGCGCGCAGGCGCTTGCGGTACCGAGGTTTGATTTCAGTGCCCATCGGTGTTCAACGAATATTGACAGACGCGGCGGCGCGTGGTAGGTTCGCCGCACACCCCTGTTCATCGAACTAACGGAGGACCGAAGATGGAAGGTGCAGGACTGAGCGCCCCGAAGCGCTTCGACGCGTCCCGGGGGCCGCGGATCGTCGGCCCGGCCGACGGCAAGGCGCTCGAGTTCGGCTCGTTCGGAGTCCGGTTCCTGGCCTACGCGGAGGAGACAGGCGGCGGCTTCTCGCTGATCGAGCATCCGATCCCGCCGCGGATGCTGGTCGCCCCGCTGCACCGGCACACCCGCGAGGACGAGTACAGCTTCGTGCTCGAGGGGCGGATGGGCGCGGTGCTCGGCGACCAGGTCGTGTACGCCGAGCCGGGCGACCTCGCCTTCAAGCCCGGCAACCAGTGGCACACGTTCTGGAACGCCGGCGACACCCCGTGCCGGATCCTGGAGATCATCTCCCCGGGGGGCTTCGAGCACTACTTCGAGGAGATGGCGGAGGTGATGGCGACCCACGGCTTCGATCCCGAGCGGATCGTCGCGCTCGCCGGGCGCTACGGGCTCGAGGCCGACCCCGAGAGCATCCCGCGGCTCTGCGAGGAGCACGGGCTCGACCACCCGGCGCTGCACGCGGCCCCGGCGGAGGCCTAGTCGACGAGCCGGCGCTCGACCGCCCAGCGGCTGAGCTCGTGGCGGTTCGAGAGCTGCAGCTTGCGCAGCACCGCGCTCACGTGGGCCTCGACCGTCTTCACCGAGATCGAGAGCTCGAGCGCGATCTCCTTGTATAGGTAGCCGCGGGCGATCAGCCGCAGCACCTCGCGCTCGCGGGTGGTCAGTTGATCGAGCTCGGGGTCAACCTCGGCCTCGGTCAGCTGGCCCGCGAACGCATCGAGTACGAAGCCGGCGAGCCGCGGGCTGAAGACGGCGTCGCCGTCGCGAACGCGGCCCACGGCCTCGGCGAGCTCGGGGCCCGAGATCGCCTTGGTCACGTAGCCGCGGGCGCCGGCGCGGATGATCGCGATCACGTCCTCGGCCGCGTCGGAGACCGAGAGCGCGAGGAAGCGCTGCGCCGGGTTCGACTCGGAGACCCGCCGGATCACCTCGACCCCGCCGCCGCCGGGCATGTGCACGTCGAGCAGGACGACGTCGGGGCGCTGCTCGCCGATCGCGCGGACCGCCTCCTCGACCGAGCCGACGTCGGCGCGGACGTCGACCAGGCCCTCGAGCTCGGCGCGCACGCCGCTGCGGAAGATCGCGTGGTCGTCGACGATGACCACCGTCGGCGGCGGGCTCATCCGCGCTCACCGCCGATCGCGAGCGCCACCTCGGTCCCCGATCCCGGGCTCGAGCGAACCGTCGCGGTCCCGCCGTGGCGTTCCATCCGCCCGATGATCGAGTCGCGGACGCCCCGCCGGTCGTCGGGCACCGACTCCGGGTCGAAGCCTGCACCGCGGTCGCGGACGAAGACCTCGGCGCCGCCGTCCTCCATCTCCGCATAGACCGCCACCGGCCCCGCCTCGCCGGCGAACTTGGCCGCGTTGACGAGCGCTTCGCGGGTCGCGGCAAGCAGCGCCGTGCCCGGCTCGTCGAGACCGTGATCGCCGACCGTGACCACGTCGATCGCCACCCCGTGGGCCTCCTCGACCTCGGCCGCCATCGCGTCGAGCGCCGCGGCGAGGCTGTCGCCGTTGCGGCTCGCCGGGCCCTCGAACAGCCACGAGCGCAGCTCGCGCTCCTGGCGGCGGGCGAGGGTCGCCACCGCCCGCGGGTCGCCGGCGCGCTTCTGCACCAGCGCGAGCGTCTGCAGCACCGAGTCGTGCAGGTGGGCCGCGACCTCGGCCCGCTCCTGCGAGCGGATCCGCTCGGCCCGCTCGTCGGCGAGGTTGCGGCCCAGGCGCCACAGGAACGGAGCCAGGATCAGGCCGAGCGCGAGGGCCGCGACGACCACCCCGAGGACGACGTCGCGCGCCTGCCCGAGGGCGCCGTTGGCGTAGAGGAAGAGCAGCGCCGCGCCGAGCACCAGGGCGATGCCGAAGCCGCCGCGGTAGAGGCCGGCGTCGTCGTGCCCGGGCTCGGCGCGTTCGGCCTGCCGCGGGCCGGGGGCGGGTGGCGGTTCCGAGCGCGCGCCGAGCGGTGGAGACTGGCGCCACAGCAGCGCCGCCCCGGCGGCCGCGAGGATCAGCGGCCAGACGAGCGCGTCCGACCACCAGATCCCCGCCTCGCGCATGACCAGGAGCAGCGACAGGGTCAGCAGCCCGACTCCCGCGGCGACCTTCCAGTTGCGCACCGGGACCCGTAGGACCACCGCCTCGACCCGGTTGACGTCGCTCGGCTCCGGCGCCTCGCCCTCGTCGAGGAAGATCCAGCCGAGCACGTAGAGGACCAGCAGCACGCCGCCGGAGGCGATCACCGCGACCGCGAACAGCACCCGGACCAGCGAGCGGTCGAGGCCGAGGCGCTGGGCGACCCCGGCGCAGACGCCGGCGATCAGCGCGTGCGAACGGTCGCGCGTGAGCCGCGACCGTCGCTTCGCCGGGGTGGCCGCGCTAGCGCTCACCGGCCTCCTCGCCGAGTCCGCTGACGATCAGGATCGCGCCGAGCACCGCGGCGATCAGCGCCCCGACCAGGCCCAGGCTGAGCTCGACCACGTCCTCCTGGTCGAGCAACAGCAGCACGCCCATCACGGTGACCGCGACCCCGGCGGCCGCCGAGACCCGGTCGAGCTCGCGACTCACCTGCCGCCGCCCCCGTCGCCGGGCTCACCCGGGTCGGCGGCACCCGCGGTCGGCGTCGCCGCGTCGCAGGCGGCCTCCATCGCCGAGCGCATCGCCGCGTCGTCGTATTCGTCGTGGAAGGCCCGGCCGTGGCCCTCGATCTCGGCGTCGTCGTCGTTGATCACCCAGACCTCGCCGAGGTCGACCTCGCCGGTCAGGTCGAGCCGCGGGGTCGCGGTCGCCCCGGCGTTGGCGGCGCTGTGCAGGTCGAAGCCGTCCGACCTGTCGCCCGCGACCCGCATGTCGCCCACGCGGACGTCGAAGTCGGTGGTCACGCAGACGTCCTCGGGCACCGCGACGATCGCCTGGCCGACGCCGAGATCGACCTCGACCGCGAGCGCCTCGTGCTCGCTCCACTCGAGGTCGCGCAGGTCGACCACCATGCTGCCGATCCCGAGCTCGTAGCGGTCCTCGACCGCGGCGCTGCTCAACGGCCGGTAGTCGCGCTCGCCGATCCCGTCGCCGAACGAGACGTCGGCGGCCGAGACCACCCCGAGCGGAACCGCGAGGGCGATCGCCGGCGCGATCAGCCAGCGCGCCCCGCCGTTGAAGGCGGCGACGATCAGCAGCAGGCCGATCCCGATCACGATCGCGGCCACGGCGACCCCGTGGCCGGTGGCTGCGGCCCAGCCGGCGGCCAGCGCGGCGATCCCGAGCACGATCAGCGCCGCGAACGCGAGCAGGATCGTCGCCAGGGCTCCGCGCGGGCCCGAGCCGCCGCCGGCGCGCCGGGCCACCAGGATCGCCAGCGCGACCAGCGCGAGCACGAACAGCGCCGGGGGCAGGAAGAAGCCGCCGCCCCAGAACGGGCCGTCGAAGATCCCCCAGGAGAGCGCGATCACGACCAGCCCGATCCCGATCCCGATCGCGAGCGCCCGCGAGCGCTCGACCGGCGGCTCGGTGACCTGTCCCGCGGCATCCCCGGAGGGGACGAAGAGGGTCAGGGCGATGTACGCGAGCACGCCGAGGCCGCCGAAGAAGATCGAGACCGCGAACGCGATCCGGACGATCACCGGGTCGATCCCGAAGTAGCGACCGAGGCCGGCGCAGACGCCGGCGATCACCCGGTCGTCGCTGGAGCGCAGGAGCCGTTTCGTCTCCCGCGGCGGTGGATCCGGGGGCGGTAGTTGCTGGGTCGTGTCCTGGTCGCTCATCGCTTGCTCCTCGTGGATCGTTGACGATGAGCCCAGGGTCGCGCGGCGAGCGCGCCGCGTCTATTGGGGATCCCCCTCAGGGACCCCGGATCGTGCCCGCGGTTCGGCCCGGTTACTGCTCGCCGCCGGCGAAGTCCTCAGGGGAGACCTCGTCGAGGAAGTCCTTGAACCGCTCGACGACCTCCTCCTGGTCCTCGACCTCGTGTTCGAACTCGATCGACGACTCGTCGATCACCTCCTCGGCGGCGAAGATCGGCGCCTGGCAGCGGACGGCGAGCGCGATCGCGTCGGAGGGGCGCGAATCGATCTCGATCTCCGAGCCGTTGACCGAGATCGTGATCGAGGCGTAGAAGGTGTTGTCGCGAAGCTCGGTCACCGAGACCCGCTCGCACTTGGCCTCGAGCTGCTCGAGCATGTCGTTGAGCAGGTCGTGGGTCATCGGGCGCGGCGTCTGGGCTCCCTGGAGCTTCATCAGGATCGCGGCGGCCTCCGGGTGGCCGATCCAGATCGGCAGGAAGCGGTTGCCGTCGACCGTCTTCAGCAGCACGATCGGCTGCTTGCCGACCATGTCGAAGCTGACGCCGTAGATCTGCATCTGCTGCATGGCTGGCCGTGAATCCTCGTCTTTCGGGGCCTGGGGACGAACGGGCCGTCCGCGGCGACCCTGCGGCCATTATAGGTACGGGAATCGGGGCGAAATCCGGCGACGACCGCAGCTCCGCCGGAGCGGGCGTGTTGTCGGGGGTGTAGATCCTCAGGGCCGGGGGCCTGAGTGGAAAACGACCTCCAGGAGGTGGGAACGGATGAGGATCACCAACCTGCGCCCGACACCGGGCGTGCTGATCGGCGTGATCGCGCTGGTGTTCGCGTTCTCGGGCGCCGCTGTCGCGGCCCAGACGATCCAGACCAACGACATCGCCAAGAAGGCGGTGACCGGTAGTCGGATCGCCAAGGACGCGGTCAAGTCGGGGAAGATCCTCGACGGCAAGATCAAGGCCAAGGATCTGGCCCCGGACGTGATCCCGGAGGTCCCGCAGATGGCCTACGGCCGGGTCAACAAGGCCGGCGGCAACGTCGCGCCGGCGGCCGGGGCCGTCGGGATCACCGGGGTCGCCTCGGGCGGCCAGGGCGCGATCTGCTTCGACCTGGCGTTCGCGCCGAAGTCGGGCAGCGCCACCGTGGTCCGCGGCGCCGACGCGAACCCGGGCGCGACGGTCGAGCTGGCGATCCCGCCGGCGGCCGGCTGCAACGGCCCGTACACGGACGCGGCGGTGACCACGAAGACGTCGACCACCGGCACCCCGGACGACCGCGACGTGTTCGTCCAGTTCGTCGGCTGAGCGACGCGTGCTCTGCGGGCGGCGGCTCGGCCCGCCGCCCGCGGCAGCCGTCACGGCGCCGACGGATCAGCGATGGGCGATCGTGGACTCGAACCACGGACCTCGTCCTTATCAGAGACGCGCTCTAACCAACTGAGCTAATCGCCCGGGAGCCCGTCATTCTAGAAGCCGCCGATGCCTCGACGCCCCGACATGCCGCCGCTGGCCGCGGCCGATCTCGATCCCGACCCGATTGAGCAGTTCAGGACCTGGTTCGCCGAAGCCGAAAGCGAGGCGCCGCTCGCCGAGGCCGTCGCGCTGGCGACCGTCGACGGCGAGGGGCTCCCCGACGCCCGGATGGTCCTGCTCAAGGGCTTCGGCCCCGACGGCTTCCGCTTCTTCACCAACTACGGGTCGGCGAAGGCGCTGCAGCTCGACGCCGGCGGCGCGGCGGCGCTGATCGCCTACTGGCGCGAGCTCGACCGTCAGGTCCGGGTCCGGGGAACGGTCGAGCGGCTCGGCGCCGAGGACTCCGACGCCTACTTCGCCACCCGTCCGCGCGACTCCCAGCTCGGTGCCTGGGCGTCGCCGCAGTCGCGACCGCTCGAATCGCGGGCGGAGCTCGACACGAGGCTCGCCGAGGCCACCGAGCGTTACGACGGCGGGGCGGTGCCGCGGCCGGCGCACTGGGGCGGCTACCTGCTGCGCCCGCGGTCGATCGAGTTCTGGCAAGGCCAGGTCGCCCGTCTGCATGATCGGTTCCGCTACGCGCGCGACGGCGACGGGTGGCGGATCGAGCGGCTGGCGCCCTAGGAGCTGGTCAGCGGTCGAGCCGGCCCGCGAGCTCGAGCAACTCCTCGAGCGACTCGAACTCGAGCTCCGCGCGGATTCCCTTGGGCGCCGCCCGCACCCGCACCCCGGTCCCGAGCGCCCGCTCGAGCGCGTCCTCGGCCCGTTGCAGCGCCGCCTTCTGATCCGGGTGGACGACGACCTTCGCGCTCGGGGTCCGCTCGGCGCGCTTCGCCCGGCGCTCGGTCTCGCGCACCGACCAGCCACCGCGGACCGCGTCGCGAGCGAGCCGGCGGCGGACGTCGTTCCCCTTCGCGATCAGGATCGCCCGCCCGTGGCCCTCGCTGAGCTCGCCCTCCGCGAGCAGCTCGAGCACGTCGTCGGGCAGGTCGAGCAGCCGGATCAGGTTCGAGATCGCGGGGCGGGTGCGGCCGAGGCGGCCGGCGAGCTCCTCCTTCGACAGCCCGAGCTCCTCGACCAGGGTGGCGCAGGCGCGCGCCTCGTCGACCGGGTTCAGGTCCTCGCGGGCGACGTTCTCGATCAAAGCCGTCTGCATCCGCCGCGCGGCGTCCTCGTCGCGGACCATCGCCGGGACCGCGTCGAGCCCGGCCTCGCGAGCAGCCCGCCAGCGGCGCTCGCCGGCGATCAGCTCGTAGCGGCCGTCGGCGAGTGGGCGGACGATCAACGGTTGGATCACCCCGGCCTCGGCGATCGACGTCGCCAGGGTGGTGATCGTCTCGGGGTCGAACGCGCGCCGCGGCTGGTCGGGGTTGGGCCGGATCAGATCGATCGGCACCTCGCGGTAGGACGGCTCCCCGGACCCCTGCTCGGGCAGGATCGCTGCAAGGCCGCGGCCGATCCCGCGCCGGGAGCTCACGCCGCCGCTCGCTCCTCGGCGCTCGGCTCGCGGCGTTCGAGCTCCGCGGCGAGCGCCCGGTAGGCGGTCGAGCCGCTTGAGCCCGGGGCGTGCTCGAGCACCGGCACACCGTGGCTCGGGGCCTCGGCTACGCGCACGCTTCTGGGGATCACGGTATCGAACACCTGTTCGGGTAGATGCTGTCGCAGCTCCGCCTCGACGTCCTGCGCCAGACGGGTCCTCTCGTCGTACATGGTGATCAGCACACCGGTCAGAACCAGGGACGGATTGAGGCTGCGGCGGACCAGGTCGAGGGTCTCCAGGAACTGGACCAGACCCTCGAGCGCCAGGTACTCGGCCTGCACCGGGACGATCACCCGATCGGCCGCCGCGAGCGCGTTCACGGTCACCGGGCCGAGCGACGGCGGGCAGTCGAGCAGGGTCATCGCGAAGCGCTCGCGCACCGGCCCGAGGCCCTGGCGCAGCCGGCGTTCGTAGCCGTCCACCCGCGGCAGCTCGACCGCGGCGCCGGAGAGGTCGCGGTTCGCCGGCACGATCCAGAGGTTGTCGGGCCCGGCGGGCCGCGCCGCGGCCGCCACCTCGGCCTCGCCGGCAAGGCACTCGTAGCTCGACGGGGTCACCGTGCGGTCGAAGCCAAGCGCAACCGTTGCATTGCACTGCGGGTCGAGGTCGACCAGCAACACCTGGCGCCCCTCGGCGGCCGCGCACGCCGCCAGGTTGACCGCGGTGGTCGTCTTGCCGACCCCGCCCTTCTGGTTTGCGATCGCGTAAACGGCGCCCATCGCACGCGAGCGTAGTGGGCGCCGAGGCGGGGCGAAGCTCAGGTTCCCGCACCGAGCGGGCGCTTCTTCGCCATCCCGGGCCGCCGCGGCAGGGACGCCGGGGTCGGGCCCGACTTGCGGACCCGGTAGATGTGGCGATGGCGCGAGCCGGCGCGCTCGCCGACCGCCTCGACCCGCTCCGGTTCCATCGCCAGCGCCGCCGCCGCGCGCTCGAGCTCGGCCTCCTCGTCGGCGTCGCGGCGCCCCTTCCATGCGACCAGCGCGCCGCCGTCGCGGAGCAGCGGGGAGGCGAGCTCGGCCAGGGTCGCGAGGCGGCCGACGGCCCTCGCCGTGACCACGTCGTAGGCCTCGCGGCCGCCGTCGGGGTCCGCGGCCGCGGCCCACTCCTCCGAGCGCCGCGCGAGCGCCCGGGCGTTGTCGAACCCGCCCGCGGCGATCGCGCGCTCGATGAACTCGGCCTTACGGCCCACCGACTCGATCAGGTCGACGCTCGTCGTCGGCAGGGCCGCGGCGAGCACCAGCCCGGGGAATCCGGCGCCGGAGCCGAGATCGGCGATCCGCTCGGGCGAGCCGACAAGCTCGAGCCCGCTGAGCGAGTCCTCGACGTGCACCTTCCAGGCCCGTTCGGGGTCGCGGACCGAGCTCAGCGAAGCGGGATCCGCCGCGAGCAGCTCGAGTACGGGGGTGAGGCGGCGGAGAAGCTCGTCGTCGGTCAATCGCCGACGAGCGGGGCGACGATCACGCAGCGATCGGGCTCCTCGCCCTCGCTGAAGGTCTCGAGGCCGGGCCGGTCCTTGAGCACGTCGTGGACGATCTTGCGCTCGGTCGAGCTCATCGGCTCGAGCTCGATCTCCTTGCCGCTCTCCAACGCCCGCTCCGCGGCGCGCTCGGCCTGGCGCTCGACCGTCTCGCGCCGGCGCTCGCGGTAGCCGGCGGCATCGACCGAAACCCGCTTGCGCTCGCCGATCCCACGGAACGCGACCCGGTAGCAGAGCAGCTGCACCGCGTCGATCGTCTGGCCCCGGCGGCCGATCAGCAGCCCGAGCTCGTCGCCCTCGATCCTGGCGACGATCTCGTCGTCGAGCTCGTCGACGACAATCTCGCCGTCGAGGTCGAGCGCGTCGAGGATCTCCTCGAGCATCACCTCGACCCGCTCGGCGGGCTCCTCCGGAAGCTCGACCAGCTCGTCGTTCATCGACGTTTCTTCTTCTTCCGAGGCGGCGGGGGTGGCGGCTTGGTCGTCTTGGCCGCCTTGCGCTCCTCGGGGCTCGGGGGCTTCGGCATCGGCATGATCTTCTGCACCACGACCTGCTGTCCGAGGCTCCAGACGTTGGTCGCGATCCAGTAGAGCCCGAGGCCGGCCGGCTGGCTGATGATCAGCGGCGCGAACAGGATCGGCAGGGCGAGGAAGATGTAGCGCTGGGGTCCGGTCGCCGTCTGCGTGGTCGCGGTCGTGTACAGGAACGTGAGCACCGTGGTGACGATGAACAGCACGATCAGGATCACCGTCTCGGCGCCCTCGGGCTTCTCGATGATGCTGTTGATGAACAGGAAGCTCTGGCTCGAGCCGCTCGCGATCACCTCCTCGTTGAAGCTGCTCGATCGCAGCAACGTGTAGATCGCGATGAAGAACGGGATCTGGAGCAGGAACGGGAAGCAGGAGGCGAGTGGGTTGACCCCGTGCTCGCGATAGAGGGCGAGCATCTCGCGCTGCTGGCGCTCGCGGTCGTCCTTGTACTTCTCCTGCACCTCCTTGAGCTCCGGCGCGACCAGCTGCATCCGGCGCATCGAGCGGATCCCGGTCAGCGACAGCGGCAGGGTCATCAGCCGAACGGTGAAGGTGAGCGCGACGATCGCCAGGCCCCAGCTGAACCCGACCGTGCCCTCGAAGAAGCCGATGATCGCGTCGGCGAGGTCGACGAAGGGCTGGAAGATGACCAGGACGGCGAGCGTGGTCACGCCGCCACCCCGCTCGCGTCATGGCCGTGGTCGTGGTCGTGGGGCCGGTCGCGGTCGCGGAACAGGCGCCGGTCGGCGAGCTCGTCGACGCCCCCGTGGCTGAAGGGGTTGCAGCGCAGCACCCGCCATCCGGCGACGATCGTGCCCTTGAGCACGCCCAGCTCGCGCACCGCCTGGACCCCGTAGGTGGAGCAGCTGGGGTAGTACTTGCAGCGCGGGGCCAGATTGGGCGAGATCACGGCCCGGTAGGCGTGCAGGGGCAACAGGAAGAGCTCGCGCAGCAGCTCCGTGGCGCGCAAATAGGCACGGGAGAGGGACCGTTTCACGTGTTACGCCCCCCTCCGAAGCCCGATTCGGCGACCAACTCGCCGAGCGCCGTGCTGACCCCCTCGGTTCCCTCACGCTCAACCAGACGTGCAGAGTCGGGACGGGCGACGAGGACGAAGTCGTGATCGCCGGGGAGCTCGGTGTCGAGCTCCCAGAACGCCTCCCGCAACGCCCGCTTGACCGCGTTGCGCTCGACCGCGCCGCCGACCTTGCGGCTGACCGAGATCCCGAGCCGGCTCTGGTCGACGGCCGAATCCGGGCGCGGGAACGAGTAGAGGACCAGGTAGCGGTTGGCGTGGGAGCGACCGTCGCGGTAGACGCGATCGAAGTCCCCGCTGCGCGACAGGCGGCCGCGCTTTCGACGGTTGGACATCAGACCGCGGCGACGGTCACGGAGTGAGGCGCTTGCGGCCCTTGGCACGGCGACGGCGGAGCACGTCGCGGCCGGAGCGCGTGCGCATCCGGGCGCGGAAGCCGTGGGTACGGGCTCGCTTGCGCTTCTTCGGCTGCCAGGTGCGCTTCATCGGATCGGCGAGTCTACAGACACGCCCAACTTTCTTTCCCGCGAAATGCGAGGAGACCCGGAGGCGGGCCCGGCGCCCGAATGTATGGTCGCCGTTCGTGCCTGCCCAGCCCCCAGAGGACGATCTCGCGACGCTTTGGCGGCAGGTGCGCGAGGAGCTCCGCGCCTCCTACCCGCGCTCCACCTTCGACCTCTGGCTCGAGCCGCTCGAGGCGGTCTCGGCGACCGGCTCGACCCTGGTCCTCTCGGCGCCGCCGGCGATCCGCGCCTGGGTCGAGCGCCGCTACGGCCCGGCCCTGGTCCGCGCGATCGGCTCACGCGCCCCGGCGCTGACCGAGGTCGCCTTCGTCGACGCCGCGGCAGTGGGCAAAGGGACGAAGCCCGAACGCGAGCGCCGGCCCGAGTCGCTGCCGCTCGACCCCAGCCACACGTTCGAGGAGTTCGTGATCGGCCCGGGCAACCGGCTCGCGCACGCGGCGGCCCTGGCGGTCGCCGAGTCTCCCGGCGAGGCCTACAACCCGCTCTTCCTCCATGGGCCGCCGGGGCTCGGCAAGACCCACCTGCTGGGCGCGATCGTCGAGTACCTGCGCCGCAACCACCCCGAGCTCGAGGTCCACTACACGACCGCCGAGCGGTTCACGACCGAGTTCGTCGGGGCGCTCCAGCGCGAGGGCCCGGAGGCGTTCAAGGCGCGCTATCGCGGGCTCGACGCGCTGTTGATCGACGACGTCCAGGTGCTCGAGGGCAAGCAGCGCACCGAGGAGGAGTTCGTCCACACCTTCAACACCCTGCACTCGGCCGGCAAGCAGATCGTGCTCTCGTCCGACCGCCCGCCCGAGGCGCTCTCGAAGCTGGCCGAGCGGCTCCGCGACCGCTTCAACTGGGGGCTGCGGGTCGAGCTCGAGCCTCCCGATCTGCGGACCAGGATCGCGGTCCTCTGGCGGATCGCCTCCGGGTCGGGCTCCGAGCTTCCCGACCCCCGCGTGCTGCAGGAGATCGCCACCAACGTGCCCGAGAACGTCCGCGTGCTCGAGGGCGCGATGACCAGGGTGATGGCGATCGCCTCGCTGCTCTCCGAGCCGCTGACCACCCCGATAGTGCGCCGCGCCCTCGGCCGGGGCGAGCCGGCGGCGGCGGCCGAGGCGCCGACGCTGGCGGCGATCCAGGATGCCGTCTGCGCCGTCAACGGCCTGACCAAGGAGGAGCTGCTCTCGCAGCGCCGCTCGCCGAAGATCGCCCGCTCCCGACAGCTGGCGATGTACATGGCGCGGGAGCTCACCGGCCTTTCGCTGGCCGAGATCGCCCGGGGCTTCGATCGCGACCACACCACCGTCATGCACGCGATCCGCTCGGTCAAGGGCCGGCTCGAGCCCGGATCCGAGACCGCCGAGACGCTCCACCGCGTCCACGTCCGCCTGGGGACGAAGCCACCCGACCCGGACCCGTCCACCGAGACGGGGCATGATCCACCCTCGGCGGGGTCGTGATCCACAGGCCGATCGCGTCCGGCGAAGCCGAAACCGGTCACTATCCCCAACCATCCACGAATCAAATACATCTGATCTAAGTAGGAAGATGAGTGACCTTCGATGAAACTCTCCGTACCCCGTGACTCCCTCTCCGGCGGGCTGCAGCTCGTCGGACGCGCCGTTTCCACCCGCGGCACGCTGCCCTCGTTGGGCGGGATCCTGGTGATCGCCGCCGAGGGCTCGCTGACCCTGCGGGCGACCGACATGGAGCTGGCCCTGACCAGCACCCTCGACGACGCCAAGGTCGAGCAGCCCGGCACCGTGCTGCTCCCGGGGCGCCTGTTCTCCGACGTCGTC
Source organism: Solirubrobacterales bacterium (assembly GCA_035620355.1). Classification (GTDB taxonomy): domain Bacteria; phylum Actinomycetota; class Thermoleophilia; order Solirubrobacterales; family 70-9; genus WHSW01. The sequence continues at coordinate 34,435 of DASPGZ010000101.1, read as the reverse complement.
CGCAGCCTGCCGCCGGGCGAGGCGAGCCTCGAGCTGCGCGGCGAGCAGCGCGACGTCGAGATCGCCGCCGGCGGCGCTCGCTTCCACCTCCGGACCCTGCCCGCCGACGACTTCCCGCGTCTGCCCGAGCTCGAGGGCGAGACGGTGACGCTGCCGGCCGCCCCGCTCGCGCAGACGATCGAGCTCGTCGCCCGCGCCGCCTCACGCGACGAGGTGCGCCCGATCCTCACCGGCGTCCTGGTGCAGGCGGAGGGCAACGCGCTGACCATGGTCGCCACCGACTCCTACCGGCTCAGCGTCAAGCACACCGAGCTCGAGGCGCCGGTCACCCAGGCGCTGGAGGCGAACGTCCCGGCCCGCGCCCTGCGCGAGCTGGCGCGGATCATCGGAGTGGCCGGCGCCGAGGCGGTCGAGATCTCGCTGCCGCGCAACCAGGCCGTGTTCAAGGTCGACGGCGTGGTGCTCTCGTCGCGGCTGATCGAGGGCCAGTTCCCGAGCTGGCGCCAGCTGATCCCCGAGTCGTTCGAGCACGACGTGCGACTGCCGCGCGAGGAGCTGCTCGAGATCACCCGGCGGATCAGCCAGCTCGCCCAGCGCAACTCGCCGCTGCGGCTCGCGTTCGCGGAGGGCGAACTCACGGTCGCGGCCGAGACGCCCGACATCGGCGACGCCAGCGAGGGGATGCCGGCGCCCTACTCCGGCGAGCCGCTCGAGATCGCCTTCAACCCGCAGTTCCTGGTCGAGGGGATCGAGAGCGTCGCCACCGAGCAGGTCGCGGTCCAGCTCAGCTCGCCGCTGCGGCCGGGACTGCTGCGGCCGGTCGACGGAGACGACTTCTCCTACCTGGTGATGCCGATCAGGCTCAACGTATGAGCGTGCGCGCGTGGTCGTCGAGTCCGTAGGCGTCCGCGGGTTTCGCAACCTGGTCGACTGCGAGGTCGAGCTCGGACCGGGGCTGAACCTGCTCTGGGGGGCGAACGGCGCCGGGAAGACGAACCTGCTCGAAGCCACTTACACGGCGCTCGCCGGGCGCTCGTGCCGGACCCGCGACGACCGTGAGACGATCGTCTTCGGCGGCTCGCTCGCGCGGGTCGAGGCGACGGTCACCGGCGACGGCCTCGCCCGCCGCTTCCTCAGCTCGATCAGCCGCGCGGACGGCCGCCGCCACCTGGTCGACGGGACCGCCGCCGGCCCCGAGGCGGCGACCATGCGCCCGCCGCTGGCGGTGTTCATGCCCGACCGCCTGGCGCTGGTCAAGGGCCCGCCCGCCGGGCGCCGCACCCACCTCGACGGCTTCTGCGCCGCGCTCTGGCCGAGCCGCGACGAGGGCCGGCGCCGTTACAGCCGGGCGCTGGCGCAGCGCAACGCGTTGCTCGGCAGGATCCGGGCCGGCGCCGCCTCGACCGGGACCCTCGACGCCTGGGACCTGGAGCTGGCGACCGCGGGGATCGAGCTGGCCTCGGTCCGCGCCGAGGCGGTCGACCGGCTCGCCCCGGTGTTCGCCGACTCGAGCGTCGCGCTCGGGCTCGCGCCGGATGCCTCGCTGCGCTATCGGCCGCGCAGCGAGGCCGCCGACGCCACCGCACTCGCGGCCGAGATCGGGGAACGCCGCGAGACCGATATCGCTCGCGGCTACAGCGGCTGGGGTCCCCACCACGACGAGATCTCGATCGAGCTCGGCGGCCGCTCGCTGCGGCGCTACGGCTCCCAGGGGCAGCAGCGGGCGGGCCTGCTGGCCCTGCTGTTCGCCGAGCGCCGGGCGCTGCTCGACGACGGCCGCCCGCCGCCGCTGATGCTGCTCGACGACGTCACCTCGGAGCTCGACGGCGAGCATCGCGCGCTGCTGGTCGAGCACCTGCTCGCCGGCGGCGGCCAGGCCGTGATCACCGCCACCGAGCCGGACCACCTGCCGGCGACCGAGAGCCGTCACGAGATCGCGCTGCGCGACGGCCACCCGCTCGGCCACGCCCCGGGCGGCGAGCTGGCCGCGTGACCCGGCGCTCGACCCCCCGCCCGATCTCGGACTCGGTCAGGGCGCTGCGCGCCGACGTCGCCCCGCAGACCCTGCTCGCCGCGGTCCAGGATCGCTGGGACGGCGCGGTCGGCGAGCGGATCGCCGCCGAGGCGCGCCCGGTCCGCGAGCGCGACGGCACGGTGACGATCGAGTGCCGCGCCTCGACCTGGGCCCAGGAGCTCGACCTGCTCCAGGGAGAGCTGCTCGAGCGGCTCAATTCGGCGCTCGGAGAGCCCCGCGTAGGGGCGCTTCGCTTCGTGGTCGGCGACGGCTCATCGCGCGAGATCGTTTAATGCGCGATTTGCAGGACTTTTGTGACTCTACGGCGGTTATTCCGGCGACTCGTCCTGGTATCATTATGTGAACTTGTACCCCCGCCCCGATCCGCTGGGTACTCGGCCTCTGGTCGGGCCACGTGGTCGGGGTTTCTCATGACTTCTACCGAAGGGGCATAGACCCGAGTGGCAACCGAGGCGGGCGCCGACCGCAAGCGCGCGAACAACGCTGATACCGAAGAGAACGGCTACACGTCGGACGAGATCACCGTCCTCCGTGGCCTCGACCCGGTGCGCAAGCGCCCCGGCATGTACATCGGCTCGACCGGCCCGCGCGGCCTCCATCACCTCGTCTACGAGGTCGTCGACAACTCCGTCGACGAGGCCCTCGCAGGCCACTGCGACAGGATCGAGCTCACGCTCCATCCCGACAACAGCGTCACGGTCGCCGACGACGGCCGCGGAATCCCGGTCGACGAGCACCCGGAGGAGAAGCGCCCGGCGGCCGAGGTCGTGCTCACCATGCTCCACGCCGGCGGCAAGTTCGGCGGCGAGGGCAGCGGCTACAAGGTCTCCGGCGGCCTGCACGGGGTCGGCGTCTCCGTGGTCAACGCGCTGTCCGAGCGCCTCCACCTGGAGGTGCGGCGCGACGGCTACAAGTGGACGCAGGACTACGAGCGCGGCGAGCCGAAGGGCGACCTGAAGCGCGGCGAGAAGATCAAGGGGACCGGGACGACGATCACCTGGCTTCCCGACGATGAGGTCTTCGAGACGCTCGAGCTCGACTACGACACGCTCGCCGAGCGGATGCGCGAGACCGCCTTCCTGACCCGCGGGCTGGAGATCAAGATCATCGACGAGCGCGGCGCCGGGCAGAGCGACACCTTCCTCTACAAGGGCGGGATCGTCGACTTCGTCAAGCACCTGAACGAGAACAAGGACGCCATGCACCGCAAGCCGGTCTTCTTCGAGAACGAGACCGAGGACGGAGCGGTCGAGGTGGCGATGCAATGGAACTCCTCCTACCAGGAGTCGGTGTTCTCGTTCGCTAACAACATCAACACCCACGAGGGCGGCTCCCACCTCTCCGGCTTCCGTTCTGCGCTCACCCGGACCCTGAACGCCTACGCCCGCAACAAGGGGCTGCTGAAGGAAAAGGACGAGAACCTGAGCGGCGACGACGTCCGCGAAGGGCTGACCGCGGTGATCTCGGTGAAGCTCGCCGAGCCCCAGTTCGAGGGTCAGACGAAGTCGAAGCTCGGCAACCCGCCGGTCGAGGGCCTGGTCAAGGAGACCGTCAACCGCAAGCTCGGCGAGTTCCTCGAGGAGCACCCCGCCGACGCCCGGCGGATCGTCTCCAAGTCGGTCGACGCCGCCCGCGCTCGGATGGCGGCGCGAAAGGCCCGCGACCTCACGCGCCGCAAGTCGGCGCTCGAGAACTCGACCCTGCCGGGCAAGCTCGCCGACTGCACGGTCCGCGACCCGGCGCTCGCGGAGCTGTTCATCGTCGAGGGCGATTCGGCCGGCGGCTCGGCCAAGCAGGGTCGCGACCGCAATACCCAGGCGGTTCTGCCGCTTCGCGGCAAGATTCTCAACGTCGAGAAGAGCCGCATCGACAAGATTCTCAACAACGAGATGATCCTGGCGATGATCACCGCGATCGGGACCGGCGTCGGCGAGGAGTTCAACCTCGAGGAGGCCCGTTACCACAAGATCATCGTGATGACCGACGCCGACGTCGACGGCGCTCACATCCGCACCCTGGTGCTCACCTTCCTCTACCGCGAGCTCCCGGACCTGATCGAGGCCGGGTACGTCTACATCGCGACGCCACCGCTCTACAAGGTCAAGAACGGCAGGTCCGAGACGTACATCGAGAAGGAGTCCGAGCTCGAGGAGCTGCTCCTGCGCGACAAGATGGAGGACTTCGACCTCCGCGACGTGGACGGCACGCAGCACAAGCTGACCACCGCGCGCTGGCAGCGGTTCAACCGCCGCTACAAGGAGCACGAGGGCTGGGCCGACTCGCTGCAGGCCGAGTACGGCCACGAGGTCGTCCGCTTCCTCTCGGAGTCGCAGATCCTCGACGAGGGTGCGGCCAGCCTCGCCGGGGTCAAGAAGCTGCTCACGGGCCCGGATCCCGAGGGCGAGCCCTTCGACACCGAGATCCTCTCCGAGTCCGACGAGGCGCTCGAGGTGAAGGCGATCCACCGCAGCGACGGACTGGCGCGCACCTACGTGCTGAGCAAGGAGCTGTTCGGCTCCAACGACTACCGCCATCTGGTCGAGGTGCATCAGGACCTGCTGAAGCAGGTCGGGCGCCCGCCGTTCGCGCTCGCCTTCGGCGACAAGAGCCGGGTGATCGAATCCTTCGGCGAGCTCCGCCGAGCGGTGCTCGAGATGGCGCGTCAGGGCGTCACGATGCAGCGCTTCAAGGGCCTCGGCGAGATGAACGCCGAGCAACTCCGGGTGACGACGATGGATCCGGGAACGCGGACTCTGCAGCGGGTGACGATCGACGACGCGGCGCTCGCCGAGCGGATCTTCACCGAGCTCATGGGCGACAAGGTCGAGCCGCGCAAGGCGTTCATCGAGCGGCACGCGAAGGAGGTGAGGTTCCTCGATGTCTGAGGGTTCCCTCGAAGCCCTGACCGGGCGGATCGAGGAGCGCGAGCTCACTCAGGAGATGCGTTCGTCGTACCTGGATTACGCGATGAGCGTGATCGTCGGCCGGGCGCTGCCCGACGTCCGCGACGGCTTCAAGCCGGTCCACCGCCGCGTGCTCTACGCGATGCACGACCTGGCGCTGCAGCCGAACCGCCCGTACCGCAAGAGCGCCTTCATCGTCGGCGAGGTGATGGGCAAGTACCACCCGCACGGCGACAGCGCGATCTACGACACGCTGGTCCGCATGGCGCAGGAGTTCTCGCTGCGCTACCCGCTCGTCGACGGCCAGGGGAACTTCGGCTCGATCGATGACGATCCCGCCGCCGCGATGCGCTACACCGAGGCGCGGCTCGCCCGGCTGGCGACCGAGATGCTGCGCGACATCGACGCCGACACCGTCGATTTCGGGCCCAACTACGACGAGTCGCAGTCGGAGCCCCTGGTGCTGCCGGCGCGCTTCCCCAACCTGCTCGTCAACGGCTCATCGGGGATCGCGGTCGGGATGGCGACCAACATCCCGCCGCACAACCTGAGCGAGTCGATCGGCGCGGTCAAGGCCTACATGCAGAACCCCGAGATCGACCTCGCCGGGCTGATGGAGCACATCAAGGGCCCCGATTTCCCCGGCGGCGGCCTGATGAGCATGGAGGGGATCCGCGACGCCTACGCCTCGGGCCGCGCCTCGGTCAAGGTCCGCGCCCGCGCCCACGTCGAGCCACTGAAGGGCGGGCGCGAGTCGATCGTCGTCTCGGAGCTCCCGTTCCAGGTCAAGAAGGGCGGCGACGGCGGCCTGGTGACGAAGATCGCCGACCTCGTGCGCGAGAAGAAGATCAACGGGATCTCGGATCTGCGCGACGAGTCGGACCGCTCCGGAATGCGGCTGGTGATCGAGCTCAAGCGCGGCGGCGACCCCGCTGAGGTCGTGCTGAACCAGCTCTACAAGCACACCCAGATGCAGAACACCTTCGGCGTCAACATGGTGGCGCTCGTCGACGGCGTGCCGCGGACCCTGTCGCTGAAGGAGCTGATCGAGGCCTACGTCGACCACCAGCGCGATGTAGTCACCCGTCGCACCCAGCACGAGCTGCGCCGCGCCGAGGCCCGGGCCCACATCCTCGAGGGACTGCTGATCGCGCTCGACAACCTCGACGCGGTGATCGAGCTGATCCGCGGCTCCGCCGACACCGACGAGGCGCGCGACGGCCTGATCGAGAGGTTCGAGCTGTCGGAGCTGCAGGCACAGGCGATCCTCGACATGCGTCTCGCCAGGCTGACGGCGCTCGAATCGGACAAGGTCCGCGCTGAGCACGCCGAGCTGATCGAGCAGATCGCCGAGCTGCGCGCGATCCTCGGCGACCCGGGCCGGGTCGACACGCTGATCGTCGAAGAGCTCGACGAGATCGATCAGCGTTACGGCGACGAGCGCCGCACGGAGATCACCCACTTCGAGGGCGACATGAACATCGAGGACATGATCGCCGACCAGCAGATGGTGATCTCGCTGACCAACTCCGGCTACGTCAAGCGCCTGCCGCTGGTCACCTATCGCCAGCAGCACCGCGGCGGCGTCGGCGTGATGGGGATGGAGATGAAGGAGGGCGACTACATCGAGCACCTCCACATCTGCTCGACCCACGACTTCCTGCTCTTCTTCACCAATCGCGGCAAGGTCTACCGGCTCAAGGTCTACGAGCTGCCGGAGGGATCGCGGACCTCCAAGGGCCGGGCGCTGGTCAACGTGCTGCCGCTGCGCGACGGCGAGCGTGTGATGGCCGTGATCCCGACCCGCGACTTCAAGGAGGCCAGGTACCTGGCCTTCGCCACCGCGAAGGGACTGGTCAAGAAGACCGAGTTCCTCGCCTACAACACGCCGATCCGCGCCGACGGGATCATCGCGATCAAGGTCCGCGACGGCGACGAGCTCGTCCAGGTGCGGCTGACGACCGGTGAGGACGACCTGCTGTTGGTCTCGAAGTCCGGCCATGCGTCGCGCTTCAGCGAGGCCGCGGTGCGCGCGATGGGCCGCGACACGTCCGGGGTCAAGGGGATGAACGTCTCCGGCAAGATCGGGGGCGAGCAGAACCGCGTCCTGGCGATGGACGTCGCCCGCGACGACGCTCAGCTGTTCGTGGTCACGGAGAACGGTTACGGCAAGCGCACCCCGGTCGCCGAGTACCCGGTCAAGGGCCGCGGCACCAAGGGCGTGCTGACGATCAAGATGACCGAGAAGAAGGGCGGCCTGGCCGGCGCGCTGATCGTCCGCGAGCACCAGGACTTGCTGTTCATCTCCCAGAACGGGATGGTGCAGAGGACCCGCGCGGGGGGCATCTCGCAGATGGGACGCGCGACCCAGGGCGTCCGGGTGATGAACCTGCGCGAGGACGACATCGTCAGCGCGGTGGCGCTCGTGGTCGCATCCTCCGCCGACGTCGCCGCCGAGGCGGAGGACGTCGCCGAGGCCGCCGCAGAGGGCGCGACGCCCGCCGCCGAGCCGGCGTCCGACTGAGCCCGCGCTAGGCCGGGTTCGGTTCCAGCGCCACCGAGGCGCCGAGGCACGGCTCCCCGGGCTCGCAATCGGTGGCGAGCCCGACCCGCTCCTCACCTGCGAGCGTGCGTCGCAGGCCGGCGAACGCGGCCAGGCCGAGGATCGCCGGGACGCCGAGCTGGAACACCCTGTAGGCGATCACCGCGGCCCCGGCGATCGCGATCGGGGTCCCGATCAGGCCGAAGGCGACGATCAGGCCGCCGTCGGTGCCGCCGATTCCGCCGGGGAGCGGGACCAGGCCGCCGAGCTGGCCGAGCGTGTAGGCGAGCAGGAAGGCGCCGGCCTCGGGTGCCCCTCCCCCGAGCGCGGCGAAGGCGATCGCGAGGGCGACCACGTCGAGCGCCATGTAGCCGACGGCCCCGAGGACGACCGAGGGCCGCCCGGAGCCGAGTAGGCGGACCGCGTCGCGGATCCCGGCCGCGAGGTGGCCGCGACCGGCGACCACCGCGCGCCGCAGCCGACCGCCGCGGGCCGACCCATCGTGATCGAGCAGCCGCGGAGCAAGCACCAGTCCGCCGATCAGAAGCGTCGCGCCGGCGGCCGGGATCAGCGCCGTCGCCAGGGCGACCTGGCCGGGCAGCACGCCGGTCGCCAGGCCGAAGCCGGCGACCACCACGGCGACGAAGTTGATCGAGCTGGTGATGAGGAAGAAGGCGACCGTCCGCCGGCCGATCCGCTCCGCCGGCATCCCGATCCGCTGCAGCGCCCAGGCTCCGAGCGCGAGCCCCCCGGCGCCGCCGGTCGGCAACAGCACGTTGGCCGCCTGCTCCGACATCGCCACCTCGTAGCTGAACCGCCACGAGAGCCTCCGCGAGAAGACGCCGCGGAAGGCGAGCACGAAGGCCAGGCACGAGCCGAGCTCGACCGCGGCGAGGACCGCGATCAACACCGGGTCCGCGCCGGAGAGCCGCTCGCGCAGGTCTCCCAGCCCCGGCATCGCGGCGACCGCGCCGGCGATCAGAACCGCGAACAGCGCGATCTCCACCAGTCGCCGGCGGCTGGGGCCACCGGGAAGCTCGTTCTCGCGGTTCATGTCTGCAGGGTCGCCGATCTTCATCGTCCGTTACGTGAGACCGGTCACGAGCCGGCGAATCATCGTCCGCTTCGATTTCAGGGCTCGGGGCGTTGAACCACGACCACCTCGTCTGCTTCAATCGGATTACCAGAGAAAGGAGGTGGTCCGAAATTGAGTGACAGTTCTTTCGGGACGCTGGAGGTGCGGGGCCGCTAGTCGGCCGCTCCGTCCGGCCGACGGGTGACCGTCGAGTCGAGCGGGCAGCGTGCGAGCCGCCTGGCGGAATCCAACCCCAGGCACCGGCGGGCGCCGGAGACCGGGATGTCCCACCCGGTCAACGCGAAATTCGTCGCCCGTTTGAAATCGCACCTTGGAAGGGCCGCCCTGAGCGATCGGGGCGGCCCTTCGCTATTCAGGCGGCCGCGGCTCGGACCTTGCGGTGCAGGTAGGGCTCCCAGGCGACCGGCACCCGCGGGCTCGCGATCCGGATGAACACGGTCGGCGCCGGCGGCCGCGGCCGCCGGGTCGGGTGCATCGCCGCCTCGCGCGGCATCCGGTTGCCCTTCTTGCGGTTGCAGGGTGCGCAGGCGGCGACGATGTTCTCCCACACCGATTGACCACCGCGGCTGCGCGGAATCACGTGGTCGACGGTCAGGCCGGTCGCCTCGTGGCCGCAGTACTGGCAGGTGTAGGAGTCCCGCGCCAGGACCGCCTTGCGGGTGATCTTGCGCCGGTGCACGTCGCGCGGGATGCGCACGTAGCGGACCAGGCGGATCACGCAGGGGCGGTCGAGCTCGAGCCGCTCCGAGTGCAGCGCCCCCTCGCCGCGCTCGAGCATCTCGGCACGCGATTTGAGCACCAGGACCGCTGCCCGCCGGACCGTGCAGACGTTGATCGGCTCGTAGCTGGCGTTGAGTACCAGGACCCGGCCGCTCGCCACCCGCCGGCGAGCGTCGGGCCCGACTACCTCGGGCTCAGCGAGGGCCTCCATCGTGATCGCGCATTGTAAAGCGGTGACCGGTCCGGCTCACCCGATCCCGGGGATGCCGGCGGTGCGCAGGGGGTAGCTGCCGAGCACCCGAACGCTCTCGGCCTTTGCGCGCAGGGCCTCGATCGCCTCGGCCACCGGTGGCTCCGCGGCGCGGCCCTCGAGGTCGCAGAAGAACATGTAGCGGCCGAGCCCCGCCTCGCGCAGCGGCCGCGACTCGATCCGGACCAGGTTCACCGCCCGGCTCGAGAACTCCGTCAGCGCCTCGACCAGCGCCCCGGGGTGGTCGGCGCCGAGCTCGGCGAAGCTCAGGGTGGTGCGCCACCCGCCCTCGCCCTTGGACTCGGTCCCCGCGGGGGCGAGCCAGACGAACCGGGTCACGTTGCCGGGCTCGTCCTCGACCCCGGAGCGCAGCACGACGCAGTCGTAGATCTCCGCCGCCCCGGCCGCCCCCAGGGCCGCCCAGGGCCGCCCGGCGCTCGAGACCTCGCGCACCGCGTCGGCGGTGCTCGACGCTCCCCGGACCTCCGCTCCGGGGAGCCGGTCGCGGAGGAAGCGCGCGCACTGAGCGCTCGCCTGCGGGTGCGAGACGACCACCTCGATCTCGCTCAACTGCAGGGATGTCCGGGCGATCAGGCTGTTCGAGATCGGCTGGTCGTGCTCGCCGACGATCGTCACCCCCGGAGCGTCGAAGGCGAGTGCGTCGAGGGTCTGGCGAACCGAGCCCTCGGTCGAGTTCTCGAACGGGACGAAGGCGCGGTCGGCCTCGCCGCGCTCGACCGCCAGCACCGCGTCGTGGATCGTCGTCATCGGCGCCGGCTCGTGCTCGGCCCCGCCCGCGGCGGCGTTGAGCGCGTCCTCGCTGAAGGTCCCGGCGGGGCCGAGGTAGGCGACTCGCATGGCCGGCGAAGCTACCGGGTCACTCGAAGGTGACGGTGTACGTGGCCTGGTTGTTGTCGGCCGATTCCTCGCCGGGGACCGGCAGCACCTCGACCTCGAGCGTCAGCGGCGTCCCGGGGTCGGGGACGTCGTCGAGCCCCATGGTCACCTCCTCGAAGCCGCCCGCGTCGAGGCGGGGGACCGTGCCCTCGCCCTGGAGCAGGGTGACGCCGCCGCTGAGCGTGTACTGGACCGAGACCTCGCTCTCCTCCTGGTCGCCCTGGTTCTCGACCTCGACCGTGATCTCCGGGGTCCCGGAGCCGAGCGAGACGGTGTTCTCCGCCCCCGCGGTGAGCTCGGTCTTGCCGATCCTGGTGCTGAGCAGGGCGAGACCGTGGATCCCCTCGGTCGCCCCCGCGTCGCCCGCGAAGGTGCTCAGGATCGCCGCCAGCTGCAGCTGGTCGAGCCAGGGCTCGTCCGGCTGGCGCAGGAAGACGCTCTCGTCGATCAGCGTGTCGCCGGCGCCCTCCTCGGTGAGCACGGTGTTGATCCCGCCGCGGGCCCGGGCGAAGAGCACGTCGCTGGCCAGGAACGTCCGCATGTCCTCGGCGATCCGGTCGACCGCCTCCCCGCGTCCCTCGCTGCCGAGCGCCGTCGGGATGTCGTCGGCGATCCCGGCGAGACCGTCGCGGCGGAGCTCGAACGATTGCTCGAGCTCGGCCTGGGCGTCGGCGAGCTCGTCGGGCGTGTCGAGGCCCTGGACCCGCTGCAGCAGGCCCTCGGCGGTGCCGCGGTCGGAGGCGATCTGGGCCTCGAGCTCGAGCGGGTCGGCGTTCGCCTCGGGGTTCTCGAGCCGGTCGAAGAACTCGGTCGAGAGCTGGTTCGACTGCTCGACGATCGTCGCCAGGTCCGAGGAGTAGTTCTCGAAGCCGCGCTCCTTGCGGGCGTTGAGGCAGCCCCGGACCGCGAGCAGCAGGAGGATGATCAGGAGCACGCCGACGACCAGCGCGATCACGCGCCGCAGCATCAGCTGACGCTGGCGCTCGGCTCCCGAGCGCCGGGAGCCTCCGCCGGATCCGGGTTCTAGTTCGTCCTCGTCGAGGAAAGCCACGGTGGAGCAGACGCCTTTCGGCGGTCAGAGTATGAACCCTGCCGCGGAGGGATCCCGGGCCGCGCGGGCGGCAGGAGACGACCCCGATCCGGCGAAGGATCTGGGTCGTGGTGCAAGAGCTGGTGATGGAGCGCTTCCGGGTGCTCGAGCAGATCGGCTCCGGGGGCATGGGAACCGTCTACCGGGCCTACGACGAGCGGCTCGAACGCGAGGTTGCGTTGAAGCAGCTCGCCTCCTCCGACTCCGACCGCGTCCTGCGCGAGGCACAGGCCGCCGCCCGCCTCAACCACCCGGCGATCGTCACCCTCTACGAGCTCGGTGAGCACGCCGGCCGCGCGATCCTGGTCTCCGAGCTGGTCCCCGGCGAGACGCTCGACGAGCTCCGCGCCGCCGGGATGCTCTACGACCGCGACGTCGCCGAGGTCACCCTCGACCTCTGCGAGGCGCTCGCCCACGCCCACGCCCGCGGGGTCGTCCACCGTGACATCAAGCCCCAGAACGTGATCGTCTGCGACGACCGCCGCGCGGGACGACGGGCGAAGCTGATGGACTTCGGGATCGCCCGGGTCTCGGGGGCGCCGACGCTGACCGCCGCCGGGGAGGTGGTCGGAACGCTCGCCTACATGTCGCCCGAGCAGGCCGATGGGGAGCTCGCCGGCCCGCCCACCGACGTCTACTCGCTCGCCCTGACCGCCTACGAGTGCTGGGCCGGCGAGAACCCGGTCGCCGGCGACACCCCGGCGCAGACTGCCCGCCGGATCGGCACCGGGATCGAGCCCTTGCGGAGCCTGCGGCCGGACCTGCCGGAGGGGCTCACGGACACGATCGACGCCTGCCTCGAGCCCGAGGCCGAGCTGCGCCCGGAGCCGCTGGAGCTGCGCGAGTGCCTGGCCGCGGAGCTGCCCGGGCTCGATACCGTCCACCCGGTCCCCTTCTCCGGCGACGAATCCGCCCACGACGGTCAACCGGCGCCGGGATCGGTGCGCAGGATGGCGCTCGCGATCGCCGCCGTCTCGCTCAGCCCCCTGCTGGCCGCGCTCGGGATCGGCTCGGCCTCGGCCGCGCTCGGCGCCGCGGGCGGCGCGACGCTGACCCGGGCGGCGCTCGGGGCCCTCGCCTGGGCGTGGATGGTCGCCGGCTCCGCCGTGCTCGGCCCCGGCCCCGGCCTCGATCTGGTCGGCGCGGCGCCACCCGACGACCTCGCACTTGCGCTGCTGCGCCCGGAGTCGCTCGCCGGCGCCGGAGTGTTCGCGCTCGCCGCGGTCGTCCTCGGCTGGATCCTGCGGGCCCGGCATCTGGCGTTCGCGTTGCTCGGGGCGATGGTCTGGGCCGCCGGGGTCGACGCCGCCCTCTCGGTGGTCGGCGACGGCGTCCTTGGGGCCGATCCGGTCGGCGTCGTGGTCGCGGCGCTCACCGCGGTCGCGATCGAGTTCGGCCCGGGGCGCTCCGCACCGCCCCGCGACGCCCGCGCGACCGGCCGCCGGGGACAGCTGTCCGGAAGGCTTGCCTGAGCGGCGACCGTCGGCGGCTTTCGCCCCTCGACTCCCTACGATTCCCGTGGCCCAACCACGGGTATTCGCGCGCAGTTCCGCGTGCCCGAGAGAGACGGAACCATCAGCGTCCTACGCAACCTTGAGCAACGGATCGAGAACCTCGTCGAAGGGGTTTTCAGCCGTGCCTTCTCATCTCAGGTCCAGCCGGTCGAGATCGCCCGCAAGCTGGCCAAGGAGATGGACGCGCACCGGACCGCCTCTGTCTCTCGCGTTTACGTGCCCAACCAGTACACCGTCTGGCTCTCGAGCGAGGACAAGAAGCGGCTCGAGGGCTATGAGCGTTCGCTCGAGCAGGAGCTCTCGTCCTACCTGCTCGAGCACGCCCGCCGTCACGATTACGCGCTGCTGACCCGCCCCGAGGTCCACCTGGAGGCGGACGAGCGCCTGCGCCTCGGCGAGTTCGGGATCCAGACCAGGCTGGTGAAGCCGCCCGCGCGCCAGGGCGAGGCCCCGGAGCAGGGGGAGCAAGGCCACACGATGGTCTACTCGGTGCCGCCCAAGGACACCAAGTCGCGCAAGCGCCGCCCGGCGGCGCATCTGACCGAGACCAAGGCGATCGTCTCGCTCGACGACCGCCGCTACGTCCTCGACGGGCCGACCGCGACCCTGGGCCGCTCGCGCGAGTGCGACTGCGTGCTCAACGATCCGAACGTCTCCCGGAAGCACGCGGAGCTGCGTCGCGGCTCGACCGGCGACTGGCAGATCGTCGACCTCGGGTCGACCAACGGGGTCAAGGTCAACGGGCGCCAGGTCGACGCCTCGCGCCTCGGGCCCGGCGACGAGGTCGTGCTCGGCACCGTCCGCTTCATCTTCGACATCGAGCAGTAGTGGATACCGAACCGATCGCGGTAGCCCTGAAGTTCGGCTTCCTCGCCGTCCTCTACCTGTTCCTGTTCTGGGTCTCGCGCAGCGCCCTGCGCGAGCTGCGCCGGACCAGCGCCCCGGCGCCGGAGGCGACCGGCTTTCACCCGATCGGCCCCGGCGGCCGCTCGGCGGCCACCGACGCGTCGCTGGTCGCCGTCACCGGCGGCGGGCTGACCCCGAACGAGCGCTACGACCTCTTCGGCGGGCTCTCGATCGGGCGCTCCGGCGAGGCCGACGTCCGCATCGACGACCGCTTCGCCTCCTCGATCCACTGCCGCCTCTACTCGCGCGGGGCCGCGTACTACGTCGAGGACCTGAACTCGACCAACGGCACCTTCCTCAACGGGGGCCGGCTGCAGGGCGAGGCCGAGCTCTCGGACCTCGACCAGGTCAAGATCGGCGACACCGAGTTCCGCTTCGAGCTCGACCTTCCCGGGGGCGGCTGATGCCGTTGCGCGTCGCAGAGCAGGCGTTCCGGTCCGACACCGGGCGCCAGCGAACGGCGAACGAGGACTCGTTCTACGCCCGGGCCCCGGTGTTCGCGGTCGCCGACGGGATGGGCGGGGCGCAGGCCGGCGAGGTCGCTTCGCGGATCGCCGCCGACTCGTTCGAGCCTGCCGAGCGCAAGGGCGAATCGCCCGAGGCGTACCTGCGCGCGATCGCCGAGGTCGCCAACGAGCGCATCCACAGCGTCGCCCAGAGCGACTCGAGCCGCTCGGGGATGGGCACCACGCTGACCTCGGCGATGGTCGAGGGCGACGAGGTCTCGCTCGCCCACGTCGGCGACAGCCGCGCCTACCTGTGGCGCGACGGGCGCCTGCGGATGCTGACCTCCGACCATTCGCTGGTCGAGGAGCTGCGCCGCCAAGGCCGGATCTCCGACGAGCAGGCCCAGGACCACCCGCAGCGCTCGATCATCACCCGCGCCCTCGGGCCGGAGGCGGAGGTCGAGGTCGACACCTTCTCCTTCAGCGCCCGGCCCGGCGATGTCGTCGTGCTCTGCTCCGACGGGCTGACGACGATGATCAAGGACGACGAGATCGCCGCCATCATCGGGCGCTCGGAGTCGCTCGATGAGGCCGTGCGGGCCCTGGTCGAGGCAGCGAACGAGCGCGGCGGGCGTGACAACATCACGGTCGTCGCGTTCCGGCTCGAGGAGACCGACGAGGTGCTCGGCGCCGACGACGGCGCCACCCTGATCGGGCCCAGCGCCGAGGACGCGGGCCTCACGGCCGATCGCGTTCGCGAGGCCGCAGAGCGCCAGCGGCGCGGTCGCGAGCTGGTCGCCGCCCAGCGCCCGAGCCGCTGGCGCACGGCCGCCAAGGTCCTGTTGGTGGCGCTGATCATCGCCGGGCTCGGGGTCGCCGCCTACTTCGGCGCCCGCCAGGTCTACTTCCTCGGCATCGACGAGGGCGGCCGGGTGACGCTCTACCGCGGCCTTCCCTACGAGCTGCCGCTCGGGGTCGAGCTCTACTCCGAGGTCTACTCGATCCCGGTTCAGGCCGGCTCGGTGCCGGAGGACCGGCGCGACTCGCTCACCGACCACGACCTGCGCTCGCGCGACGACGCGGTCAGCCTGCTCGACTCGATCGAGGCCGACGCGGTCGTCCCGGCCGCCGCCGGGGCGGCGTCATCCGGTGGGCAGGCGGGAGGCGCCGCCGAGGGCGGCGGTTCCGAGGGCGGCGGCGCCGGCTCCGCCGCCGGCCAGGAGGGTGGCGCCGGGACGTCCGCCGGCGCTCAGGGCGGCGGCGGCAACGGCAATTGAGCGCGCGCAACCGAGAGCTGCTCGCGCTTGTCCCGGTGGCGGTGATCGTCGCCGCCGGGTTCGCGGCCGTGTTCATCGTCAACGACCGCGAGGTCTCCGACGTCAGCCTCACCTACGCGGGCTACTTCCTCGCCCTCTGCCTCGCGGCCCACGTCTTCCTCCGCATCCGGCTCCCGTACGCCGACCCCTACCTGTTCCCGCTCTGCGCGCTGCTCGCGGCGATCGGCCTGGTGGTCATCTATCGGATCGACGACGGGCTCGCCTTCGACCAGGCGTCGGTGTTCGTCCTCGGCCTCGTCCTCTTCTGCCTCACGATCCTGTTGCTGCGCGACTACCACGTGCTCGAGCGCTACCGCTACCTGATCGCAAGCGCAGGGATCCTCCTGCTGCTGGCGCCGTTCATCACCCGCAATCCCGTCAACGGGGCCTACCTGAGCGTCGACATCGGGCCGCTCTCGTTCCAGCCGGCCGAGCTGGCGAAGATCTGCATCGTCATCTTCCTCGCCAGCTACCTGGCGGAGAAGCGGGAGATGCTCTCGGTCGCGGCCCGCCGCGTGCTCGGGCTGACGATCCCGCCGCTGAAGCACTTCGGGCCCCTGCTCGTGGTCTGGGGCGCGGCGATGCTGATGCTGGTCTTCATCCGCGACCTCGGCAGCTCGCTGATGTTCTTCGGCGCCTTCCTGGTCCTGCTCTACGTGGCGACCAACCGGTTCTCCTACGTGCTGATCGGGCTCCTGATCTTCGTCATCGGCGCCTACGCGATCGGCTCCAGCATCTCCCACGTCCACGACCGGTTCGAGATCTGGCTCGACCCGTTCGGGGCGAACGCGCCCGAGGGCGCCGGCCAGGTGCAGCAGTCGCTGTTCGCCCAGGCCGACGGCGGCCTCTTCGGGCAGGGGCTCGGTGAGTCGCTGCTGAAGCTGCCGGGCCCGTTTGCGCCCAACTGCGAGCAGCCGTTCCCCGAGTGCGGCAGCATCCTCCCGGCCCCCCACACCGACTTCATCTACGCGGTGATCACGATGGAGCTCGGCCTGTTTGGCGCCTGCGCCGTCGTCCTCGTCTACGCGCTGATCGCCGCCCGCGGGTTCAAGACCGCGGTGATGGCGCCGGACGGGTTCTCGAAGCTACTCGCCACCGGGCTGACCGCGATCTTCGCCCTGCAGGCCTTCGTGATCATCGGCGGGGTGACCAAGGTGATCCCGCTCACCGGGGTGACGCTCCCGTTCGTTTCCTTCGGCGGCAGCTCGGTGGTCGCGAACATGATCTTGCTGGCGCTGCTGCTGTTGATCTCCGACCGCGCCCGTCGCCCGCCGCCGGAGCGCGCCGACAACGACCCGGTGGACCTCGCGGGGCTGCCGGCGTGAACCGGCCGATCGTCCGCATCTACGTGATCGTGCTGCTGCTGTTCGCGAGCCTCGTCTACTTCACCTCGAAGTGGGCGGTGTTCGACGCCGAGGAGCTCGAGGGCAAGACGGCCAACCGCCGGCCGCTGATCGAGGCTCAGCAGATACCGCGAGGCGACATCGTCACCGCCGACGGCGTCCTGGTCGCCGAGAGCCTGCCCGAGGGCGGCGGCAAACGGCCCGTCTATGTCCGCCGCTATCCCGAGGGCGCCCTGTTCGGCCATCCGGTCGGGTTCTCGTTCGTCGACGTCGGCAACAGCGAGATCGAGCTCTCCGAGAACGATCTGCTGACCGGCGAGGAGAACGAGTTCGCGACCCTGATCGACCAGATCCGCAACACCCAGCCGGAGGGCGCCGACATCACCCTGACCCTGGACTCGGAGGCGCAGCGGACCGCGACCGATCTGCTCGAGGCAGCGGTGACCGACCCCGAGCATCCCGGCGCCGCGCTGGTCGCGATCGAGCCCGCGACGGGGGCGGTGAAGGCGATGGTCTCGGTTCCCGGCTACGACCCGAACGAGATCCAGAATCCCCAAGCGCTGGAGCAGCTGAACGCGGACGAGGTCCGGGCCCCGCTGGTCAACCGGCCGACCCAGAGCATCTACCCGCCCGGCTCGACGATGAAGGTGGTCACCGCCGCCGCCGCGCTCGACTCGGGCGAGTTCGAGCCCGACACCGTGCTCAACGCCGACTCGCCGAAGGAGATCAGCGGGATCCCGCTGGCGAACTCGGGCGGCGCCAGCTTCGGCGACATCGACATGACCACGGCGCTGACCAACTCGGTCAACACCTACTGGGCCCAGGTCGGCGAACAGCTCGGGACCGAGACGATGGTCGAGTACATGGAGCGGTTTGGCTTCTACTCGGTGCCCGAGCTCGACTACCCGCCGGGGGCGATGGAGGAGAGCGGGGTCTACTCGGGCGGCGAGCTGGTCAAATCCGACTTCGACGTCGGCCGCGTCGCGATCGGCCAGGGCGGCGAGGAGGGCCAGGCGCTGGCGACGGCGATGCAGATGGCCGAGGTCGCGGCGACCGTCGCCAACGGGGGGACGCTGATGAAGCCGACCTTCCTGCAGCAGGCCAAGGACCCCGACGGCAGAGTGTTGGAGGAGCTCGGCGACGGCGACGAGCAGAACGAGGTGATCTCGGAGGAGACCGCCGCGCAGCTGACCGAGATGATGACCAACGTCACCGAGGAGGGGACCGCGAGCAACCTGAGCGTCGACGGGGTCTCGTTCGCGGGCAAGACCGGCACCGCCGAGATCGATGTCGAGGCGAGCATCAACCAGCCCTGGTTCATCACCTTCGCGCCCGCCGACGATCCGCAGATCGCGGTCGCGGTGACGGTCGAGCGCTGCACAGGCTGCTTCGGCGGCGAGGTCGCCGGGCCGATCGCGACCCAGGTGATGGAGGGCCTGCTCGACTGATGGCGCTGCAGCAGGGACAGCGGATCGGCGACCGCTACACGCTGGTCGCCCGCCTCGGCGGCGGCGGGATGGCCGACGTCTGGCTCGCCGACGACTCGATGCTGGGCCGCCGGGTGGCGCTCAAGTTCCTGCACGAGCGCTTCGCCCAGGACGAGCAGTTCGTCGAGCGCTTCCGGCGCGAGGCCCAGGCCGTCGCCGGCCTCCAGCACCCGAACGTGGTCGGCGTCTACGACCGGGGCGAGACCGACGGGCGTCCCTGGATCGCGATGGAGTACGTCGAGGGCGCCTCGCTCAAGGACCTGATCAACCGCGGGCTCACGGTCGGCGAGGCGGTCGAGATCATCCGCCAGGTCCTCCAGGGGACCAAGTTCTCGCACGAGCGCGGGATCATCCACCGCGACCTCAAGCCCCAGAACGTGCTCGTCGACCGCGAGGGCCGCGCCCGGGTCGTGGACTTCGGGATCGCCCGGGCGGGAGCCTCGGAGATCACCCAGACCGGCTCGGTGCTCGGCACCGCGCAGTACCTGTCGCCGGAGCAGGCCCAGGGGCTGGAGACCAACGCGACCTCCGATCTCTACTCGATCGGCGTGATGCTCTACGAGACGCTCACCGGCCGGGTCCCGTTCGAGGCCGACTCGCCGGTGGCGGTGGCGCTGAAGCAGATCTCCGAGACGCCCCGGCGGCCTTCCGAGCTCAACCCCCAGGTGCCGCCGGCGCTCGACGCCGTCGTCGGTCGCGCGCTCGCCAAGGACCCGCTGCACCGGTTCCAGTCGGCGGACGAGTTCATCGCCGCCCTCGATGCGGCCGAGGTCGACCCCTCCGGGGGCCCGGCGCTGGCGGCGGCGGTCGCCGAGGCGCCCGAGGAGGAGCGGACGCCGTGGTGGAAGCGGCGCTGGGTGATTGCGCTGGCGGTGCTCGCGCTGCTGCTCGCCGGGGCCGCCGCGTTCGCGCTCACCAGGCCGAGCACGGCGAAGGTGCCGAACGTGCTCGACGACCCGGTCGAGGTCGCCCGGGCGAAGATCCAGGAGGCCGGGTTCGAGTTCGCCCAGCGGCCGGCTCCGACCTGCAGCCCGGACAACACCGTCACCGAGCAGGACCCGGCGGCGTCCGCGGAGGCCGAGGAGGGCTCGACCGTGACCGTGACCGTGAGCCTGGGCCTGACCGTCAACGTGCCCGACGTCGCCGGCGAGCCCGAGGCGGCGGCCGCGAAGCGGATCGAGGAGGAGCAGCTGCTGCCGCGGAGCCAGGACAAGCCCTCGCGGCGGGTCGCGGCCGGGCGGGTGATCTCGACCGAGCCGGCGGCCGGCAGCGAGGCCGAGTGCAAGTCCCAGGTCACGATGCTGGTCTCGAAGGGGGCCAACACGATCTCGCTCCCCGACGTGGTCGGCCTGCAGCAGGAGGAGGCCGAGGCGCAGTTGAGCCGGCTCGGGCTGATCACGGACGTGGACGTCCGCGATGCCGACGAGTCCGAGGGCACGGTGATCGACCAGGACCCCGACGGCGGCGCCGAGCTCCTGCGCGGCGATCAGGTGACGATCGTCGTCTCCAGCGGCGCCGGCTCGGTGATCGTCCCCGACGTGCTCGGGCAGTCCGAGGACTCGGCCCGCTCGACCCTCGGCAGCCGCGGGCTCGCGGTCGACGTGGTCGAGCAGGACGTCGACGACCGCAGCGACGACGGCAGGGTGCTGCAGCAGGCACCGCAGGCCGGATCGCGGGTGCTGAGCGGCGACCGGGTGACGATCGTGGTCGGCGTGTTCACCGAGCCCGAGACGACCACGACCACCGACACCACCACCACCCCGGTCCCCGAGACGACGGTCCAGGAACCCTGATGAATCAGGCGCCTCAACAGCGGCGCGGCTCGGCTACGCCTCGCAGGATCGCCGTGATCTCCGGCGGGCGCTCCTCCGAGCACGACGTCTCGCTGCGCTCGGGGGCCTCGGTCGCCGCTGGGCTCCGCGCCGCGGGCCACGAGGTGGTCGAGGTGCTGATCGAACGCGACGGCCGCTGGCTGGTCGGGGGCGAGGAGGTCGCGCTGCGCCCCGCGGGAGGGCTGCTCGACTGCGAGGTCGCCTTCCCCGTCCTGCACGGGCCGTTCGGCGAGGACGGGACCGTCCAGGGACTGCTCGAGACGCTCGAGGTCCCCTACGCCGGGCCGAGTGTGCTCGCGGCGGCGGTGGCGATGGACAAGCTCGTCTGCAAGCGCCTGCTCGCCTTCTGGGACCTGCCCCAGGTCGAGTTCTGCGAGGTCGGCGAGCCCGGCTGGCGCGAGCACGCGGCGGCGATGCCGCGGCCGCTGTGGGTGAAGCCCTCACGGCTCGGATCGAGCGTCGGGATCACCCGCGTCGCCGGTCCCGAGGCCGAGCTCGACCGGGCGATCGAGCTGGCGCTCGCCCACGACCCGCGGGTGATCGTCGAGGCCGACGCCGGCGGCCGCGAGGTCGAGTGCTCGGTGATCGGCAACACCGGGATCGGTGCGCGCTCGACGGTCGAGACCTCGCTCCCGGGGGCGATCGTGACCAAGGCCTCGGATTGGTACGACTTCGAGGCCAAGTACTCGGAGGGGGGCATGGAGCTCATCGTCCCGGCGCCGATCGGCCCCGCCGCCGTCGACCGGGTCCGCGAGCTCGCCGAGCGCGTGTTCACCGCGATCGCCGGCACCGGCCTCGCCCGCTGCGACTTCTTCGTCCGCGACGACGGCGAGGTGCTGGTGAACGAGATCAACACGATCCCGGGGTTCACGGAGACGAGCGTGTTCGGAAAGCTGTTCGAGGCCAGCGGCATCGGCTACCCATCGCTTTGCGACCGGCTCGTCCAGCTCGCGATCGAGCGCTTCGAGGCCGAGCGCGGATACCGCTTCTAGGCGCTGTTCAGGGCCACGTCGGAGACCTCGACCCGGCCGCCGTCCGAGGTCTCGGCGAGGTTCGTGAACCAGATCAGGTAGTACGGCGCCGGCTCCGGGACGACGAGGTCGATCTGGACCTGGTCCTCGGCGTCGGCGATCGAGCCGACCGGTTCGCCCCAACCGGCGAGGTCGGTCGGCGGGCCTTCGGCGGCGGCGTAGATCTCCGCGTCCCAGCCCCCCTGGGCGGTCCCGATCGTGATCGACTGGCCCTCGACCGGCTCGGCGGTCTCGACGATCAGGCCGACGCCGCTCTTGCCGGCGAGGCTGATGTCGGGCCCGGCGGTGTAGGTCTCGGTCGACCAGGTCGTGTTCGGGATCCCGTCGATCGCCAGCTTCACCTCCTCGGCGTGCTCTTCGGTGTCGCCCTCGGGATCGAAGTCCTTGGCCGCGGTCAGCTCGATCTCCGTGCCGGCCGGGGCGCCGCTGCCGCCGCCGGTGTTCCCGTCCGGCGAGCGCTGGCGATCCTCGCCGGGGGTGAGCCCGGCGATCAGCAGCGCCGCCGCGGTTCCCGCCAGCACCAACAGGATCCCGGCGATCGAGACCCGCCGCGAGGTGACGATCCGCTGGCGCCGCGGAACCGAGTCGAGCACCGTCGTCGCCTCGCCGGTCGAGCGCCCCGCCCGCGCGACCTCGACCTCGAGCGCGTTCTCGAGCTCGGCGAGCATCGAGTTCATGTCGTCGTAGCGCTTTTCCGGCTTCTTCTCGGTCGCCCGCTCGACCACCGCGGCGAGCGCCGAGGAGACGTCGCGGCGGCGCTTCTGGACGTCGGGGATCTTCTCGTTGACGTGCTTCATCGCCACGCCGACGACGTTGTCGGCCTTGAACGGGACGTCCCCGGTGAGCATCTCGAACAGCACGATCCCGAGCGAGTAGATGTCGGAGCGGGCGTCGACGGGCTGGCCCATCGCCTGCTCGGGGGAGACGTAATCGGTGGTCCCGAGCACCCGGCCGGTCTTCGTCAGCCCGTCCTGCTCGAGCTCCCGCGCGATCCCGAAGTCGGTGACCTTGGCCCGCCCCTCGCCGTCGATGAGCACGTTCTGGGGCTTGACGTCGCGGTGCACGAGCCGCCGCAAGTGGGCGGCGGCCAGCCCGCGGCCGACCTCGATCGCGTAGGCGGCAGCCTCGTCGAGCGGCAGCCCGCCGCTGTGGTGGTCGATTCGCGCCTTCAGCGTCTCGCCGTCGACGTACTCGAAGACGATGTACGGCCGGCCGCTGTCCTCGCCGGCGTCGATCACCGCGACCACGTTCGGGTGCGAGACCTGGGCGACCGCGCGTGCCTCGCGGCGGAAGCGCTCGATCTGGTCGGGCTGGTCGGAGATCTCGCGATGCAGGACCTTGGCCGCCACCCAGCGCTCGAGCGTCTCGTCGCGGGCCAGATAGACGGTCGACATCCCGCCGCTGCCGAGCTTCGACTCGAGCCGATAGCGCCCCGAGAGCACCGTTCCGGTCAGCGCACCCGGAGCCCCTGTCGTCGTCTCGCTCATCTCCTGACCATTTTCAACCCTCGGATGGCCTCTGGGTTTCAGAGGCTCCGAAACTGCATGATGACCGCCGGGCCCCGCGCCCACACCGGTCGCATCCGAGACTACGCCGCTGGGGGGATGGCGACCGCGGTCAGCCCTCGGTCCGGGGAGCGAAAAGGGCGAGGAAGCGCGACATCCCGGCCGCGTCGCCCTCGAGCTCGACCGAGCCCTTCGCCCGCTCGCGCGCCAGGTCCGCGCCGCGGAAGGCGAGCTCGGCGAGCGTCCGGGGATCGGTGGCAATCGTCGCCGCGGGCGCCTCCGCCTCGCCGCGCTCGAGCTCGAGCCCGCCGGCGGAGACGGCGGCGCGGTAGCGGTCGGGCCCGAGCCGGAACTCGAGCTCGAGCTCGAGCCCGCGGGCCCGCTCGGGATCGAACATCGTCTTCAGCGCCAGCATCGCCGAGTCCGCGCCGAAGGCGGGCTCGCCGTCGGGGACCGGCGCCGCGCTCCCCCACCGCCCGAGCGCCAGGACCACCGGCTCGAGCTCGCGCCCGCGCCCGGTCAGCGCGTAGACCCGCGACGCGGCCGGAGGCGCCAGCCGGCGACGCTCGACGATCCCGGCGCGCTCGAGCTCGCGCAGGCGTTGCGAGAGCACGTCGGGCCCCAGGGCCGGCATCCCGCGGCGCAGGTCGGTGAAGCGCTTCGGTCCCAGGAGCAGCTCGCGGACCACGAGCAGGGCCCACCGCTCGCCGACCAGATCGAGGGCCCGCGCGATCCCGCAGCGGTCGGCGTAGGTGCGCCCGCGTCTCGTCGTTGCCATGGCTACATCCTAACTACAGACGATCTAGTTGGTTTTTCCAATCAAACTCTGCTACGGTCTCGACCCCGGCAACGACCAAGGGAGGCGGCGATGTCCGAGCGAGACGGCTTTCAACACGGCGTTCCCTGCTGGGTGGACACCTGGCAGGACGATGGCGAGGCGGGAGCGCGGTTCTACTCCGAGCTCTTCGGCTGGGAGATCGAGGGTGGCGACGTCGGCGATGGACGCAGCTACCGCATGTGCAACCTGCGCCGGCGCAACGCCGCCGGGATCGGGTCCCCGCGCCCGGCGGGCGTCCCGGGAGCGCCGGCCTGGACCACCTACGTCTGGGTCGACGACGTCGACCGGGCGCTGGCGACGGCGATCGAAGCCGGTGGGTCCGCGGTCCTGGAGCCGTTCGAGAGCCTCGACGGCGGCCGGATGGCGCTGATCGAGGACCCGCAGGGCGCCGTGTTCGGGATCTGGCGCCCGGGTGAGCACCGGGGCGCCCAGGTGGTGAACGAGTTCGGCGCCTGGAGCATGAGCCCGCTGCAGTCGCCCGACCCCGAGGCCTCGAAGCGGTTCTACGCCGCCGTTTTCGGCTGGGTGGACGAGCGGTTCGGGACGGTGAGCCTGTTGCGGCTCCCCGGGTACGTCGGCGGCGAGCCCGAGCAGCCCGTCCCCCGCGACGTGGTCGCGGTGCTGACCGAGGCCGGGCCCGGACAGCCGACAGGCTGGATCGTCGACCTCTGGGTCGACGACGTCGACGCGGTGGCCGCGAGGGCGGTGGATCTAGGCGGAACGGTCGTGGTGCCGCCGACCGACCGGCCCCGGGCCGGGGTCCGCGCCGCCTCGATCGTCGATCCTGCGGGAGCGGCGTTCACGGTCACCCGGGTGCTCGCGATCCCCTCGCCCTAGGCGACCTGGCGGACGACCTCGACCAGCTGCGGGTCGGCCTTCTCCGGCGACCCGGAGTCGAACGGCGGCTGAGGGTCGTATTCGATCCCGAGCTGGATCCCCTGCGCGAGCAGCTCGCCGTACTCGAGCGCGACCAGGTGCAGCGCCATGTCGATCCCGGCCGAGACGCCGGCGGCGGTGACCACCTTGCCGTCGGCGACGAACCGCTCGGCGACCGGCTCGGCGCCGAACGGGCGCAGCTCCTCGCGATAGGCCCAGTGCGTGGTCGCCCGCTTGCCGTCGAGGACGCCGGCGGCGCCGAGCACGAGCGCACCCGTGCAGACCGACGTCGTCCACTTGGTCTGCTCGTGGGCGGTGCGGATCCAGTCGAGCACCTCCTCGTCCGCGAGCAGCGGGCGGTTGCCGTTGCCCCCCGGGACCAGCAGCAGGTCGGGGTCGGGGACCTCGCCGAGCGCTCGGTCGGCGTTGATCCCGAGCGAGCCGGTGTCGGTCCGTTTCATGCCCGGCTGCTTGGCGACGAAGCTGAGCTCCGCGTCGGGGAGGCGCGAGAGCACCTCGTAGGGACCGATCGCGTCAAGGGCGGTGAGTCTGTCGAAGACCAGGATGGCGATTTTCATGGCCCAATCCTGACCCGCGCCGCCGGGGGCGACAAGAGGCAGAAATGCCTATGTACGCTAGATTCCTGCCAATGGCCCGCGCCGAGCGACACCCGGTCGCCGCCCTCTGCCTCGACCGGGTGGTCGCCTTCGACCTCGGGACCGCGGCCGAGGCCTTCGATCTCGCCTGGCTCGGCGGCCGACCCGCCTACGAGTTCACCGCCTGCGCGGCCGAGGCCGGCAGCGTCGCCACCACGACCGGGTTCGAGGTCGCCGGGCTCGCCGGGCTCGAGGCGGTCGAGCGGGCGCGGACCGTCGTCCTGCCCGGCTTCCTTGACGTGTTCGACCCGCCGCCCGAGGCCACCCTCGACGCGCTCCGCGCCGCGGCGGCGCGCGGCGCCCGCATGGTCTCGATCTGCACCGGCGCGTTCGCGCTCGCCCACGCCGGGGTCCTCGACGGCCGCCGGGCGACCACCCACTGGGCCGCGGCCCCGATGATGGCCGAGATGTTCCCGGCGATCGAGGTCGACCCCGACGCGCTCTACGTCGACGACGGCGACGTGCTCACGTCGGCCGGGCTCTCGGCGGGGATCGACCTCTGCCTGCACCTGATCCGCGCCGACCACGGCGAGCGGGTCGGCGCCACGGTCGCGCGGGCGATGGTCGCGGTCCCGCACCGCGACGGCGGCCAGTCGCAGTTCATCGAGCGGGCCCTGCCGCCGCGCGACGACGATGGCTCGCTCGAGCCGGTCCGCGCCTGGGCGCTCGACCACCTGGCCGAGCCGCTCGACGTAGCCACGCTCGCGGCGCGCGCGGCGGTCAGCCCGCGCACCTTCGCCCGCAGGTTCGTGGCCGAGACCGGGACCACGCCGCTCAAGTGGCTGCACGCGCAGCGCGTGCTCGAGGCCAGGCGCCTGCTCGAGCACACCGACCTCTCGGTCGAGCGGGTCGCGCGCAGCGCCGGCTTCGGCTCCGCCCCCTCGCTGCGCGAGCACTTCCGCCGCGCGACCTCGACCACGCCGACCGCCTATCGGCGGGCGTTCTCGGCGGCCGCCTAGGCCCGCTCGACGACCGCGGCGCGCTTGGTGACCGTGCCGATCCGCTTCGCGCTCGGGTAGTGGCCGCGGAGCAACCGCAGGGCGGCCTCCTCGTCGGCGGCCGCGATCACGCAGACGAATCCGCAGCCCATGTTGAAGACCTCGTACATCTCGGCCTCGGGGATCTCACCGAGCTCGGCGATCAGCTCGAACACCGGCGGAACCTCGAATGGATCCGAGATCTCGTAGCCGACCGGCGCCGCCAGCCGGGTCAGGTTGTTGAGCCCGTCGCCGGTGATGTGGGCGAGCCCCCGCGCCCCGAGGCCCGACCCGAGCAGCTCGAGGATCGCCGGGACGTAGATCTCGGTCGGCGACAGGAGGATCTCGCCCAGCGGCCGCCCGAGCCGGTCGTCGGTGAGCGGCACGTCGCGCAGCGCCCGGCGCGCGAGCGTGTAGCCGTTCGAGTGCAGCCCCGACGAGGGCAGCCCGATGATCGCGTCGCCCGGCTCGACGGCGGCGCCGTCGACGATCGACTCGAGCGCGACCAGCCCGATGGCCGAGCCGGTCAGCTCGACCCCGGAGACGATCTCCCCGACCTGGGCGATCTCGCCGCCCGGGATCTCGATCCCGGCCCGCTCGGCGCCCGTGCGCAGGCCGACCCCGATCGCGCCGCAGACCTCCGGGTCGGCCTCACCGCAGAGGATGAAGTCGAGCATCGCGATCGGCTCGGCGCCGACGCAGATCAGGTCGTTGACGTTCATCGCGATGCAGTCGATCCCGATCGTGGTGAAGTCGCCCATGCGCTCGGCGATCAGCATCTTGGTCCCGACCCCGTCGGTGCCGAAGGCGACCCCGGTTTGGTCGTCGATCCGCAGCACGCTCGCGTAGTGGTTCGGAAGCGCCACCACCCGCGACGGCTTCCCGGTCTCGATCAGCTTCAGGCTGCGGACCAGGGCCTCGACCGCGGAGTCGGCCGCGCGCTGGCTGACGCCGGCGCGTGAGTAAGCGTCGGCCTGCGCGGCGGAGCGAAGCGAAGCCGAGCCGCGCCGCTGTTGAGGCGCCTTGCGGTCGCTCATCGGGCCATTCTGACCGCGATCGCGGTCGCCAGGCAGATCCGGTAGGCGGCATAGGGCCACAGCGCGCGGTCGCGCTCGACCAGTCCGATCAGCCGCTGCGAGGCGAGGGTCGAGACGAACGAGGCGCCGACTCCGGCGGCCATCGCCCGCGAGAGCTCCGGCGAGAGGCCGCGGCGGCGCAGCCGCACGCCCTTCAGCAGCGTCGCCCCGACGATCACCGGCAGGGCCACGGTGCGCGAGAGCAGGTTCGCGTGCGCGCGGGTGAACCGGCGCGCGCGGGCAGCGGTCAGGGTGGCGCCGTTGCGCGAGACGCCCGGGATCAGGGCCGCCGCCTGGGCCAGCCCGAGGGCCAGCCCGTCGCTCGCCCGCGCGTCGCCGGGGCCGCGCTCCTGAGGCCGGGTGTCGGCGACGACCATCGCCACCGCTCCGGCGGCGAGCCCGGCCGCGATCGTCGACGGCCCTCCCAGCCGTCCCTCGATCCAGCGCTCGAGCGTGTAGCCGGCGACCGCGGGCGGCAGGAACGAGAGCGCGACCACGGCGGCCCGCCGGCGGTCGAACTCGGCCAGCTCGGCGGCGATCGCGCGCCGCTGGCCGATCAGCAGCGCGGCCGCCGTGCCGGCGTGCAGGGCGACCTCGAAGCTCTTGCGCGCCTCGGGGTCGATCGCCCCCCAGTCCCACCCCGCGATCCGCGGGACCAGCGCCAGGTGAGCCGAGCTCGAGATCGGCAGCAGCTCGGTCGGCCCCTGGACCAGCCCGAGGACCGCCGCCCGCTTCGGGCCGAGGCCGGGGGCGTGGGCGGCGCCGCGCACGCCGATCAGGCGGGCTTCGGGGTGCGCCGCCGGCGGATCAGCCAGTAGATCAGCCCGCCGATCGCGATCGCGATCACGGCGTAGTCGAGGTAGTGGAGCTTGTCGCGCCACTCCTCCCAGTTGTCGCCGACCGAGCGGCCGATCAGGGTCAGCATCAGCACCCACGGGATGCAGCCGATCGTGGTCAGCACGGTGAAGCGCCAGAACGGCATCCGGGCGACGCCGGCCGGCAGCGAGATGAAGGTGCGGATGATCGGCAGGCAGCGGGCCACCAGTACGGTGACGTCGCCGTGGCGCTGGAACCAGCTGTCGGCCCACTCCAGGTGCTTGCGGTTGATGTGGATGAAGCGGTTCTTGTCGAGCAGCTCGAGCCGCCCGTAGTAGCCGACCGCGTAGGCGATCCAGGAGCCGACGACGTTGCCGAGCACCCCCGCCGTGACCGCGCCGAACAGGCTCATGCTCCCCTCGGAGACGCTGAACCCGGCGAACAGCATGATCGCCTCGCTGGGCACCGGGATGCAGGCGCTCTCGAGCAGCATCAGCAGGAAGACGCCGATCACCCCGACCGCGTCGATGAAGTCGGTCGCCGCGTTGACGATCGGGTCGAGGACCGCGTCGGTGACCGACGCGCGGGGAAGCGCGTTGAGGAGGCTGACCGGGACCATGCGGGCCGGACACGTTACCCACCGGGGGGCCGGGTTCCGCCGTAGACTCGCTGGCCATGTCCCGCCTGGCCGATCCTGTCCTCAGGCGGCGGGCGCTCGAGTTCGCCGCCGACGCGCTGCTCTGCGCGATCGCCTTCGCGCTCGCGTTCCTGCTCCGCTTCCTCGACGACGGCGGCCAGATCCCCGACCGCTATTTGACCATGCTCGCGGGCTCGGTCGCCTTCGTCGCGATCGGCAAGTCGCTGGTCCTCGAGCTGCTCGGCCAGCACCACCAGTGGTGGCGCTACTTCCGCCTCCCGGACCTCTGGCCGCTGGTCCGGGCGCTGGCGGTGGCGAGCGCGCTCCTCGTCCTCGTCTTCGTGCTGGTCAAGCCCTATCCCGACAGCTTGCCCCGCTCGGTGGTGATCTTCGACTTCATCCTCTCCTGCGCGCTGCTCGGAGGCGCACGGCTCGCGCGGCGCTCGTTTGCCGAGCGGCCCCAGCGGATGGCCCGCGGCCGCTCGCGCAGCATCCTCGTCGTCGGCGCCGGCTCGGGCGGCCAGATGGTCGTCCGCGAGCTGCAGCTGAACCCGAACCTCGGCGCGCACGCGATCGGCTTCCTCGACGACGACCCGTCGAAGCGCAACATGCGCGCCGCCGGGCTCAAGGTGCTCGGGACCACCGACGAGATCGGGCCGATCTGCGACCGGCTCGCTCCGGACGAGGTCGTGATCGCGATTCCGTCGGCGCCCGGCGTCCTGCGCGGCAAGGTGGTCGCGGCCTGTCGCGAGCGCGAGATCGAGGTGCGCACCCTGCCGACCGTTTTCGAGCTCCTGCGCGGCGGCGTCCAGCTCACCCGCCAGCTGCGCGAGGTCCGGGTCGAGGACGTCCTCGGCCGCGACCCGGTGGTGATGGAGCTCGACCGGGTCGGGGCGTACCTCGAGGACAAGCGGGTCCTGGTGACCGGCGCGGGCGGCTCGATCGGCTCCGAGCTCGTGCGCCAGATCGCCCGGGTCCGGCCGAAGCTGCTGGTGCTCGCCGACCACGCCGAGGACAACCTGTTCGAGATCGACCGGGAGATGACCGCGCAGTGGCACTTCACCCGGATCGAGTCGGTGCTCGCCGACTGCAAGGAGGGCGAGCGGATGCTCGAGGTGATGCAGCGGTTCAAGCCCGAGGTCGTCTTCCACGCAGCCGCCTACAAGCACGTCGGCCTGATGGAGGCCAACCCGCTCGAGGCGCTGCGCAACAACGCGATCGCGACCCAGGTGACGGCGAAGAACGCCGCAGTGGCCGGGGTCGAGCGCTTCGTCCTGATCTCGACCGACAAGGCGGTCAACCCGCGCACGGTGATGGGCGCGACCAAGGCGATGGCCGAGTGGATCGTCGCCGCCGTCGGCGAGCGCAATCCGCAGACGCGGTTCACGATCGTCCGCTTCGGCAACGTCCTCGCCTCCTCGGGAAGCGTGGTCCCGATCTTCCGTTCGCAGATCGAGCGCGGCGGGCCGGTGACGGTCACCGACCCGGAGATGACCCGCTACTTCATGACCATCCCGGAGGCGGTCCAGCTCGTGATTCAGGCCGGTGACCTCGGCAGCGGCGCCGGCGACATGTTCGTGCTCGAGATGGGCGAGCCGGTGAAGATCATCGAGCTGGCCCGCAACATGATCCGGCTCGCCGGCTACGAGCCGGATGCCGACATCCCGATCGAGATCATCGGCGTGCGGCCGGGCGAGAAGCTCCACGAGGAGCTGTTCAACCCCGACGAGCGCCCGCAGCAGACGACCGCCGACCGGATCGTCCGGGCGGTGCGGGCGGAGGCACTCGATCCCGTCTGGGTCGAGGAGACGGTCGAGCGGCTGGCGACCCTGGTCGCCTCCGGCGACGAGGCGGGGCTGGCCGAGCACGTGGTCGAGCTGATGGGCGGCGGGGGCACGGCCCGCCACACGCTGGCTTGATCGGCAAAACTCCCCGCCTCAATCTATGACTGACCTGATCGATTCGATCGGGCCCTATCTCGGCGTCGCCGCCTTTCTGGGTCTCGCGATCCTCGCCTTCCTGACGATCCAGCAGGCACGCGAGGTGCGCCGCCTGCGCGAGTGGGCGGGGCGGGCCCCCGAGCGCGCGACCGAGGCGACCGAGGCCGAGGTGGCCGTCGCCGAGGCCAAGGGCGAGGAGCCGGAGGCCGAGGAGGTCGAGGCGCCGCCCCCCGGCCGGATCGCCGCATGGTTCGGTGCCCGCCGCGACTGGGTCTCCGATCGCTTCGCCGCGCTCGACCGGCGGTTGCCGATCGATCCCCGCTACCTGGTCGCGCTGCTGGCCGCGGGCGTGATCGCCGCGGCGGTGCTGACCAGCGGCTTCGGCCTGATCGGCGGCGACGACGCCGGCGGCGGCAGCACCCAGGGCGGCAAGGACGGCGGCGGCAAGCCGAAGGAGGAGAAGATCGAGGTGGCGGTCCTCAACGCGACCCAGGAGCAGGCGGCCGACGGCACGGAGATCGCGGGCGTCCAGGGCCTCGCCGACGTGGTCGCGAAGCAGGTCGTGCAGCCGCTCGACGGCTTCGCCGTCGGCGAGAAGACGAACGCGGACTCGGGCTTCGACCAGACCACGGTGATGTTCGAGCCGGCGGCCGAAGCGGACGCCAACGAGCTCGCCGCCGGGGTCGCCGACCAGCTCGGCGAGCCGGAGGTGCTGCCGATGATCGGCGGGATCCGGGACCGCTCCGGCGAGGCGCCGCTGGCGCTCGTCATCGGCAGGGACGACTCCGACTTCGGTTCCTAGCGGGCACGCTCGTGGGCGTCGGCGAGATCTTCGACACGGTCGGCGGCTTCATCGCGGCGGGCGCGATGCTCGGGCTGATCCTGCTCCTGCCGCTCTATCTCTCGCAGCGCCGCGACGTCAAGCGGCTGCGCGCCCTGCGCGAGGCCGACCCCGATTACGCCGCCGAGAATCTGAGCACGAGCGAGCGGCGGCTCGACTCCGCCGAGACCGAGCTCGAGGAGATCACCGGCGCCACCGCGGTCGCCCCGCCGGAGCCCGGGGGCACCCCTGCGGGCGGGATCCCGGCGGCGACCCGGGTCACCCACGAGCGCCCGGCGCTCGAGCGGATCACGATGGAGCGCGCGGCGCTCGCGCCGCACCCACGCTGGCGCCACTTCGTCGACCGCGCGACCCAGCCCCGCGTGCTGGTCGCGATCGGCGCCGCCGCGCTGCTGCTCGGCGCCGCCGCGATCTTCGTCTCCCAGGCGCTGCTCTCCGACGACGAGCTGCCGCAGCAACGGGTCGGGCGGATCGTCCCCGGCGAGGTCGACGTCGCGATCTTCAACGGCACCTCGATCAACGGCCTTGCGGGCAAGGTCGCCTCCGACATCGAGGCCGCCGGCTACAAGGTGGTAGCGATCACCAACACCGAGCCCGGCTTCGCGAACACGGAGGTGCTCTACGAGGACCGCCAGAAGCCGGCCGCGCAGAAGGTCGCCGGCGACCTGGGGGTGAGGAAGGTGAAGCCGCTCGATCGCGACCTGCGCCAGCAGGCCGAGAACGCCGACGTTGTCGTGATCGCCGGCGAGGATCGGGCTTAGTGCCCGGCGGGCACCGCGTCACGCTCGGCGCGGCGCTCTTCTGTTGCCTGCTGGCGGCGACCTTCGCCGCCGCGGTCCTGGTCGTGCGCGCGCGGACCCCGGACCTGGTGCTGGAGGTCACCGAGCCCGCCCGCGATCAGCAGGCGAGCCTGCGGGTCGGCGGGCCCGGCCCCGACGAGGTGCCGATCACCTTCTTCGTCCGCGAGGCCGACGACGGGGCGCTGGTCGGGATCGTCGACAGCCGCGAGAACCTGGTCCGGACGCTCGATGCCGACGTCGCCCTGGGCGAGCGCGAGCCGGTCAGCTACTCCTGGGACGGGCGCACCGACGACGGCGCCGCGGTCCCGCCGGGTCGTTACCGGCTGCTGGTCGAGTTGCCGAGCGAGGGCCGCGAGATGGTCTGGCCGCGGCGGATCAACGTGCTCCCGCCGGCGCCGTCCGAGCCATGACGGCCTCGGCCCCGGAGCTGATCGGGATCCTGGTCGCCTGCGGCGCGGCCGCCGCCGCCCTGGTGCTCGAGGATCGGCGGGCGCGCCAGGTGGCGATCGCCGTCGCTCTGGTCGCCGCGCCGGTGCTCGTGGCCGGCAGCGTGTGGGACGAGCCGCGGGTGGTCGACTTCCGGACCAGCGCGCCGCAGGTCGGCGTCGCGGTCGTCTTCGCCGCCGCCGCCGTCACCGTCCTCTGCTGGTTCTTTCGCCGCTACCCGCAGGCGTTCCCGATCGCCGCCGTCGCCGTGCTGCCGCTGCGGGTGCCGCTCGAGATCGGCGGGGAGACCGCGAACCTGCTGGTACCCCTGTACGCGGTGATCGCGGCCGGCGCGATCGTCTCGGCGCTGCGGCCGCCGCCCGCGCGCCGCGTCCCCGCCGGGGACCCGTGGCCACGGCGGCTGCGCTGGCTGCTGGCGGCGACGCCGGTCCTCTACGCGATTCAGGCGAGCTACTCGGTCGACGTCTCGAACGCGATCGAGAACATCGGCTTCTTCCTGGTCCCGTTCGCGATCCTCTTCTGCCTCCTGGCCGAGGTCGAGTGGACACGGCAGCTGCTGCGCCGGACGCTGCTCGCGGTCGGCGCAGTGACCGTCGGCTGCGCTCTGGTCGGGATTGCGCAGTACCTGGTCGGCGAGCTCTTCTTCAACCCCGAGCTCGGCGACGCGAACGAGCTCCACGTCTACTTCCGGGTCAACTCGATCTTCTTCGACCCGAACATCTTCGGCCGCTACCTGGCCCTGGCGCTGACGGCGTTCGCCGCCTGCATCGCCTGGGGCGGCGAGCGACGGGACCTCTGGGCCGCCGCGGCGGTCTTCGCCGTCGGGCTGGTGGCGCTCGCCTTCTCCTATTCGCTGACCAGCTTCGCCGCCCTGCTCGCCGGGCTCGGGATGGTCTGCCTGCTGCGCTGGCGCTGGCGCGGGGTCGCCGGGTTCGCTGCTCTCGGCGCCGTCGCGCTGGTCGCGCTGGTGGTCGCCGGAGGGACGCCGACCAGCGACATCGAGGACGTGCGCAGCATCGACAGCGGGCACACCGACCTCGCCCGCGGCGGCCTGATCCTGTTCGGGGTGATCGGCCCGGACGAGCCGCCCGCCGACCAGGACGTCGGCAAGCCGATCGCCGGCTACGGCTCGGGCTCGTTCGGCCGCGCCTTCTTCGAGCACATCGAACAGGCGCGGACGACCGTCTCGCACTCCGAGCCGGTCACCGTCGCCGCCGAGCAGGGGGTGATCGGCCTGACGCTCTACGTCGCGCTGTTGGTCGTGTCGCTGGTCTGCCTGCTCGGGTCGGGGGCCGCCCACTCACTGGCGCGAGCCGCGGTCGCAGCCTGCTTCGTCGCCCTGCTCGTCGCCAGTTTCGGCTACACGGGGTTCGCGATCGACCCCGCGATGTGGGCGTTGCTGGCGCTCGGGATCGCGCTTCGCCCGGGTCCGCCCCGGGCCTCGGCGAACATCGGCGGAGCAAGCCGGCTCAACGACGCCGGGAGTCGGCTTCGGCCTCCGGCCTCCGCCTCCTAGAGATGTTCGGCTATCTGCGCCGGCTGGCGACCACGGGCGCCGCCTACACGGCCTCGAGCGTGATCTCAAAGCTGATCGCGGTCTTTCTGCTGCCGGTCTACA